>JAICVS010000078.1 GCA_025935195.1 Ktedonobacterales bacterium
CGCCGCGCTGCTGGCGCGTCCAGACGGCTTCACGCCGCATCCGCGGCTGGAGCGCACGCTGCAACGCCGTCACGAAGCCATCGCGAAACCCGGCGGCATAGACTGGGCGCTGGCCGAATCGCTCGCCTTCGCCGCCATCCTGGCGGACGGCACCCCCATTCGCCTCACCGGGCAGGACACCGAGCGCGGCACCTTCAGCCAGCGCCATCTGGTGCTGCACGATGAACAGACCGGCGCGATCTACACGCCGCTGGATGCGCTGCCCCAGGCCAAAGCATCCTTCGCCGTCTACAACAGCCCACTCTCCGAGGCGGCGGCGCTTGGCTTCGAGTACGGCTACAGCGTGCATGCGCCCGAATCGCTGGTGCTATGGGAGGCGCAGTTCGGTGACTTCGCCAACGCCGGCCAGGTGGTGATCGATCAGTTTCTCGCGGCGGCGCGCGCCAAGTGGCGCCAGCTCCCGGCGCTGGCGCTGCTGCTGCCCCACGGCTACGAGGGCCAGGGGCCGGAGCATTCCAGCGCGCGCATCGAGCGGTACTTACAGCTCGCCGCCGAAGACAATCTGCGCGTCGCCAACTGCACCACCGCCGCCCAATACTTCCATCTGCTGCGCATCCAGGCGGCGACGCTGGCGACCGCGTCGCGTCCGCTCATCCTGCTCACGCCCAAGAGCCTGCTGCGCCACCCGCGCGCCGCATCCAGCCTCGCCGATCTCGCCGAGGGCCGCTTCCAGCCGGTGCTGGAAGACGCGGATGCGGCAGCCCGCCGTGGCGAGATCGAGCGGCTGATCCTCTGTAGCGGCAAGGTCGCGGTGGACTTGGCGACCACAGCGGCGGCGACGCGCGAGCGCCCGGCAGAGTGGATCGCGACAGCGCGTGTCGAGCTGCTCTATCCCTTCCCGGCCGATGCGCTCCGCCGCCTGCTTGCCAACTACCCGCGCCTGCGCGAAGTGATCTGGCTGCAGGAGGAGCCGCGCAACATGGGCGCCTGGGGCTACATCGCGCCGCGGCTGGAACGCTTACTGGCGGAGGGTGTGGCGCTGCGCTACATCGGCCGGCCGGAGCGCGCGGCCACGGCCGAAGGCTTGGCGGAGGTCCACACGCGCGAGCAGGCGCGCATCCTGGACGCGGCGCTCGCCGGTGAGCGCGCCGTCCGCATCGAGACGCTGGGAGTACCAGATGCCAACTGAGATCACAGTGCCACAACTGAGCGAGTCCATCGTCGAAGCGACGGTCGGTCATTGGCTGAAGCATGAGGGCGAAGCGGTCGCCGAGGGCGAGCCGCTGGTCGAGCTGGAGACCGAGAAGGTCAACATGGAGGTGCCGGCGCCGGGCGCCGGCACGCTGAGCCGCATCATCACGCCCGAGGGCGCGACGGTCGGCATCGGCGCCGTGCTGGCCGTGGTGGACGAGACAGCGCAAACCGCCGCCGCACCGGCGCCTATCGCGCCCACACCATCCGCCGCCGAAGCGCAGCAGGGCGCAGCCGCCGACGGCGCTACCGCACCCGCCGAGCCAGCATCCATGCCCGCTGAGTCATCCGGCGAGCCGGTGAGCGCGACGCCGCTGGCGCGCAAGATGGCGTCCGAGCGCGGCGTAGACCTGCGCCATGTCACCGGCACCGGCATCGAAGGGCGCGTCACCCATCACGACGTCGCCACCTACCTCTCCGCCCAGGCCAACGGCGCCAGCGCCGGCAATCGCGCCACCCCCACCGCGCCGACAGTGGCGACGACAACCATCACCGCCACCACACCGCCCCCCGCCATGCCCGCTGCCCGCCCACCCGCACCCGCACCTGCTCCCACTCCTCTGCCCTCCGTGTCCTCCGTGTCCTCCGTGTCCTCTATGGTAATGGTAAGTCCTCCGGCCCGTCCCGAAGAGCGCGTGCGCCTGTCGCGGCGGCGGCTGACCATCGCGCGGCGGCTGGTGGAGGCGCAGCACACCGCCGCCATGCTGACCACCTTCAACGAGGTAGACATGTCGGCCGTGCTCGATCTGCGCTCCCGCCGCCGCGACGCCTTCAAGCAGCGGCACGGCGTGGGCCTCGGCTTCATGTCCTTCTTCACCCGCGCGGTGATTGGCGCGCTCAAGGCATACCCGCGCCTGAACGCCGAGATTCAGGGTGACGAGATGGTGTTGAAGCGTTACTACGACATCGGCATCGCCGTCTCCACCGACGAAGGGCTGGTCGTGCCCGTGCTGCGCGACGCCGGCAGCCTGACCTTCGCCGCCATCGAAAAAGGCGTCGCGGACCTGGCCGAGCGCGCCCGCACCCGCACGCTGACGCTGGACGAGCTGCAAGGCGGCACGTTCACCATCACCAACGGCGGCGTCTTTGGCTCCCTGCTCTCCACCCCCATCCTCAACTATCCCCAGGTCGGCATCCTCGGCATGCACAAGATCGAGGAGCGGCCCATCGCCAAAGACGGGCAGGTCGTCATCCACCCCATGATGTACCTCGCCCTCTCCTACGACCACCGCATCGTAGACGGCGCCGAAGCGGTCAGCTTCCTCGTGCGCGTCAAAGAGCTGATCGAAGACCCCGAATCGCTGCTGCTGGAGGGATAGGATTCACGAGACGTGGAAGCATGTAGAAGCGCGTGACCGGAGGCCACGCGCGCGGAGACAACAGCGGTGACGTGTGCGCGAGGCGGGGGAAGGGATGGGGAGATGAAGCGTGCCTGCTCACTAGTGGCCGGAAGCGCCGCCCATGCCGCGGTCGCCGCGCACGGCGTTGAGGATCAGCAGCAGCGCCAGTGCGCCGGCCAGGCCCGCGACGATACTCCACACGAGGTCATCCAGGTTGACGCCGAGCGCACCCAGCACCAGGCCGCCGAACAGCCCGCCCAGCGCGCCGGAGACGACGTAGCCGGCCGAGCCGATACGGCCAAGCTCGCTCAGGCGCGCGGCCAGCGCGCCCATCACGCCGCCGGCCAGCAGCCACACCACCCACATCCCCGCCGCTGCCGGCCCGCCCGCGGCCGCCACGAACGCTGGGGCATCCATATGTCTGCTCCTCGAACGCCAGGTGTCCTGCCAGGTGTCCTGCCCCGCCCGTCCTCCCGCGACGGGTGGATGCATCGGCCTGTGTCGTTCAAACGTCTGACAAGACGCCGCAGAGCGCGTGCCACTCACCGCTCACCGGCGGCGTGCGCCCGCCCTGCGCGCGATGCGCTGCACCCATCCAATAATGTACCCATCATACGATATTATCTGAACTCTATAACTCACCATTGAAGCTATGGCATCAATCCACGGCTTCGGGTTCCACCACTTTGCCGCTTATTCTCACAATTTAAACTGAACTGCTGCCATTTGGCATCAAAATTGATGATGAAATGCCCTTCGGTGGGCGTTGCGGCCTCAATGTCGAGGAATGGGGCGTCACCTCAGCCTTTACGTTCTACTCCGTCAGGATGTCCGGTGTGTTGTGCGATGAGCGTGCGGGGTGCGTAGGCGACCATTCAAGCTGACTCAACCTAGAGTGGGCGATCAGGCGCTCGGATGAGCAAGTAGATAATCCCAGTGATCGAGACGCGCGCCGTAGCAATCGTTGCTTGTCGCGCGTCGCTTGCCATCCCCGCGCCCGCGTGTAGTCAGCACGTTGCTCAGGATGCTCGTCCCAGGCCATACGCCAGCGCGCTCTGCCCGCTTCGCTTGAGCCGCCGCGCGCTTAGCGTCTCGCACGCACATGTGATCACACCCTGATGGCAGACACCGCGATGGGCAGGAATCGGCGGGACGGTGCGGCAGACGCCGCCGCCCGCACTGGATCGGGGGTGTCGTGTGCGCGTGCTTGTGGTGAGTGGCAATCAGTTGCTTGGCCAGTCCCTCGTCTCGATGCTGCAAAGTCTGTCCTGTACTCCTCCCGTACAGGCGAGTTTTTATCAGAGTTCTCCCGATGCCAGCTCCACGCCCACCTACGGGCAGGCGTGGCAGGTGGATGTCATTCTGGTCGAGGCGATCACCGACCTGAGCTTCGGCACCGCCGCCGTGCGCATGCTGACGTCCCTGCACACCACCGCCCACGCCATTCTGCTGGGCGCGGACGACGACGACGCTTCCGTCTACGAGGCCGTGATCGCGGGCGCCGCGGGGTATCTGACGCGCAAAACCTCAGCGAGTGTGCTGACGGCGACGTTGCAAGGCGTGATGCGCGGTGAGCTGGGGCTTTCGCGCCTGGCGGCGCGGCGGCTGGTGCGCCAGCTCTGCCGCACGGTGGGGGGGCGCGCGCGTTCGGCGCCGAGCGAGGTGCTTGGTCAGCTGACTGGGCGCCAGCGGCAGGTCTTCGATCTGGTGCATCGCGGCCTGCGCAATCGGGAGATCGCGGAGCAGTTGGGAATCTCGGAGACCACGGTGTGCAAACACATCTCCAACATCCTCAGCAAGTTGCACGTTCACAGCCGTACACAGGCGATCGCGGTCGCGGAGGCGCCGTCGGTGATCATCCCATTGACCGCGCATCGCGAGGCCATGAGCAATGGCGGGCGAGCGCTCATAACGGCGGAGGCCGCGCGCGCTGAGGGGGAGAGGACAGGGGATAGATAGCGGGAGTGGGTCGCCGTACCCTACCTAAAAACTGCACCCCGCAAATGCGCGGAATTGATATTGAGTTTGTCGTTCGTGTCGGCTACGCTCAGGGTGGCCCATTCCCCAGGCGCGTGAGAGGTGGCCGGTGAGCGCCAGTGAGCGCCCGCGTGGGCGCGAGCGGGCGAGGGAGGGACCGTGATCGCGACATCGCGTTGCCGGCGACCATGCGCCCGCGGCAACGGGGCGCGGCCACGGACGGAGGTGGTCGAGGCCGTTCCTTTGTGGATGGATTGGCCCGCGCGCATCGTACCGCGCCCCATCGTGTCCCAGCCACCTCGTGACAACATCGTCGATTCCGCACTATACCTGGCTGCGCAATTCGCGTCGGGGTGCTCTGTATGCGGCAGACTACACGCACGTACGGCGAGCGCGTCTGTGTCGTGATGACGGACATGGACATCGAGGAAGCGGCCCTGCGGCGCCTGCTGGGGGACTCGCTGCCCCTGCGCCTGGTGCTGTGGCACGATCAGAACTACTTGAGCATTCTGCAAAGCCTGCGGCCGCGGGTGATCGTGGTGGCCGCCGCGACTGAGCAGGTCGCCCACGAGAGCGCCTTGCTGCTGCACCGCCTGGTGAGCCAGTTCTCGCCGACGATCGTGAGCACCGCCACAGACGCG
This sequence comes from Ktedonobacterales bacterium, assembly GCA_025935195.1. Taxonomy (GTDB): domain Bacteria; phylum Chloroflexota; class Ktedonobacteria; order Ktedonobacterales; family JADMIN01; genus JAICVS01. Next base: position 5,210 of record JAICVS010000078.1, read on the forward strand.
CCGCACCTGGTGGTGCAGTCTTTGGGGATGGGCGCCACCGCCACCATCGGCTCGCTCGCCAATCTCTCGCTCGACTGATCGCATCGCCTCCGCGCCTCTGTCGTGTGGCGTGTGGCGTGTCTGTTTCCGCGTATCCAGCGCGTTTGTGTCATGGCGCGCGGCCTACCAGTATTTGATAACGCGCGATGCTACTCACTTTTCGCCCTGCTACCGTGAATGTACACATGATCCGCGTCCAAAAGGCGTTAAATCTTAGGTTGTTGGCTGGCGCGACGGCCAGTACCCTTACCGATACGAGTTGTGATGGGCGCTTCGTCCGGGCACGTATCCGCGAGAAGGGGAGGAATCGGCGTTGCGCATTCTGATGCTGGCCCCAGAGCCGTTTCTCGAGCCGCGCGGCACGCCATTTAGCGTGTACCATCGCGCGCGGGCGCTCAGCCGGCTGGGGCACGAGATCGATCTCGTCACCTATCCTCAGGGCGCGTCCGTGACGCTGCCGAACGTGCATGTGTACCGCGTCTGGTGGGTGCCGTTCATCCGGCGCGTGAAGATCGGGCCGTCGCTCGCCAAGCTGCCGCTGGACGCGCTGCTGTTCGCACGTGCGGCGGGCTTGCTGGCGCGGCGGCGCTACGACTGCATCCACACGCACGAGGAGGCGGGGCTGTTCGGGGCGATCTTCAGCCGCGTCTTCGGCCTGCCGCACGTGCATGACATGCACTCAGACCTCGCCGAGCAGATGACGAACTTCCGTGTACCCGGCGGTGCCCTGCTGGCGGTGCTGGCGCGCACGGTCGAGCGGATCATGCTGCGCAGCGCGCGGATCGTGATCGTGATCTGCCCGGAGCTGCGCGACACGGTCGCCGCGCTGGCGCCGGGCAAGCCGGTGGTGCTGATCGAGAACACGGCGGTTGCCGGCGAAGAGGCCGAGGAGACGGAACGCGCGCCCGCGAGTGGCGAGCTGGACCGCCGGCTGGCCGAGCTGCGCCGCGAACTGGCGCTGGATGTGGTGGAGCAGGGGACGGAGGGCGCGGGACCGATCTTCGTCTACACAGGCACGTTCGAGTCGTATCAGGGGCTGGAGTTGGTCGTCGAGAGCATGCCGGCGGTGCTGGAGCGGTTCCCCAGCGCGGTGTACGTGCTGGCCGGCGGGCGGCCGGAACAGGCGCGGCGGCTGGCCGAGCTGGGGCGACGACTGGGTGTGGAGCGGGCATTGCGGCTGCCGGGGCAGCGGCCGCCGGGTGAGATGCCGCTCTTCCTGGCGCTGGCGGATGTGTTGCTCAGCCCGCGCAGTCAGGGGACCAACACCCCGCTCAAGATCTACTCGTATCTCCACGCTGGCAAGCCCATCCTGGCAACCGCGATCCGCTCGCACACGCAGGTGCTCTCGCCGGATGTGGCCGAGCTGGTCGCGCCGACGAGCGCGGGGCTGGCCGGCGGCGCGCTGCGGCTGCTGGCCGGAGCGGGGCTGCGCGAGCAACTGGCACGGAACGCCCAGACGCTCGCCGATGAGCGGTACAGCTACACGACCTTCCTCTCACGGACCGAGAGCGTCTACCGGCAGGTGCGGCCACAACCGGCGTTTGCCATGCGGCGCTGAACGCCGGCGGATCAGCGCGAGCCGGTGGTCATCGTCCGCGGCGACCATCCCGACCATCCAACACATCTCACCGGTGGGGGCTGTCATGTGCGGTATTTGCGGTGTCTTGCATCTCGGCGGCGAGCAAACCGCCGAATCTCTCCCACGCGCGATGGTCGCGGCGCAGCGGCATCGCGGCCCCGACGATGAGGGCTATCTGTGCGTGCCAGGGGCGAGCCTGGGCTTCTGCCGGCTGGCGATCCTCGATCTGACGCCGATGGGGCGGCAGCCAATGGCGAACGAGGACGGTACGGTCTGGCTGATCTTCAACGGCGAGATCTACAACTTCCGCGAGCTGGTGCCGCTGCTGGAGCGGCGCGGCCACATGTTCCGCTCGCACAGCGACAGCGAGGTGATTCTGCACGCCTATGAGGAGTGGGGCACGGACTGCGTGCGCCGCCTCAACGGCATGTTCGCCTTCGCGATCTGCGACCGGCGCCGGCGCCGCGTCTTCCTGGCGCGCGACCGCCTGGGTGTGAAGCCGCTGTACTACTGGAGCGACGGCGCGCGCTTCGCGTTTGGCTCCGAGCTGAGGTCGCTGCTGGCGCTGCCGTTCGTGCCGCGCCGGTTGAGCCAGCATGCGCTGCGCTCGTACCTGGCATGTGAGTATGTGCCGGCGCCGGAAAGTATCTTCGCCGGCATTCGCAAGCTTTCCGCCGGCCACAGCCTGACCATCCGCCTGGACGGCGCGCACCGAGGTCTGCGCACGGATGACTGGCAGCCAGAGCGGTATTGGGAACTCGCCTTCATGGAGGAGGGCGGCCCACGGCGCTCGGTGGACGAGTATGCCGAGGAGCTGCGCGAGCTGTTGACGGCGGCGGTGGCGCGACGCCTGATCAGCGATGTGCCACTGGGCGCGTTCCTGAGCGGCGGTATTGACTCCAGCAGCGTGGTGGCGCTGATGGCCGGACTGAGCGCCGACCCCGTGCGCACGTTCAGCATTGGCTTCGAGGAGCAGAGCTTCGACGAGAGCGACTATGCGCAGTTGGTCGCGCGCCACTTCGCCACCGAGCATCACATGGAGGCGCTGCGGCCGGACGTGCGCGAGCTGGTGCGGACGGTGGCGGCGAGTCTGGATGAGCCGCTGGCCGATGCCTCGGCGCTGCCGACGTATCTCGTGTCGCGCTCGGCGCGGCGCCATGTGACGGTGGCGCTCTCAGGTGACGGCGGCGACGAGCTGTTCGCCGGCTACGACTGGTATCGCGCGGCGCGCTTCGCCGCGCTGGCGGCCGACTGGCTGCCGGCGGAGGCGCGGCATGGCCTGGCCGGGCTGGCCGCGCGCATCGCGCCGTCGCCGCACAAGAAAGATCTGCGCGACATCAGCCGGCGGCTGCTCGAAGGACTGGGCCAGCCAGCGGCGCTGCAACACGCGCGCTGGCAGGTCTTCTGGCGTGCGGATGAGCTGGCGCGGCTGCTGGCGGAGCCGGCGGCGCCGCCGGAGGGCGCCGCCGGCGCGGGCGGCGGTTTCGAGCGCGAGATGGTGGCGCTGCTGGCGGCCAGCGGCAGCCCACGCGCGCTCGATCAGCAGCAGTACGCCGACATCAAACGCTACCTGCCCGATGACATTCTCTTCAAGGTGGACCGCATGAGCATGGCCGTCTCGCTGGAGACGCGCGGCCCATTCCTCGACTACACGCTGGCGGAGTTCGCCGCGCGTCTGCCGCCGGCGCTGCGACTGCGCGGATTCTCGACCAAGTATCTACTGCGGCGCGCGATGCGTGACCTGCTACCCGAAGCGGTGCTGCACCGGCCGAAGCTCGGCTTCAACATCCCGTATCGCAATTGGCTGCGCGGCGAGCTGAAAGGCCTGTTGCTGGAGGCGCTGGCGTCGGACCGGCTGCGCGCACAGGGCATCTTCCAGCCGGCGGTGGTGCAGACGCTCATCCACGAGCACCTAGAGGGTGTGCGCGACCACGCCCACAAGCTCTGGCAGTTGTTGATGTTCCAGTTGTGGGCGCAGACCGCGCTCCACCCGCTCCCGGCCCAGCCGCAACCGGCGGCGGCCGCGCAGCCGTCGCCGATCTCGCTGACATAGCGACGCGATTGTCCCATCCGCGATGTCCACTAGAGTGGAGGCCCTTCATGCCATCGCCGGAGGTGTCGGTCATTTTGCCTCTCTACAACGAGGAGGAGAATGTCGGGCTGTTACACGATGAGCTCAAGCGCGCCCTGGATGCGCTGGAGCGCCCGTACGAGATCATCTATGTGGACGACGGCAGCAGCGACGCGAGCGCGCCGCGCCTGCGCGTGCTGGCCGAAGGCGATCCGACGGTCACGGTGATCCGCCTGCGCCGCAACTACGGCCAGACCGCTGCGCTCTCGGCAGGCATTGACCACAGCCAGGGCGAGATTATCGTGCTGATGGACGCCGATCTGCAAAATGATCCGGCTGACATCGGGCGGCTGCTGGACGTGCTCGACGAGGGCTACGATGTCGTGAGCGGCTGGCGCGCGGACCGGCAGGATGCTTTCATCACGCGCACGCTGCCGTCGAAGGCGGCCAACGCGCTGATCTCGCGCGTTACCGGCGTTCACCTGCACGACTATGGCTGCACGCTGAAAGCGTACCGGCGCGAGGTGCTCGCCTCGGTGCGGCTCTACGGCGAGATGCACCGCTTCATCCCCGCCTACGCCTCGTGGAACGGCGCGCGCATCACCGAGATTCCCGTGCATCACCGCGCGCGGCGCTTCGGCAAATCGAAGTATGGGCTGACGCGCATCCTGCGCGTGCTGCTGGACCTGACGACGGTGAAGTTCCTGGGAACCTACTCTACCAAGCCGCACTACGTGTTCGGCTTCATCGGCATGCTGCTGGGGCTAGTCAGCATTGGCTGCGAGGCGGTCGCGGGCTTCCAGGCGCTGACGCCGCCGTACGTGCGCATGCACAACAATCCGCTGACGCTGCTGGGGGCGATCTGCCTGGTGCTGGCGGTGCAGATCATCCTGATGGGGCTGTTGGCCGAGCTGATCATGCGCACGTACCACGAATCCCAGGGCAAGACGACGTACCTTGTCCGCTCGCTGACTACCACGCCCGCCGCCAGCACGATAGACGGCACGACAGGTGAGACGGTGAGCGTGCCCCAGCCGGCGCCCGTGCCAGTATCTACGGCGGCTGCCGCCACAACCTCGGCCACCCCCACGCCTGTACCGGCCCAGGCCCAACACAACGGGCATAACGGGCATAACGGGCACATCCCCAGCGAGTGGCGCGGCGCCGATGGGCAGATGGCGGGCAAGGCGCGTATCGCGGGTTGATGATTGTGGAAGGTTAAGGAGCTACTATGCGGTGTCTGGTGACGGGCGCGGCCGGTTTCATCGGCTCGCACCTGACGGAACGGCTGATCGCCGATGGGCATGAGGTGATCGGCGTTGACGCCTTCATTGACTACTACCCGCGCGCGCTGAAAGAGGCGAACCTGCGCGCGCTGCTGCGGTCGCCGCGCTTCCAGCTCATCGAGGCCGACCTGAGTGCGCTGGACCTCTCGCCCCTCGTCGCGGAGGCGGAGTGGATCTTTCACCAGGCGGCGCAGGCAGGGGTACGCGGCAGTTGGGGCAAGAGCTTCACGGTCTACATGGCCCGCAACATCGCCGCCACGCAACGCTTGCTGGAGGCGGCGGTGCGCGCGCCGCGCCTGCGCCGCTTCGTCTACGCCTCGTCCTCGTCGGTCTACGGCGACACGCCGGCGCTGCCTGTCACTGAAGATACGCTGCCCCAGCCCGTCTCGCCCTACGGCGTCACCAAGCTGGCCGCCGAGCATCTCTGTACGCTCTACTGGCGCAGCTATCGCGTGCCGACCGTCTCGCTGCGCTACTTCACCGTCTACGGGCCGCGCCACCGCCCCGACATGGCCTTCCACTGCTTCGGCAAGGCGCTGTTAGAAGGCCAGCCGCTGGCGATCCACGGCGACGGACGGCAGACGCGCGACTTCACGTACGTCAGCGACATCGTCGAGGCTAACATCTGTGCCGCCACGGCAGAGGATGTCGAGGGGCGGGCCTTCAACATCGCCGGTGGGTCGCGCGTCTCACTGCGCGATGTGATCGCGCTGCTGGAGGAGCTGAGCGGTCGCAAAGCGGTGCTGGACTACCGCGAGGCGGCGCCCGGCGATGCGCGCCACACCTACGCCGACATCTCGCTAGCCCGCCGCCTGCTCGGCTACATGCCGGCCGTTTCGCTGCGTGAAGGGCTGGAGCGCGAGCTGGCCTACCTCGAAACGCTCTATGGCCGTTCCGCTCCCGCATTGGCCGACCGGCTCGATGACGCGCGCGAGGCTGACTATGCGCTCGCGCACGCGATGGGGACGCAGCCCGGCGTCGTGCTGCCGCTGGCAGCCATTGACGCGAGCGCGGTAGCGCCCGGCGGCGGCCAGTAGGCTGATAGATAGGCTGATAGAAAGGAGCTGGCGCCGATGTCAGCGGCGAACGCTCAGACGCGACAACCCCCACGGGCGCCGAGCGATGAGGCGGCGACGCGGCCCGCCGTGCGCTGGCGCGGCATCCCATCCGGCACCGCCCTGGTAGCCTGGATCGCCGGGGTGGCCCAGACGGTCACGCGCCCGGCGACACGCCGGTATGGGCGGTTGAGCGCGCGCGCGCGACAGTGCCTCTCGCTGGGGCTGCGCATAACCATTAGTCTGCTGCTGCTGGCGCTGGTGTTGAGCAAGGCAAAGGTCCACAAGTTCATCGCCGTGCTGGCGACCATGGATGTGCCGCTGGCGCTCTTGGGCCTGGGCATCGGCGTCGTCACCATCGTGTTGAGCGCGCAGGTCTGGCAGATATTGCTGCGGCGCGAGCGGATCGCGCTCGGCCTGCCGACCGTGACGGGCGTGTACTTCCTCGGCCACACCTTCAACCAGTTCTTGCCATCCAGCATCGGCGGCGATGTCGCCAGGGCCGCCTACGTCGGGCGCTTCTCGGGGCGCGGGGTGGGCGCGGCCAGCGCCACGCTGATGAGCCGCGTGATCGGCCTGCTGGCGCTCTTTCTCACGGCGATCCCGACGGTGGTGGTGGCGGCGCTGGTGGTGCCGGGGCTGGGCTGGACGCTGGCGGTGATCCTGCTGACCGCCGGGGCCGTCTTCGGTGCCTGCCTCTATGTGTTGCTCTACAGCCCCACGCTCATCCGCCGGCTGGTGGGCGTGCGTATCAGCCGCTTCAAGATTGGGCGCAAGCTGCTGGATGTGACGGACGCCATCGCGGAGTATCGCCAGCAGCGCCGCGCGCTGCTGGCCGCGACGCTGGTGAGCCTCGTCTTCTACCTGGCGAGCAATCTCAACTTCTACGTGTACGGCCGCGCGCTGCACCTGCAAGCGCCGTTCTGGTTCTACTGGTTCGCCATCCCGCTGACCTCGCTCGCCACGCTGCTGCCGATCTCGCTCAACGGCTACGGCGTGCGCGGCGCGAGCTTCGCGTTGGTCTTTGCCGTCGCGCACGAGCCGGCCGCGCGGGCGCTTTCGCTCTCATCGGCGATGGAGTTGCAAATGGCGATCTTCGCACTTGTCGGCGCGGGCGTGCTGGTGGCCTTCAACCGGCGGCTGGCCGCTGCTGCCATAGGCCGGAAACAGCCGGGGCCGGTCGTCGCCACCGCGCCCGCCGTTGCCGCGCCCGCCGTTGCCGCGCCCGCCGTTGCCGCGCCCGCTGGTACACACGCCCTGGAGACGGCGACAGAACCCGCGCCGGCGGCCAATCAACAGAACGGTCACACTCCCGGCTCCGGCGCGGGCGCCCTAGACGTGCTGACGCGCATCGTTCCCGTGACGCCGCCGCCTGAGGATGAGGAAGCGGGCGGGGAGCCGCCGCGTGGTCGCCCGCCGCGCCGCTGGCGCCAGATGCCCCAGCGCGGCGTGATCCTGCCCGCGCTGCTGCTGGTGGTGATGGTCGGCACGCTAGGGGCGCAGCGGCTGCTGAAGACGACGCCGAAGGTGCAGCTCTACACCGTCACCACGCAACAGCTTACCAGCTCGATTGGCGGCGGCGGGCTGACCTATCCCATCCGCCAGCTCGACATCGCCTATCCAATCAGCTCGCAGGTGATCACCGTCAACGTGCAGGTGGGCCAGCGCGTCGCGGCTGGGCAATCGCTGCTCACGCTCGACGCGGCGAGCCTCTCGCTCCAGCGTGATCAGGCGCGCGCGCAGTGGCAGATCGCGCAAACCTTCGTCAACCGCTTGCTCCAGGGTGGGGCGACGGCTACCGAGATCGCGGCGGCGCAGCAGCAAGCGCAGGTTGCCGAGAGCCAGTACAACCGCCTCAACGCCCTGCTGGCCTCGCCGTCGTTCAATCAGGGATCGGTCGTCGCGCCCTTCGCGGGGACGATCACCGACCTCAACGTTAACCCCGGCACGATCTTCCGCGCCAACAACACGCTGCTCTCGCTGGCCGACGCCAGCACGGTGATCGTGCGCGCGCAGTTCCCGCTGACCCAGGCGGCGCAGATACGCATCGGGGCGCCGGTCGAGATCGATCCGGCGGCCACGTCGGGCCAGCGCTTCACCGGCACGGTGCTGACGATCAACACGCAGCTGCGTGACAAGGGCAGCTCCAGCTTCGAGGCGTGGATCACAGTGCCTAATCCGCATGGCGCGCTCTTCCTCGGCGAGAGCGTCTATGCGCGCGTCGCCAGCACACAGGCGATGCCGGCCGTCCCGGAGCTGGCGGTGATCAATCCACAATCGGATTCGATTGTGTTCGTCTATGCCGGCGGCCGTGCCCACATCCGCCACGTGGTGGTCGGCCTGCGCGACGGCGACCGCTTCGGCATCGCCAGCGGGTTGAATCCCGGCGATCAGGTGATCCTCGTCGGGCAGTATCAGCTCGACGATGACGAGCCGGTGCGCGTGACGAAGGTGCTGCCATGAGATCATCGTCGTTTGCCGGCGCTCCGGTAAGTCCGGCCTAGCAGCTTCCTGGCATGAATGCCGGGGTAAGCCCGGCGCCTGATCGGTCATGGCGTGATCAGAACGAGGAGAGCGAGCGAGTGGGAACACTGCTAGCAGCGGTGGCGGCGGACCGGCCGCGCATCATGCCACGTCTCGCGCGCCTGCGTGTCACGCTGGATCGCTGGGGCGGCGGCGCGCGAACGGCGGGGACGCTCTGGCTGTCGCTGGCGGGATGTGCCCTGGCGCTGGCGGGCCTGGCTCCCTGGCTGAACCTGCCACTCATTCGGTCGTGGGGCGGCCTGGCGCTGCCCCTCGATCTCGGCTGGGGGCCGCGCATCGGCGCCGTCAACTATGGCACGCTCGCGATGGCCGCCGCCGCCGTCTTCTGGGGGCGCGCGCTGCTCGCCCTCGACTGGCGCCAGACGCCCATCGGCCGATACGTGTCGTCGCCCCCGCACCCGTTGCGCACGCGCACGTTTGTCGCGCTAGGGCTGTCGGCCGTGGGGAGCGCCGCGCTGTTCGTCTACCAGCTCCTCTGTGTGGATCTGGCGCGGATGGCGCAGCTTGCCGAGCAAGAGCGCATCGCCCTGCTGATCCGCGCCCACCTGGGGTACGCGCTGCCGCCGCAACACCTGACGATGCGGCCCTTTCAGGTCGAAGCCGCCAGCCTGGGGGATCGCCTCGCGCTGCTGGTGCAGCTTGCCGGCGTCGGGCCGCTGCTCTGCGTGTGCGCTGGGTTGCTATGCGGCTATGGAGCGTACGTGAGCCAGCGCGCCCAACGGGCGGCGGCGAGGCGGGGGCGCGCACACCGGCGCGCGCAACGGCACGTTCTATGGCATGCCCACCGGCGCCCGCTGGTGTGGATCGCCCTTGGCGGCGGCGCGTTGGTCGCGCTGATCGTGCTGGGGCGCGCGCCTGCCGGGCTGCTCTTCGAGCGCGCGGGACGCCAGGCCATCGCCACTGGGGAGTATCAAACGGCGCTGGACGACTTCGAGCGCGCCCGCGCCCTTGATACGGCGCTCGACCAGACGCCCGGCTTCCACCGCGAGCGCGGGCAGGCGTTGTACCTGCTGCATCGCCCGGCGGATCGCGACGTGGACCTCTATCTCGCCCAGCAGTACCGCACGGCGGGCGCGCTCGCGCTGGCCTGGCAGGAAGATGAATTGCTGCGCCAGCGGTTCCCGCGCGATGCCCTGGTCATCGCGGACCAAGCGCTGACCGCCGAGCAGACCCTCGAACGTGGCCTGCGCTCCGCCGCGCTGCCGACCGACCCGGAAACGGCACAGCAGCGCCCAGAGACGGCGCTCGAACCCTTTCAGCAGCCGCTCGTCTGGGCGGACCAGCTTCTGGCCCTGCAGCCGGGCAATCCCTACGCGCATTATCTGCGCGGGCGGCTGCTCGTCGCCATGCACTCCTACGAGCAGGCGGAGCTAGACTTCCGGGCGCTGCCGCGGCTCTCGGATGACAGCGACCTGCAATCGGCCGGCCTCACCTATCTGGCGTTCTGCGCCGGCGGACGAGGCGATTATACGGAAGAGCGGGCGCTGCTGCGCGCCGCGATCAAGCTGGATTATGGGTACAACAATACCACCGCTCGAGAAGCCGCGTCCGGTTTCCACTAGAACGGTCGAGACGGCCAGGACGGCCCCGGCCCGCCCGCGACCGGCGCTCTGGCGCCGCGCCGCCGCGCTGGCTCGCCATGTCCACCCGCTGAGCTGGTTGGTGCTGGCGCTCGCCTTCGCGACCTTCAATGTGTTCGCCTACCAGACGGTGCTCGTGCCGCAGGTGCGCGACTACCAACCAAGCTGGCACGGCGCGCGCTGGATCACGGCCCAGCATGCCGACCGCCCCGTCGCCTATTACCGCAAGACCGTCGCGCTGCCCGTTCCGCCGACCGGCGCCTTCGTGACAGTGCAGGCATCGCAGGCCTTCACGCTCTACGCCAACGGCCAGCTCGTAGATAAGTCGCGCGACGATTTCATGAGCGGCGCGACCACCCTCGCCTACACCTACGATGTCACCGCCTTGCTCCAAAGCGGCCCCAACACCATCGCGCTCTGCGCCGTGAACTTCGACGAAGGCGCTCCCATCGCTCGTGCGGTCTTCGGCGTCAGCTACGGCGACCAGGCGCAAACCTTCCCCTCGGATACGTCGTGGGTGGCGACCGATGATCCGCAACTAGTGGACGCGCCGTGCAGCATCACCCAGCATCCGAAGTGGAGCCGCTCGTCGTTCGCGGACGGCGTCTGGCAATCCGCCGCCGATGTGACGGGCAGCCTGCCGGCGGATGGCGTGCTGCATGTCAGCCCGGCCGCTGTCGAGACGCCGCTGCCAACCGCCTGGCTGGCCGCCGGGCCGGGCGAGGATGCTTTCTTCTTCCGCTCGCTACGCCTGCCCGCTGTCTGTGACGCCTGGCTGCGCGTGGCGTCATCCGGCGACGCGCAGATCTACGTCAACGGCGAGCGGCTGGCCGATCAGCCGGACAGAATCCGGGTGGATCAGAACGGGCATACGCTGCCTTCGGCCATCATTCTGACGGCCAGCCTCTACGAGGTCTCGCCGTACCTGCACGCGGGCGCGAACGATCTCGGGGTGCATGTCTCCACCGTCGGCACCGACCTGAAGACGGGAGCGCCGCGCACCCGCCCGGCCGCGGCACTGCTCGATCTGCTCGTCACCTCCTGCGACGGCACGACCAGCCGCTTCGCCGGCGACGGCTCCTGGCTCGGCTCCGCCACCGCCGCGCCAGGCTGGATGAACGGTGGCGACGCCGCCGCACGCTGGAGCTTCGCCATCCCCACGAGCGCGGTGATGTTCCTGCCGGCCGCCAAACACTTCGCCGTGCAGCCCTCGCTGGTGCCGGCGACGAACCGAGTGAGCATCCCCGGCGGCGCGGCGGCGCGTGTGCTGCTCGTGACCACGCTGCTGCTGCTGGCGGGCCTGATCGCCGCCGTGGGCGCGCAATTGGTGGTACGTCGCGGCTTCGGGATGCGCGCGCGCCTGGTTCCGGCGCTGGATCGCGTCGCGCTGGCGCTGCTGCCAGCGCTCGCCCTCATGCTGCTGCTCTTCGTCCTGAATCTGGAGCCGCTGATCCCGCGCCCGTTCCCCTTCACGCGCCTCTGGCTGGCGATCGTGGCCGGCACGGCGCTGGCCGCGCTGGCGCTGATGCTGGCGTCGGCCCGCCTCGCCGACGCCATCGTGCCGGTACGCCGCGCGCTCGCCCGCCATCTGCGTCATCTCTCGCCCGCCCCCGCGCCAGCGCTGCCCCGCTGGCTCGCTAGCGCCCTGCCCGCGCGACTGCGTGCGCGCCTGAGCTGGCAGGCCGCCGCCACCGCCGCGGCCGTGGTGGCAATGCTGCTGGTGGGCGCGTACATGGTCACCTACAACCTGGCGTACGAAGTCTACTGGCAGGATGAAGTCACCAGCGTCTACGCGGCGATGGGCGTGCTGCACGGCGGCGTCCCGCGCATGCTCTCCGGCTACATCTACGAGAAAGCCGAGCTGTTCTCCTACATGCTGGCCGGGCCGATCGCCCTCTTCGGCACCGGTCCCATCGCCACCCGCGCGCTCAGCGTCGTCGAGTATCTGCTGAGCCTGGCGCTCACCTACTGGATCGGGCGCTATTTCCTGGGCAAGCGGGTGGGGCTGCTGGCGATGCTGCTGGTCGTCGCGTCGCCGATGGCGCTGCGCTGGGGCCGCGAGGCGCGCATGTACCAGCAGGCGGAGCTGACGGCGCTGATCTTCGTCTACCTCTTCTATCGCGCCGTGCAGCCGGGCGCGCGCGTGCGTTACATCTACCTGAGCATGCTGGCCGTGGTGGTGATGTATCTCAGCCACGAAGAGACCTTCATCTTGCTGCCAGCCGTCGTCGTCTACTTCCTGGTGACGCAGCGCCTCACCTGGGTGCGCAACGCGCACTGGTGGCTCGCTGGCTGCGGCGCCATCGCCGCCATCCTCTTCCAGCTCTATCTGACCAAGGCCACCCATCCGCCGGTGCTTGGCACCGACTCGACGCAGCAACCCCTGATCGCGTTCAGCCCGGAGAACCTCGACTTCTATCTGCGGCTGCTCTTCGACTCGCGCTCGCTCAGCCACGGTACGCTGGCCGAGCTGGGCATCACCAGCACGTTCGCCGTGCTGGCCGCGCTGGGCGCGCTCTTCTCCAGCAACCGCACGCTGCGCTACCTCAGCCTCTTCCTGAGCCTGCCGCTGATCATGCTCGCCTTCACGTTCACGCTTACCTCAGACCGCTACATCTACCCGCTGCTGCCCGTGTTCGCCTTCCTGGCGGCGGCGGCGATGAACTGGATGTTCGACCGTGTCTGGTTCCTGGCCCGTCGCCGCCTCGGCGCCGCCGGCGGGCGTGCCGTCGTGGCCGCGTTCGCGCTGTTGCTCACGCTGACCGTGCTGGCCGCGCAGACACCCTCGATGGCGAACTTCGGCCTGGCGACCAGCCGCACCTTCGGCATCGCCGCCCACCACCGCTACCCCGACTACCAGCGCGCCGGCGACTACATCCGCGCGCATTGGCAGCCGGGCGACATCCTCATCACCATCTCGCCGGCGATTGACGGCGCGTTCTACGCCGAGCGGCCGAGCTTCCTGCTCTACCAGAGCAAGGCGCTCTACCTCTTCGAGCAGAACGGCCACATCGTGGATACGCCGACCGGCTCGACCGTGCTGCTCAACGGACACGACCTTGATACGGTGCTGGCGACCTATCACCGCATCTGGCTGTTGTCGGTGCCGTCCTACCAGTGCTGCGGCCGAACCGACAACTTTCCGCTGGCGGGGAACTTCCAACTGCTCTTCGAGGGCGCGGATACCCTCGTCTACCTGCGGTCCGCCTAGCGGCCGCACGTGAAGAACGAGGTCGGTTGCCGGTATGGAACATCTAGCATTGCGCAAGCACACCAGCGGCGGACAGAGCCCTGGCGCGCGCGCGTGGCATGCGCGGCTGGCCGCGCTCCTCGTCACGCTTGCCGTGGTCGTGCCGCTCGCCTCCGGCTGCGCGGGCGCATCCTCCGCGCCAGTGAGGCGGACGGCCCCCATCGCCGGGGCGGGTACTCCCGCCCCCGCTCCCGCCGTAGACACAGCCGCCGATGCGGTGATTCTCGCCGTGCTGACCAACATCCAGGCCAACGGCTTCGATGCCGATCCGACCCTCAACAACGGCCTCGGCGGCCTGTGGATCAACTGGCGCTACGGCACCCAGCCGCTCCAGACCAACCTCAACGGCAGCGGCGAGCCGGACGATACCAGTGACGGCACTTCCCTGCGCCACGACCGCCTGACCGATCTGCGCTACCTGCACAACCTGTGGCAGTACGCGCACCTGCACCCCGGCGACACGCGCTTCGCCAGCGAGATCAGCCGCTACACCGCCATCGTCAAGGTGGAGTTCAGCCCCGCCCACGACGACCGCGGCTGGCTCTACGACGAATTCAGTGACCTCTACCGGCTCTCCGGCGACAGCTTCTACCGCGAGGCCGCGCGCCAGCTCGCCGATTATTTCGCCACCGCGCTCGTCAAGCCGGGCATCGGCGCCGTCTATAAGACTAGCTCCGACCAGACCAGCGGCTACTATCGCGTGGACCTGGCGCTGGAGGTGGGCTGCGCGCTGATCCAGGCGGGCACGGTGTATGGGCAGCCGGATTGGACGAGCGCGGGCCAGCGCGCCGTCCAGTTCGTCTACGATCACGCCTACGTCGCCGCCTACCACACCTTTCTGTCGCAGATGAGCAACGTGCTGCTGCCCGACGGAACGGCGAACCCGAACGAGACCATCGAGGTCGGTAAGTTCGAGCACACGACGATCCAGGGCGGCCAGGTGCGCGCCGGCGCCATCGCGCAGATCATCCTCTCGCTGCTGCACACCGCGCAGGTAACGCACGACCCCCACTATCTCACGCGCGCGACGGACCTGCTCGATCCGCTGACGGCCCAGAGCAACACGCTCGGCCTCTGGGACGCGCGCAACCTCGGCTATTACAGCCAGGTCATCTTCCCCGGCGCGACGAGCCACGCGCCCGGCGTGCCGAAGGCCAACCAGGGCAAGAAGGAGAGCGGCCGTCAGTTGCAGATGCTCGAAGCCTTCCGCGTCGCCAACACGCTCACCAACGACCGCTACCGGCAGATGCAGACGCTGATGGAGCAGGTGACGCTCGGCAAGGCGTATTACCCCGCCGGCCATGGCTATGTCTTCGAGGAGAGCGCCACCTGGCAGATTCTCACGCTGCATGGCGGCCAACTGGAGGACTGGGTGACCACCGAAGCGATGGGCATCGCCCTCGAAGCGCTCTTCGCCGTGGAGATGCCCGCGCCCTGGTGAGCGTGACGCTGGTGGTTCCGCCCCCGGACCATGTCGCCGGGGCAGTGCGATAAGGAGGGATGCCCGACAGACGTATCCACAGCGGCCCGGCACGATGTCGTACCGGACCCCCACGGCG
>JAICVS010000070.1 GCA_025935195.1 Ktedonobacterales bacterium
CGCCTCGACGCTATGCACGATCAGCCCGATGGTCGCGGAGATCCACGAGAAGGCGAAGCTGACGAGCAGCATCAGCCCAATCGCCAGCAGCCAGGCGAGAGGCGAGCCAGATGGGCGGAAGCCGACGGCCAGCCCCACGACAAGCATCACGAGCACGACGAAAAGGTTGCGCACCAGATCGGCGATGGTGCGGCCGGTCAGCACGGCGGACTTCGCCATCGGCAGCGAGCGGAAGCGGTCCACCAGCCCTTTCTCCAGGTCTTGCGCCAGGCCGACGCCGGTGGTGGTGGCGCCGAAGATCACCGTCTGCACGAAGATGCCCGCCATCAGGAAGTTGGCGTAGTTGCCGCCAACGGCGGCCGTCGCGCCACCCAGGTTGATCGCGCCGCCGAAGACGTAGCGAAAGAGCACGACGAACATGATCGGCTGAATGGTGGCGAAGATCAGCTCGTCGGGGATGCGCGGAATCTGCGTGAGGCGGCGCTTGGCGAGAACCCAGGCATCGGCGAGCGCCCAGTAGAGCCCGCTGTGACGCCGGGGCTGGAGATTGGCGCTGGTCGGGGCAGCGGGGGCGGTGATGGAGCTCATGCGGAGACTCTTTCGTTGATCGGGCCGCGGCGCCCGTCGGGCGCGGGTTCGGCGGCCGGTGTCTCTTCCGCCGCGTGGCCGGTGAGTGTCAGGAAGACATCGTCGAGCGTCGGGCGGCGCAGCGCCAGATCGTCCAACTGGAGGCCGGCGGCGTCCAGATCACGGACGGCGGACGGCAGCAGGCGCGAGCCGTTGATGACGGGCACGACGACGCGGCGGCGCTCGTGATCCACGCGCAGGTCGCCGGAGGCGTAGGGGCTGAGGGCGCGCAGGGCGGCGTCGAGGTCGCTGCCGCGAGCGACGCTGATCTCCAGGCGCTCGCCGCCCACCTGTGCCTTCAATTCATCGGATGTGCCGCGCGCGATCACCTGGCCGTGATCCACCACGACGATCTGGTTGGCGAGCAGGTCGGCCTCTTCGAGGTACTGTGTGGTCAGCAGGACGGTGGTGCCGTCGGCGACCAGACCGGAGATGACGTCCCACATGCCGGTGCGGCCGCGCGGATCGAGGCCGGTCGTCGGCTCATCCAGGAAGAGCACCGGCGGCGCGACGATCAGGCTGGCGGCCAGGTCGAGACGGCGGCGCATGCCGCCGGAGTAGGTCTTGACGACGCGGCCGGCCGCATCCGTCAGGTCAAAGCGCTCGAGCAGCTCGGCGGCGCGGCGGCGGGCGGCGGCTCCGGAGATGTGGTAGAGCCGGCCGAACATCTCCAGATTCTCGCGCCCGGTCAGCAGATCATCCACGGCGGCGTATTGCCCCGCGAGGCCGATGCGGGTGCGCAGCTGATCGGCCTGGCGCACGACATCCAGCCCGGCGACCTCGGCATGGCCGCCGTCGGGCGGCAGCAGCGTGGTGAGGATGCGCACGGCGGTGGTCTTGCCGGCGCCGTTCGGCCCCAGCACGCCGAGAACCGTACCCTCGTCGGCGGCGAGATCGAGGCCCCGCAGGGCGTGCGTCTGGCCGAAGCGCTTCTCAAGCCCCTCGGCGAGGATGGCGGGTCTGGCTCCCATATGGTATCCTTCTTGTGAGCGGACTCAATACCGCACGATACATCATGAACGTTTCTATGATGTATATATACAGGAGATTGCGCGCGATGTCAAGGTCTCACGCGCCTCATCCATCCCTCCATTCCCACGCGCCGCATCCAAATCGGTCGCCCGCGCAGAAGATCGCGTGGACACGGCCGGAGGACTGTCAGGAGCCGGGCGCGGTGGAGCTGGCCGAGGCGCTGCTCGGCGCCGCGCACATGTTCAAGCAGCGGGGCAATCTGTGCTTCGCGCGGGCGGAGCCGGGGTTGAGCGAGCTTTCCGTGCCGCGCGCGCGCCTGCTGGCGGCCGTGGTGGATGCGATGGAGGCGGGGCAGGAGCGCATCCGCATGGGCGATCTCACGGCGGCGCTGGGGGTGACGGCGCGCAACATCACGACGATTGTGGATGGACTGGAGCGCGAAGGACTGCTCGCGCGCAAGCGTGATTCCACCGACCGGCGAGCCATTTTGCTGGAGCTGACGGAGAAGGGCTGCGCGCATGTGGAGCGGATCCATGCGCTGCAGCGCGATCTCGCCGAGCGCATGTTCGCCCCGCTCAACTCCCACGAGCGCCAGGCGCTCCATGCGCTGCTCGCACGGCTGGTTCGGCACATGTCGCAGGTGCCCGCGTCCGCTACGAACGGCCGTGAGGAAGCGCCGGCGTGATGTTCTGGTTCAGCCGGAAGAGATTGCGCGGATCGTAGCTGGCTTTGACGGCGGCGAGCCGGTCGTAGTTGGCGCCGTAGGCCGCGCGCACGCGCCCCTCGCCCTCATTGCCAAGGTAGTTGACGTAGACGCCGCCGCTGGTGAACGGCTCCAGCGCCGTGTAACAGTCGCGCACCCAGCCGATCTGGCGCGCGTCGGCGGCGGGATCGGTCCACTTCGCGCCAATGGTGAGGTCGAACTGCGCGGCGCGGTGAGCGAAGGCGGTGGCATCGGGCGCGATACGGTTGACGGCGCCGTTGAACTGGAAGACCTCTAAGAACGGGCCGGGCGTGCCGGCGCGGGCGAGATGCGCGGCGATGGCGGCGATGGCCTCATCGTCCAGCCCTTTGAGAAAACCGGCCTTCCAGTAGTTGCGCAGGCCGGGCGGCGAGCCGGCGTCAATCAGCCGCTGCATCTCTGTGTAGGGCATCGGGCGAATCTCATCCACCAGCGGCGGCCCGAACCGGCGCAATGGGCGCACTACCTCCTCACCCTCGGCGGGGTCGCCCGCGTAGCAGGCGGCGAGGCCGGCGAGCGGCCGATTATGGAGCTCCGGCGGCAGGAAGGTGACGGGCGCGGCGACGAAGAAGTAGAACAGTGTTGATAGCTCCTCCGGCGCGTTGGCGGCGAACGTGCGGAAGAAGCGCAGCGCCTCACCCGCGCGCTCGATAGGGTGAAGCACCATGCCGCCAAGGACCGTCGTGAGCGGGTGCAGCTCGTACTCGAAGGACGTGACGACGCCGAAGTTGCCGCCGCCGCCGCGCACCGCCCAGAACAGATCGGCATGCTCGCGCTCGTTCGCCGTGAGCAATCTCCCATCGGCGGTGACGATCTCGACGGCGCGCAGGTTATCGCAGGTGAGGCCGTGCTTGCGCGCGAGCCAGCCCACGCCGCCGCCGAGCGTGAGACCGGCGATGCCGGTGGTGGAGACGGCGCCGCCGGTGGTGGCGAGGCCATGCGTCGCGGCCGCCGCGTCGAGATCGCCCCAGCGCGCGCCGCCCTCGGCGCGGGCCGTGCGCCGCTCCGCATCCACGCTAACGTCGCGCATAGGCGCGAGGTCAATCACCAGGCCGCCGTCGCAGGTAGCGTTGCCGGCGACGTTATGCCCGCCACCGCGCACGGCCACGAGCAGCCCGTTCTTGCGGGCGAAAGCGACGGCGGCGATCACGTCATCCGGCGCCGCGCAGCGGGCGATCAGCGCGGGGCGCCGGTCAATCATGCCGTTCCAGACACGGCGCGCGCCCTCGTAGCCGGCGTCACCGGAGCGGATCAGCTCGCCGCGCAGCTCGCGCGCGAGGCGTGCGACGGCTGTGTCGTCGAGGGCGACGGCGTGGATCGTGTCGGGGCGCTGCCGCATGGGTAATCTTCCTCTCATGATGATAGACCTGAGCGGCACGGCCGCTGGCCGCGCACAGCATCTTCGCGCTATCCTACCCTGGGAAGACTCGACAGCACAACAGCATAACAGCACGACAAGGAGCATCCGCTCGTGAAGCGTTTAGAACCCTACTATGGGCGTATCGAGCTATACGCGGCGCTGGCCGCGCTGGGGCTGGCGGTGATCGCCGGCGTCTACCTCACGTTCACCACCATGGTCGAGAAAGAAGCGTGCTACGGCATCAGTGGCGCGAAGGTCGTCTGCCAGCCCCTCACCGGCGCGAACGCCGTCGAGACAGTCGGCCGCCTGCTCGTCATCCTCTCCATCGTCTTCGCCATGTACGCCGCCAGCGCCGCCGCCGCCTGGTGGCAAGGCCGCGCCCAGGCGCCCGACGCGCGCCTGACCGCCTACATGATCCTGCTGACCTGCGCGCTGACGGTCTTCGGCATCACCTTCCCAGCGATCTCAGGCGTCGGCTTCTTCTTCATCCCCAGCATGATCGTCCTGCTGCTGGCGGCGGGCATCGGGCTGGCGGCGCTGCTGCGCGCCAACCGCGCCGGCTCCACGGCGAGATGACGAAAGAGAACGACCGCAGAGGAAACGGAGGAACACAGAGGAGAAGGAGAGAGATTGAACCGCGACCTCCGCGGTGATAATCTCCCTCCTCCGTGAACCTCCATCACCTCCGTTTCCTCTGTGGTGAACGTACCTCGTAACCCCCTCAGCGCGGCCGGGCGCGCACGGCCATCAGATAC
Source organism: Ktedonobacterales bacterium (assembly GCA_025935195.1). Taxonomy (GTDB): domain Bacteria; phylum Chloroflexota; class Ktedonobacteria; order Ktedonobacterales; family JADMIN01; genus JAICVS01. Next base: position 4,457 of record JAICVS010000070.1, read on the forward strand.
GCGGTGACGCGACGGTCCAGCGCGTCGGGGTAGACGTAGCCCAGTGCCGCACCCACCGCGACGGCCGCCTGCCGGAACAGCGCGGTGGTGGCGAACAGCGCGCGCCAGTTCTCCGCGATGTCTGGCCCCACGAAGGTCACCTCCAGCGCGGACCACAGCGCGGGCGGCAGTTCCCGCTTCAGCCCTTTCCCCACCGGGCCGGGCTTCCACGACCAGTCGCGCTCGATCTCGATCCGCCATTCCAGCATGCGCAACAGCAGATCGTGCTTCATCACCACGTCCAGGCAGTAGCGCGCGTGCGGGAGGTCGTCGCGCCAGAGATTCTTGGCGACGTAGGTCGTCTCCCACCAGAACTCCTCCACGAGCGCCTGGTATGCCGCCGCACTCGGCCGCGTGGGAATGTGCGCGCGGCGCGTGGGCATGGGCAGCCCCACCGTCAAATCGTCCTTGTCGAGTAGCACGCGATAGCCCCAGTCCAGCAGATCGGGGAGCCGCTGTGTCTCGACCACGCGGCGCAGCAGCGCGGCCGGCCACACCATGTAGTCCACTTTGATGGAGTCCTCGTACAGCACCAGGCGGGCCAGCGTCTCGAATCCCTCGATCGGCTCCGCATCGCGGAAGCGCACGAGCGGCACGCCGATCCCCGCCAGCCAGCCATCATCCTCCGCGAACGGGCGCACATCCGCGACCACCAGCAGCACATCATAGTCCGAGAAGGCGTCCAGCGCCGCGCCGTCCACCGCTCGCGAGCTTTCCAGCACCATCGCGCGCACCAGCGGCTGATCCGCCGCCCAGCGTGTCACCCGCGCAAGCACCTCCGCCTCGTCGTCCATCTCCACCACATCGTCCTTATCATCCATATCGCCCGCTCCTCTCGCCGCCATCCGCGCCGTGCGACGCACCTCTGCTGCCGGCATCCTATCATCTGTGGCCCGGCGGCGCAGAAACGAAACCGCCGGGGATGCGAACATCCCCGGCGGCGGTGACGGATAGCGGATACGCGAGATTGGGACTACACACCCGACACGGCAGGCTCACGGGTGCTGGAGAGGAAGTAGACGGCGAGCGTGGTCGCGGTAATCGCCAGGTGCAGGATGTTGTCCGCGCCGTTGATCGGCAGCACGCCGAGGAACTGGCCGTCAACAAAGAAGATCTGGAACAGCCCGACCAGCGTGACGATGGCGTAGACGATGCCGAAGACCAGCCCGTACCAGCGGACGTAGGCCCCGCCCGCGTAGTAGACGGCCGCCAGCGCGACCACGCCGGTCAGAATGTGGATGACGTTGTGCAGTGGGTTGATAGCGAAGATGCCCAGCAACAGCCCGCTGTCGGCATAGCCGCTGGAGATGCCCGGAATGAAGCCGAGAATGCCGATTGCCAGCAGGATGATGCCGAAGTAGAGCAAGATGCTCTTCGCGACGCTGGTGTTACCGTTCATGCTGATGTAGCCTTTCCATTGCTGATGCTGATTGGACGGAGACGGCCGGTGTCGCCCCCCTGCGCCCGCATGCCCGCTGGCATGCTAGCGATGTTGACAGAATGCTCCGCTCGTGTCGGGCGCGGAAGGAGTGAGCGTTCGGCACGCTCAACTCCACCGCACGCCGACGTTGAATGACACGTTAGCCATTGGCTGGCCCGGCGCGGCGACCGACACATCGAGCCGCCAGGGGCCGGCCATGCTGAACAGCGGATGGGCCAGGTAGCGCCCGCCGGCAGCCGCCGTCACGTCCGCGGCCGGCACATCCATCGCCATCGTGGTCATCACCGGCTGGACGTGTACGGCGCTCGCCGGAACGGGCCGGCCCGCACGGTCGCGCACCGCGAAGGAGATGGTGTTGTGGCGGCCGGCGGTGAGCTGCCCCGAATCGAGCCGGAGCGTCACCTGATACGCTCCGGCCGTCGCGGTCTGGAGCGCGACCGTGGGCGCGGGCGGGACGATCAGCGCGCCCAGGCCCAGATGTCCCCAGGCCAGCAGCGAGAGGCAGAGAATGCCCGAACCGAGGATGCCGTAGCGCGCGATGCGGTCAGATATGACGGACTGGCCGGCGGGCCGTGTCTCCCGCGATTGGCCGATGCCGGCGCTCATACTCCACCTCCTTTGATCGCCTTTTGTTCGCTATTTGTTCGCTACTTGTTCGCCCTGTCTTTCGCACGTCTTGGGCCATCGTGATGTTCTACAGGCGGATCGCGTGCGCGGATGAAGATGAATCGGAGGGTGGCAGCGGACGAGACCGGCGCGGCGCAGCGTGGAGGGGTGGCGGCTGATAGTGCGGCGTCTGGCGGAAGTGCGGACTCGCAATTCAGTCGAGAGGCGATGGATCGGCTGCTTTGCGCAGGCGCCGCCTGCACAATTGTCTCGTCTATGTGAGCATCGCAGCCGCGGAGTGAGGTGCGGCATACAGGTTATGGGTATCGGCAAATTGTGCGGCAGACTGCCGCACAAAACAACCCGCGAGTTTGTGCAACCGCTCGTTGCACATTTGCCGCGCCTGGATGAGCGGCGAAGCTGGAGTTTTCCTTCAGCGCCTCACCCGCCGATGTGCGACATCTCCACCTTGCGGCGGCGCGGACGAGCGGTGGCGCGTGTGCGCAGCTCGGAGTAGCGGTCCGTGCGCCGGCCCCAGACCGACCGCACATGCGCCGCGATCTCCTCGTCGCTCTTGTCTGAGCGCAGCAGCGCGCGGAAGTCGTGGCCGGCGCTGCCAAATAAACAGGTATAGAGCCTGCCCTCGGATGAGAGACGCGCGCGCGTGCAGGCGCCGCAGAACGGCTGCGTCACCGAGGAGATGATGCCGATCTCGCCGCCGCCGTCCGTATAGCGGTAGCGCCGCGCCACCTCGCCACGATAGTTGGCGTCCGCTGGCTCCAGCGGCAGCGCCGCGCTGATCTTCTCCACGATCTCGGCCGCCGGCACCACATCGTCCAGCCGCCAGCCGTTGGTCGTGCCGACATCCATGTACTCGATGAAGCGCAGGATGGCGCCGCTGCCATGGAAGTGGCGGGCCATGTCCACAATCGAGCCGTCATTGACGCCACGCTTCACCACCATATTGATCTTGATCGGCGTCAGGCCCGCCTCACGCGCCGCCTCGATGCCCGCCAGCACCCGCGCCACCGGAAAATCCACATCGTTCATCGCGCGGAACACCGCGTCGTCCAGCGAGTCCAGGCTGACAGTGACACGCGACAGCCCGGCCGCCTTGAGCGCGACGGCTTTCTTGGCGAGCAGCGAGCCGTTGGTCGTCAGCGTCAGGTCGCGCAGGCCCTCGATCCCCGCCAGCATCGCCACCAGCTTCTCGATGTCGCGGCGCACCAGCGGCTCCCCGCCCGTCAGCCGGATCTTCTCGACGCCCTCGCCCACAAAGATGCGCCCCAGCCGAGCGATCTCCTCGAAGGAGAGGATGAGCCGCGCGGGCAAAAACTGGAAGTCGCGGCCGAAGACCTCTTTCGGCATGCAGTACGTGCAACGAAAGTTGCAGCGGTCGGTGACGGAGATGCGCAGGTCGCGCAGCGGCCGGTCGAGCGCGTCACGCATCTGAGTCGTCATCGTAGCCTGCCTGCCCTTCCATCGTCTCCACGGCCCGCCGCCATGCCTCGCACGAGGCGGCCGATCAGCCGTCGCTTTCGCTATTGTACCGCACCAGCGCGGCGGATTGCCCTCTCCCCACTCCGCGACGGCGGGATTCGCGGCCGTGGGCCATCCCGGCGCGCTTTCAATCGCCGGCTGGCTATCTGGACAGCAGCCCGACAATCTCACCCTGTGAACCGGCCCACGTCGCCCCCGCCTCGGCCAGCGCCGCGTACCGCTCGGCGGCGCCGCCGCTGAAGTCGCGCGCGGCGATCGCCGCGAGTGTACTCACCTCATTCTCGCTAACGCCCAATTTAGCGGAAAGGGCCAGCCGGGCAGGCTCTAGGGTGGGCTCCAGCAGGATCACGCTGAGGCCGGCGCGATGCGCGTCGAGCGCGGCGTCGAGCAGGGCCAGGTTGCCGGAGCCGATGGGCATCGGGCAGACCACGACGGCCCCGGCGGCGCGCATCAGATCGCGGGCGGCGGCCAGCCCTTGCGCCGAGACGGGCGCGTACGGCGGCTCGGCCAGCGTCTGGATGGCGAGCCGCTCTGCCAGCGCGTGATCGGTGTCGCCCGCGTTGAGCGGCCCGGCCGTGAAGGGGAGGCCCGCATCGGCCAGCGCGCGCATCAGCAGCTCGCCGGAGCCGCCCCCCGCCAGCACATGGACACGAGCCACTGGCGGGTTATCCGCGAGGTGGATCATCCGGCCCGCACCCGCAAACGCGGGCGGCACGATGCTCAGATGCTCCTCGCCGCGCAGGATGCCCACCCGCACGGGGATGTCATAAGCGCGCGAAAGCAGGTCGTCGCGCAACACCTGCGCGGGCGGGCCGTCCGCGAGCACGGTGGTGCGGATGAGCACGAGCCGCGGGAAGTAGCGCGAGGCGAGGTTGAGGTCATGCAGCGCGGCCAGCACGGTGATGCCGCGCTCGCGGTTGAGGCGGCGCAGCAGATCCAGCGTCTCGATCTGGTGGCGGATGTCCAGATGCGCCGTCGGCTCATCCAGCAGCACGATCGGCGCGTCCTGCGCGAGCGCCAGCGCCAGCAGCACCCGCTGGCGCTCGCCGCCGGAAAGCTCGTTGAAGACGCGCTCGGCCAGTGTCCGCGTATTCGTCGCGGCCAGGGCCGCGTCCACAGCGGCACGGTCGGCGGCGCGCGCGACGGACCACGCGCCCATGTGCGGCATGCGCCCCAGCTCGACCACCTGGCGCACCGTGTAGGCGAACTGGACCGCGAAGTCCTGCGGCACCACGGCGACGCGCCGCGCCGCCGCGTCACGCGCGAGGCGCCGTAGCTCCGCGCCCTCCACGCGCACCATCCCATTGCCAGGCCTGAGGATGCCCGAGGCGAGCTTGAGCAGGGTGGACTTGCCGGCGCCGTTGGGCCCGAGCAGCGCCACCATCTCGCCGCGTCGCAGGCGCAGCGTCACATCGCGCACCACCGCGGCGCCGGCGTAGGCGAAGCTGACGCCCTCCAAAGCCAGCGCGGGCGTCAGGTCAGGATCATCACACATGGCATCTCACCAGCCAGGGATCGTGAACGTTTCAGCCGTAAACACGCGGCCCTCTCTCCAGTCCGCGCCGGTGGACGTCGCGGCCGGAGGCCATCCAGGCGCGGTTTCAACCGCCGGCCCGCCCCCGCGGACGGCCGCTGCTCACCTTCATTCGTCAAACTCCATCATGCCGAGACGAATCCCACTGCCCTGGGCGCCGCTGCCCCTTCGGGATTACCCCTGGCATTCATGCCAGGAAGCTGACGAACACCAACAACCTCGCCCAAGTCGCTATCAAGCTCCATCACCCGCCGGCCGGCGGCTCACCAGCGGTAGCGCTGGCCGGCGTAGCGCAGCAGCGAGAGGAAGAACGGCGCGCCGACCAGCGCCGTGATCACGTCCAGCGGCAGCTCGGCGGGCGCGGCCAGCGTGCGCGCCAGCAGGTCCGCCAGCACGACGAACAGCGCGCCGAGCAGCGCCGTGGCGGGCACGAGCAGGCGATTGCGCGGACCGAGCAGCAGACGCGCGAAGTGGGGCGAGACGAGGCCCACGAAGCTGACCAGCCCACTGATCGAGACGGCGGCAGCCACCAGCAGCGAGGCGACGGCGACGATGGCGAGTTTGGCCCGCTCCACACGCACGCCCAGGTGCGCGGCCATCCCCTCACCCAGCGCGAAAGCGTCGAGCGCGCGGGCGAAGTAGAGCGCGCCGGCCACCCCCGCCAGCACCAGCGCCAGCACCACCTGCACCTGCGCCCAGTCGCGCACCGCGACGCCACCCGCGTTCCAGAGATACAGCGACGTGATCCGCAGCGCCAGGCGGTCGTTGAGCGTCACCAGCAGCGTCTGCACAGCCGCCAGGATCGAGGTGATGGCGACACCCGCCAGCAGCAGTGTCACGACCGGCGTCTGGCCGCGCCGCGTGGCGAGACGATAGACCAGCGCCACGGCCAGCAGCGCCCCCGCGAACGCCGCCACCGTGACCAGGCTGAATCCCAAAAACTCCGCTGTGAAGGCGGCCGGCAGCAGGAACGAGAGCGTCGCGCCCAGCGCCGCCCCGGCCGAGCTGCCCAGCAGCAGCGGATCGGCCAGCGGATTGCGCAGCAAGCCCTGGAACAGCGCGCCGGAGACGCCCAGCGCCGCGCCCACCAACGCCGCGCCCGCCACCCGCGGCAGCCGCAGTTGCAGCAAGATGATCTCATCGCTTTGCGGCCAGCTCGGCGCGAAGTGGAAGAGACGCGTCTGGTTGAGCAAGATAGCCGCCGTGTGCAGTGGCGAGATCGCCACGGCGCCGATCGCCGTCGCCAGCACGACGGCGACGCAAAGCGCGACAGCCAGCAGCGGCAGCGTGGCGAGTCGCCAGCCGCCCGCGCGCACGGCCTCCCAGGCAGCGCGGAGCGAGTGGTGGGCAGCGGGTGCCGGCGGCGCGGCGGCAGCCCGGCCCGCATCCGTCGGCGTCGCCGCCGCGCCAGCTGTGGGCGTATAGCTATCGAGCAGGTCCGCCATCTCTAATCGCCCTTTCCGCCGCGAACGGCCTGGATTATCAATCCCGCCCGCTCTCCCTGATGCTGTTGTATGAATAGATATGGACACATTGCCGCATCAGAGTCCGCGTAGGCGGACTTCGCGGCCGTCGGCCACCCAGGCGCGGTTTTAACCGCCGGCCCCTCCTATCTGAACGCCTCCGGATGCAGCAGCTTCGCCATCCGCTCCAGCGCGTCCACGATGCGCGGGCCAGGCCGGCTGATGATGTTGGGGTCCATGCCGTAGACGCGCTTGTTCTTGACGGCGGCGATCCCCGCCCACGCGCCGCGCGCATACACCGCTTGCGGCGTGCCGCCGAACTGTGGGTCTTCGGTCAGCACGATCACCTGTGGATTGGCGGCGATCACGCTCTCGTCGCTGACCTGCGGGAAGCCTTGCCCGGAGGTGTTGGCGCCGAAGACGTTGCTGCCGCCCGCGTCGCGGATGACCTCGTCGCCGAAGGAGCCGCCGCCGAACACGAACGGCTTGCCCGGCGTGCTGTAATCGAGCTCGACGTACGTACTGACGGGAGGCAGAGCGGCCACCTTCTGCTTGACCGCCTCAATGCGCGCGCGCAGCGACGCATCCAGTCGCGCCGCGGCGGGGTCGGCGTGGACGAGTTGGCCGACCAGCGTGATGTCGTTCAGGATGTCGTCGAGGTTGGTCGCGATGGGCAGGTCCACCACCGTGATGTGCGCGTCGCTGAGCTGCTTGTCCACATCCGGCGTCTCGCCGCCCGCGCCCAGCACCAGATCGGGCTGCAAGCCGACGATGCGCTCGACGTTGAACTTGCCGTCCGCCCCGCTGATCTTCGGCTTGGCCGCCATACCGGCAGGATAGTCCGTGAAGTTGTCCACCGCGACGACGTGGGCATCCGCCCCGACGGCGGCCAGAATCTCGCTGTCAGCGGGCGTCAGCGAGACGATGCGTTGCGGCGTCGTGCTGGGGATGTTGATCGGGTTGCCGAGCGCGTCTTTGCTGATAACAGGTTTGGCCGGCGTGGATGTGCTTCTGCCACCCGTGGCGGAGCCACCGCAGGCGGCCAGCGCCAGCGCGGCCAGCGACACGATCAGGCAGGCGAGAATGGCGCGACGGATGCGTGATGATGTGTACATGAGCGAATGAGAGCCTCCAGATGCGCGAGCGCGCTGGCGCGGCGCCAACGGCCGCGGCCCGCCGCATCTCTATGGGAGACGGCACAAGACATCCCGAATCGCTCAGCCCGCCCAAACAAAACGCCTTCTTCTCTCCGCGAACGGAAGGAAGAAGGCGCGCAGCGGCGGGCTGCTCTTCTCCTCTTGGCGCGAAGGACGTGAGCATGGGTCCGCGAGGTCGGTCTCCTGGCTCCCGGCGTCCCGATCTTCAGCAGATCGGGCCAGCCCTTCCACCTTCCCACCGTCGCATGAGATGAGCGATGCCGGCAGTGGTGCCGCGCGCAGTCAGCGCACGGCGCGAAAGGCTGTTCACCGGATACAGTGGCGCGTCCGCATCGGCTTTGCACCGATTTCCCCGGCCGTGCATGGCAAACAGACCAGCACGGCCACCTCGCGGCGTCAGCGATTCAGTTGTCGCCGGCAGTATAGGCGCCCCGCCAAGCGCCCGTCAAGCGAACGTGGCAATCTCCGCGTGTTGCCCTTGACTATTATCCCTGTATATGGTAATTTGGTTCCATAAACACGGCGCCATCCGGCGCCGTAAGCACCTGAACAACCGCATATCGAGCCGAATCACGCGCATCCCCGCGCATCCACGTCGCGCCACCGCACCCTGGACGTGCCAGATCGTGCCGGAATCGGTCGAAACCGTGCCGCGCACCTTGCCGTTTTTGCCACGATCTTGCCGCTTTTGCCGCCCATAACACGCAATGTCAAGTCGCCAATCCCGGCAAACCGGCTTGAATTCAGCATTCAAGAGGAGGGCGCGCCCATCACACAATCAAAAAGCGGCAAAAACGGCAATGTTGACCATCCCAGTCAACATTGCCGCACGGGATGTGCCTTGTACGGTAACACTGGCTTGCCACAGGGCATTGTGCTTGCCTCAACAGCTTTGGCGCCAGTATTACCCCCGGCATTCATGCCGGGGAGCCAGCGAGCGCCAACACGGTAGCCCAAGGAGGAATGGCCTCAATGCGGGATACGGCCGAGCCACGCGAGCAACGCGACCAGCGCCGGCGCGATCAGCAGCGCGGGCAGCATGTTGGCCGGGCGCGGATCGCGGATCTTCATCAGCTTGATCCCAATGGCGATGAGGATCAGCCCGCCGGTGGCCGTCAGCGCGGTGATGAGCTGCGGGTTGGCGTTGAGCAGCGGCGCCAGCGCGCCAGCGCTCAGGCTGATCGCCCCCTGGTAGATCAGGATGGTGCCGATGGAAAGCAGCACACCCCCGCCCAGCGCCGCGCTGAACGCCAGCGCGCCGAAGCCGTCCAGCGTGGACTTGATGGCGAGCTTGGTGATGTCCCCGTTCAGGCCGTTGTCGAGCGCGCCGAGAATCGAGAGCGGCCCCACGCAGAAGACCAGGCTGGACGAGACGAACGCCTCACTCAGCGTCGAGCCTTCACGCGCCAGCCGCGCCTGCACGCGGTCGCCGAACCATTGCAGCCGGCCCTCGATGTCCATCGCCTCGCCGATGATCGTGCCAATCACCAGCGCGCCGAGCAGCACCAGCGGATTGAGCGTCTTCAGTGCGCTCAACGGGTCGGCCAGGCCGACGAGCAGCGTAAACAGGCCCAGCGCGCCGAACAGGCTCTCCTGGATGCGCTGGGGCAACCGATTGCCGAGAAACGTGCCGGCGAGGCCGCCAACCAGCACGGTCAGCGCATTGATCAGCGTGCCGGTGACGGCCGCGAAGAAGGCCAACGCAATCTCCTATCGGCCAGCGCGGCCACTGTCTCATGAAAGGCGGTGGGAACAGTGTGGATGGGTTGGGATAGGTCGGAATGGGCCGCGCATACGCCACCGCATAACCGTGCGGCAGGCAACGCGCTGTTCTCAAGCGCCACCGCCGCCAGTATAATGGGTGCGGCGTCCGCGTGCCAGGTCATGTGCGTATCGCCCATCCAGGCGTGTGCATGTTCCCAGTCCGCGACGGCGGACTTCGCGGCCTCGGGCCATCCAGGCGCGCATTCATTCGCCGGCCGGCCCGCGCCACATGCCAAGTCGTATGCCACCCACTATACGGCGGCGGTCGCTCTGGCTCCCCCTCGCCCCGCGGGGCGAGGGGGCCGGAGGGTGAGGACTCCAGGGAGGATTGATCCAGTGCTGCCAGTCGCGTTTGTGCCCGCCTTCGCCAAGATCAACCTCACGCTGGACGTGCTGGGCAGGCGCGAGGATGGCTACCACCGCCTCGCCTCGGTGATGCAAACTATCGCCCCGCACGACACCCTCACGCTCCGCCCCACCAGTGGCGGCGCGATCACCTGCGCCTGCGATCTGCCCGAGCTGGAGAGCGCGGACAACCTGGCCGTGCGCGCCGCGCACCTGGCGCGCTCGACGTGGAACGGCGGGGGCGACGAGATGGGGCTGATGATCGAGCTGCTGAAAGGGGTGCCGGTGCGGGCGGGGCTGGGTGGCGGCAGCAGCGACGGCGCGACCGTGCTGGTGGCGCTCAACCGGCTCTGGCGGCTAGGCAACTCCCGGCGGCGCCTGGAGGAGTTGAGCGCCCTGCTCGGCTCGGACCTGCCTTTCTTCGTCACCGGGGGAACGGCGCTGATCGAGGGGCGCGGCGAGGTGGTGAAGCCGCTGCCCGATGCCGAGCCGCTCTGGCTGGTGCTGGTCAAGCCGCCCATACCCGTGCCGACCGCGCGCGTCTTCCAGCGGCTCAGCCCGCGTGACTATACGGATGCGGCGAGCACGCGAGCCGTGGCCGCGGCCATCCGCCGGGGCGAGCCGTTGCCGCTCGCCTCGCTCGCCAACGCGCTGGAGCGCGGCGTCCTGGCGGAGTATCCAGAGGCGGCGGTGGCGTGGGAGGCGCTCGCCGCGGCCGGGGCGCCCGTGGTGCGCATGAGCGGGAGCGGACCGACAGTGTTCGCGCCCTTCCGCGATCTGCGCGCGGCCTCACAGGTGTATCATCGGATGCGCGAAGCGGGCGCCTTGTGCTGGCTGACACGGACGGTGACACGCGACGAGGTGCGCCGCTCGCGCGAGATCGCGTGGGTGAATGTGCGCTCCCTGGGTGATCGCCACTAACGAGATGTGGTCTGTCTACGTTGTGATCGTGTAGAGAGCGGAGCCGGACGTGCCTACGACGGAGCCAGAGGCCGCGCTGGTCGAGCGCGCGATCCGGCGCGATGCGGAGGCGTTCGGCGCGCTCTACGACCGTTACTTCGACCGTGTGTACCGCTATGCGCGGCTGCGCGTGGGCAACGCCGCCGACGCCGAAGACGTGGTGGCCGCCGTATTTCTCAGCGCGTGGCGAGCCATAGACCGCTTCTCGCCCAAGCACGACGCATCCTTCGCCGGATGGCTCTTCCGCCTGGCGCACAACGCGGTCGTGGATCGCTACCGGCGCGCGCGCGACGACGTATCACTGGATGCCGAGGCGCCGCGATCCGAGGAGGTCACGCTGCTGGCAAACCCTGAAAGCCTGCTGGAATGGCGGCTGACGGTGGACGAGCTGCGCCACGCGCTGGCGCAGCTCACCGAGGAGCAGCGCGAGGTCGTGCTCCTACGCTTCGTAGAGGGGCTATCAGCGCGCGAAGTGGGCGACATTCTGGGCAAGCAAGAAGGGACGGTGCGGGGCATGCAGTTCCGCGCCATCGAAGCGTTGCGGCGGCTACTTGTGCCGCAGCCGAGGGGGAAGCAGTCGTGAGAGATGACGAGCGGCTGCTGGAACGCTGCCTGCGCGAGATTGACGCCGGCGATCTCACCATCGAGCAGTGCGTCGAGCGCCATCTGGCGGACCAGCCGGAGGTCGCGGATCTGCTGCGCGCGGCCGTCGCGCTGCGCGCCGTCTCGCCCGCTCCCGCCGAGGTGCGCGCGGCGCACCTGCGCGTAGGCCACCTGCTGACACACGCAATGGCGGCGGAGCCGGAGACGGCATCCATGCGATTGGCACGATTGGCGCAACTCAGGCGGCCGCGTGTCATGCGCGACAGCCCTCAATGGACATCCCAATGGGCGCGCTGGTGGATGCTCGCGGGCGCGGCGGCGCTGCTGATCGGCGTGCTGGTGAGCATGGGCGCCTCGACAGCCGCGGCTTCGGCGCTCCCCGGCTCGCCGCTCTATGGGCTCAAGCGCGGCGAGGAATGGCTGGCGCTGCGTACCGCCTGGTCGGACGAGCGCAAGGGGCAGGTCTTGCTGACCATCGCATCACACCGGCTGGACGAGCTGCGCCGTCTCGCCGGGCGCAACGATGCCGAGGCGCTGCGCCTGACATCCGAGCTCGACGCGACCATACACGAAACCATCCGGCTCGTCGTGACGATGAACGCCAGGGGTGAGGACAGCGGGCGTATCACGGCGGGGCTGGCGCACACGCTGGATATAGAGAGCGAGACACAGCGGGCTGTGCGGGCGAACGGGCCGCCAGACCTGGCGCGGGCGCTGCAAAACGCGGCGGATGGCGAGCAGCAAGCGATACACGATCAGCACGTCGTGCTGCCAGGCAACGCGCAGCCGCGGGATCAGCCGACGCCCACATCCGGGGTGGCGACGGCGCCGGCTGAACACGACGGCGGCAAGTCGGGCGTGACGCCAACGCCGGTCGGACAATCAACGCCCACAGCTGGCGCGGGGAACGGGAATGGCAATGGTGGCGGCAACGGCAATGGGGCGCATCCGACGCCGACGCCGCGCCGGTAGCCAGGCACAACGAGACGGACAAGCGAACGATCGGTGATAGATGTGCTATACTCGGGGCTGCGCGCCGTGTGGTTGGCGTGCTGTCTGTGAGTCCATCAGGTCGGCATCGCATGAACGAACACTCCAATATGCCGCCACACGCTCCAACAAACGCGCAGATGCGCGAGCCAGGCTACGACACGCGCCCGGCCTTCGACGCGCGGCTGGCGCGACGGCTGGCGCGGCTGACGAAGCGTGTGGTGCAGGCGCTGCTGCGGCTGGCGATAGGCGCGGCCGGCTACGGCGCGCGGCCTGGGGCGCTGCCTCAGCGGGGCGCCGCGCGCGGGCGCGTCAGGCGCATCCTGGTGGTGCGGGTGGATCTGCTGGGCGATGTGGTGCTGACGCTGCCGGCGGTGCGGGCGCTACGCCGGGCGTACCCAGAGGCCGCGATCGATCTGCTGGCGCTGAAGTCCACGGCGGCCATCCTGGCGGGCGACCCGGATGTCACGCGGGTGCTGGCGTGCGATCCCACACTGCTCCAGCATCCCTGGAAGCTGCTGCGCGGGGGAAACCGCCGCGAGCTGAAGGCGCTGCTGCGCACACTGCGAGAGGCCCACTACGACCTGGCACTCAGCATGTGCGGGGATGTGGCGAGTATCCTGACACGGCTGGCCGCGCCGCACCAGAGCTTCGGCTACGCGCGCGAGGCATATCCCTTCCTGCTGACGGACACGCTGCCAGGCGGCCGCTACCACACACGCCAGCACGAGGTGTCTTACGTGCTGGATCTGGCGGTGGCGGCGGGCGGGGTGGCGCTGCCGGAAGATGCGCGGCCCCAGCTGTATGTGGCGCCGGAGGTGGCGGCGCGCATGCGGGATGTGCTAGCACGTGCGCGCGAGGAGCGGGGCGTGCGCGGGCCGGTAGTGGCGATCCACGTGGGCGCGCGCAACGGCCAGGCCAAACGCTGGCCCCCGGCGCACATCGCGGCGCTGGCGGAACGGCTCACGCGCGAGCTGGACGCGCTGGTGGCGCTGACGGGCGCGCCGAACGAGGCGGAGCTGGCGGCGGCGGTCGTCCGGCGGTGCGGCGCGCCCGTGCTGAATCTGGTGGGGCGGACGACGGTGCCGGAGCTGGCGGCGCTGCTGGCGGCGAGCGATCTGTGCGTCTCCGGCGACAGCGGGCCGATGCACATCGCCGGCGCGGTGGGAACGCCGGTGGTGGCGCTGCACGGGCCGACGGACCCAGCCCAAAGCGGCCCGACCGCGCCGGACGCGCTGGTGCTGCGGCGCGAGCTGTGGTGCGCGCCATGCTACGACCCACGGGCCACGGCGGAGTGCCGCTTCGGCAATCCCGTGTGCATGAAGGAGCTGGCGCCCTCGCTGGTCTTCGCGGCGGTGCGGCGCCAACTGGCGCGGCACGGGTGGGATGCTGCGCGTGCGAAGAGTAGTCGGCCGCCCGTGCTGACGACGACCGAGCGTGTTGGGGCCGATTAGGCGAGCGGGGCCGGCTCCGGCGCGCCGGCGGCCGGCGCGGGCGCGGCGCGCTTCACGGGGCGGCTGAAGTTGCCGATGGCGACGTCCGGCGCCTCGCGGCGCAGTGTCTCGACGAGGACGCGCATGCCTAGCGGCCGGCCCGCGGGCGTGGGGATGCGCGGCAGCAGCACTTCGGGGTCAATGTTGAGGTTGCGAAGCTGCACGAGCCGTACCCCGGTCTCCTTCAGGAAGGCCACCAGCGCGGCGATCTCGTCCTCGGCGTCAATCAGGCCGGGGAAGCAGAGCAGGTTGATCGAGCTGTAGACGCCGGCCTCACGGGCCAGGATGAGCGAGCGCTTGACGTGCTCGAAGGTGTAGCCGATGGGGCGGTAGTAGGCGTCGTAGGTCTCGCGGCGGGCGGAGATGGTGCTGGCGCGCAGGCTATCCAGCCCGGCGTCGTAGAGACGCTGGAGCGAGCGCGGATTGCTGGCGTTGGTGTTGATGTTGAGCGTGCCGCTGGCCGTGCGCGCGCGGATGGCGCGGATGGACCGCTCGATCAGCCGCGCCTGGATCAACGGCTCGCCCTCGCAGCCCTGGCCGAAGCTGAGAATGGCATCCGGCGCGGACTCCAGGTGGCGCACGGCGACCTCCACCACCTCCTCGATGGTGGGGACGAACATCAGGCGATCCTGCGGCGAGACGAGGTCGTCTTCATCCTGCTTGGAGATGCAGCCGACGCAGCGCGCGTTGCAGCCGGGCGAGACGGCGACCGCGCCCTCCCAGCGGCCGAAGAAGATGTTGCTGGCGGTGGGGCAGGAGTAGTCGAGCGCGCAGTGGGCGTGCTGGCGCAGCACGCGATTCTCCGGCTCGGCCTCCAGCCGCGCGCGCACCAGCCGCTCCAGCCGGCGCGGGTCGTACGCGCGCGGCAGCCAGCGCTCCGGGTTATCAGTGCGGATGGCGGCGGCGTAGAGTTGACCGCGCCAGCCGGCAACGGCGGTGTAGCCGAAGAAGGGCAGCGGCTCGGTCGCGGGCGTCTTCGCATAGGCGGGCAGGCGGGTGCGCGTGTAGCCAATGGGCAGCAGCGCCGCCAACGCCCAGCCCTTGGCCGCGCTCACGCTGACACGGCTGCCGTCCTCGGCCAGGCCCACGGCGAGGCGCTGGGGCAGCATCGAGAGGGAGGCGCCGTCGGGCAGCGGGATCAGGTCGGCGGGATCGAGCGGGGCGCCGGTGAAGTCCAGCGCACGCAGGCCGCGGCGCTCACCCACGCCACCATCGGGGGTGCTGTAGACCAGATGCGGGAACGTCGTGTCGTGGGCCATCAGTAGGGCAGCTCCATCTCTGGCAGGACGACCACCTCCTCGCTGGGATCGAGGTCGGCGTTGGCGAGGGTGCGCTCGAAGACCGCTGGGACGGCGGCGGAGGCGGCCGCCTGGGCCTGCTCGCCGAGCGGCTCCGCATAGATGAAGCTGACGATGAGATGCTCTCCCAGGGCGGACTGCGCCATGTGGTGGATGTGCGGCCGGCCAGACGCCAGCCAGGAGTTGATCTGCGTCTCCAATGCGCTGAGATCGCCGGCGTACGCGGCGCTGGAGAACAAGCGGAACTTCTGCAAGGGCGCCTCCTCGCCGGCGCACGGGCCGGGAAGCGTCTGATGCCGAAATAAGGCCGCTCTCGGCACTGAAGTGCCGGAGCACGGACACACGGACTGAAGTCCATCGAACGCGCGATGGCTCGGACGGACATGGTAGGGACATACACCGAGCCGCCGGGATGCGCTATATGCACGCCCCAGCGGCCCGCATTTTACCATATGTGAGGGGCCAAACGGCGTGACTACGCGCGCCGCCGCGCCAGCAGCGCGAAGGCCGTGCGCCAGAGGCCAAGGAAGACGGCGTTCGCGATCAGCACCACCGCCGCGAACGAGGGCGGCACCTGATGATCATCCGCCAGCGCCCAGCGCAGCAGCAGCGTCGCGGGCCACGCGGCCAGCCAAGCCAGCTCGGTGCGCGCGAGCATGCGCGCGGGCGTGGAGGTCTTGTCGCGGCGGAAGGCGCCAGCGAAGGGCGAGACGAGGAACCAGCCCAGCGCGAAGGGCAGCGCGGTGCGCGCGATCTGGCTGGCGGCGTCGAGGCCGGCCGCCTCGCTATGCGAGCGCCTGCCAACGGTGGCGAAGACCAGCAATGAGACGAGATCGCCGGCCACCAGCGCGGCGACGCGCCAGTTGCCGGCGCGGGCCGCCGTATCGGGCGCGGCGGGAGGGGATTGTGGTGGTGAGACGGTTTCGCGCATGAGCATCCGATCCAACTATGAGACGACGTGTGGCGATGAGATGTGATGTGGCTATCTGGTGATGCCGGCGACGGCCACGATGACGGCGAGATGCACCAGCATTGTGATCAGGAAGAGCCAGAGGAAGATCTTCGCCCAGGCCGCGTCGCTCGGATCCCAGAACTTCGCGCGCCGCGCGGTGGGCGTCCGCTCCGACGCCACCAGGCCAACGGCCACGCGCAGCCGCAACGGCGAGCGCAACGGCGAGGCGGCCAGCCGCTCCTTGACGGCGGCATCGCAGGCGCCGCAGACCATCCACGACTGGCGCGGCTCCGGCACGTCGCCGGTCTCCTCCAGGAAGATGATCGAGGAGCCGAGGCGGTGGTCGCAGATGGCGCAGCGCAGCGCGTCTTCGTCTTGCGCCGGTCCTTGTCCCAATGTGCCCGGCGGGCCGGCGGAAGCGTGTTCCGAGAACACGTCGCGTTTCATGCGCGGCCCCTTTCCTAGCTCGTATGTCCCGCCTCGTGTGTCGCGCGGGGCCGGCCGGCCGGCCCTGCCTCGCGAATGCCGTTCTATCCTCCGACGGTGAAGTACAGAGATGTTACCACCACGATCCATACAGCGTCGACGAAGTGCCAGTACATCTCACCGGCGGTCACGGCGAAATGCTTGCCCTTCGAGAAATCACCGCGGATGGAGCGGACGAGACAGACCGTCAGGAAGAGCAGACCGGCGCTGACGTGCGCGCCGTGGAAGCCGGTGATCGTGTAGAACACCGAGCCGAAGAGGTTGGTGCTGGGGCCGAAGGCGTTGTTGACATACTCGAACGCCTGGATGCCGAGGAATGTCCCGCCGAGCACGATGGTGCCGATCAGGCCGAGGATGAGGCCGCGGCGGTTGCCACGCGCGATGGAGCGGCCGGCGTAGTGCATCGGGAAGCTGCTGGAGAGCAGGATCACGGTGTTGACGGCGGCCAGCACCTTATCCACCTCGTGGCCGCCGATGGTGCCGGGCGGCGGCCAGGCGCCGCCCGCGCGCACGCGCAGGTACAGGTACGAGGCGATCAGGTTGGCGAAAAAGACCGCCTCGGACGCGATGAAGAAGACCATGCCGTACCAGCCGAGGCCGCGGCCATGCGCCACTTCTTCTTCGTGCGTTTCGGTCGGAGTCACGACGGCGCTCATGGTGGAGATTTCCTCTTCTTCCAGGGGACGTTTGGACGATACTAGATGGGTTCGAGGCCCCAGCCGACGATGGAGATGAACACGCCGATGAAGCCGACGGCGATCAGGGTGATCGACAGCGTCTCAAAGAGCATCCAGCCGAGGCCGACGACCGTGGCGGACGCGGCGAGCAGCAGCGGCCAGTAGCTCGGCCCCGGCAGATGTGGCCCGGCGTGCTCTTCGACGTGGGCCGCGGCGGCGGGCGCGACGGCGAAGGCCGGCTGCTCACGCGCGGCGGC
>JAICVS010000120.1 GCA_025935195.1 Ktedonobacterales bacterium
ATCGCGAGTTTTGCGGAACTCGGTTTTCCGACGCTGCACGACGAGGACTGGCGCTTCACGAACGTCGCGCCGATTGAAAAACTGGCTTTTACACTTGCAAAGCAGGCCGCCGTCAACGGCGCGGAGAGCAAGGCATTGAGCGAGGCGGCTTTCACCCAGTTGCCCGGAAACCGGCTCGTGTTCGTGAACGGATTTTTTTCAGAAACACTTTCTTCGTTGAAGGCAATTCCCGGTGGTGTCGCTACGACGCCTCGACCTGGGCGCCGCCGCGCGGCCGGGAGGAGTCGCCTCCGTCCGACTGGAAGCTCAAGTTGCTGCCGCGCCCTTGCACGCAGTATTACATTCACCGCTGCAACGCGCCCTGTGTCGCCAACGTCACGCGCGAGCAGTACGACGCGGTCATCCGCCAGGTGATCCTTTTTCTGGAGGGCAAGCACGACGAGGTGCTCGACGATCTCAAGCGCCAGATGGACGAGGCATCCGAAAATCTGGAGTTCGAGCGCGCCGCCGCTCTGCGCGACCGTGTCAAGGCCGTGGAGCAGGTGCTTGAGAAGCAGAAGATTGTCAACACCGGCGGCGCCAATGATCAGGACGTGGTCGCGCTGGCCGAGGGCGAGGATGAGGCGTGCGCGCAAGTCTTCTTCTTCCGCGGCGGCAAGCTCGCCGGCCGCGAATACTTCATGCTGCAAGGCACGCGCGACACCGCGCCCGCCGAGATCGTGGAGTCCTTCATCCAGCAGTTCTACGACTCCGCCCCGCACATCCCGGCCGAGCTGATCTCGCAGCACGACCCTGGCGATGTGGAGGCCCTGCGCGCCTGGCTGCGCCAGAAACGCGGCGCGGCCGTCACCATCACTGTCCCACAACGCGGCGACAAGCTGCGGCTGGTGGAGATGGTGGCGCAGAACGCTGGCGAGGTGCTCGAACAGCAGCGCATCAAGTGGCTCTCGGACTCGCAGAAGACGGCGCTCGCGCTCGACGATCTGCAAGCCGCGCTCAACCTGCCCGCGCCACCACATCGCATCGAGTGCTACGACATCTCCAACATCCAGGGCACGAGCGCCGTCGGCTCGATGGTCGTCTTCGAGAACGGCCGGCCCAAGCCCAGCGACTACCGCCGCTTCCGCATCAAGACGCTGGAAGGGCAGAATGATGTCGGCAGCCTCCAGGAGATCCTGCGCCGCCGCTTCAAGCGCCTGCTCGCCGTATCCGCCACCACCGGCGATGAATCCAACGCGTCTCCTGACGAAGCGGTTGATGAGACAGACGAAGCCGACCAGGCGGGCAGTGCGCTCGCGGACGCGCCCGACGCGCCCGCCAACGCGGAGGGCGCCAGCGCCGACGCCATCGGCGATCCCTGGGCGCAGCTGCCCGATCTGCTGATCGTGGATGGCGGCCGGCCCCAGCTCAACGCGGCGATGAGCGTGCTGGCCGAGCTTCAGGTCGGCGTCCCGGCCATCGGCATTGCCAAAGAGGATCACGGCAGCATCAGCACCCACGAGGAGATCTATCTGGTCGAGCAGCCCGATCCGCTGGTGCTGCCGCGCGGCTCGCAGGGACTCTACCTGCTCCAGCGCATCCGCGACGAGGCGCACCGCTTCGCCATCACCTATCACCGCGAGGTACGCTCCAAGCGCACCTTCAAGTCGGTGCTCGACGAGATTCCGGGCATCGGCCCCAAGCGCAAGAAGGCGCTCATCCGCCAGTTCGGCTCCGCGCGCGCCATCGCCGCCGCCAGCGTCGAAGAGCTGGCGAGCGTCTCCGGCGTCTCGCACGAGCTGGCCGAGCGCATCAAAGAGCATATCGGCAGTGGCCGCGCCGAGGCTGTGCAGGCATAGTATCCCTGGCTAACTCCCGCGCAGCCGGTGTGTCAGCCGCGCCGCCGCCCGCGCCAGCGTGCGTCGCGTCGCGTCGTCCGCCTCGCGCTCGCCGTAACGCGCCGCGTCGTAGGCCGCTGTCAGCGCACGCACGTCGCCTTCTTCCTCCTCACTCTCCGTGCCGCTCGTTGCTCCTCCGTCCACGGATAGCAGCGAATGGCTCAGCCGCGGCGCGTATTCGTCCACTGTCTCCGCTGCCGCGCGCCCCAGCCCGTGCCGCGCCGCCGCCGCCAGGACATCGCGATACAGCGCGCGCACTGAACCCACCGCCAGCGCCTCGCCGGCCGGCGCGAGGTCGTCATGCCGCCGCGCGAACAGCGCCCGTAGCTGCGCCCGCAGCAGCGCGCGCGCATCCAGCGACTCGGTCTCGTCCTCCCAGCCCTCCTCGTGGCTCGCCATGCGCTGCCGCAGCACCAACTGGCGCAGGATGTAGATGAACACCAGCACGATCACTACGATGCCGGCGAGCTGCACCAGCGCCAGCGCGATGTGCTGCCAGAACGGCGAGAGGGCCACCGGCGCGGATTTGAGGCAGGGTTGTGTCGCTGAGGGAACGCATGTGCCCGGCCCCGGCAATGGGCGTGGCGTCGCCGCCGGAGCGGGCAGCAATGGCGGCGCGCCCGTGCCGAAGATGTGGCCGAGGAGGGCTACCAGACCATTGATCAGCGCGCGTACCACGCCGTCAATCGCCCCACCCACCGGCCCCAGCGCGCCCAGCGACGCCGCGACATCGCCGGCATTGATCACCAGACTCAGCAGCAGCGTAAAGCCGACCAGCAGCCCCGCCGCGCCGAGCGCCGTGCCCAGCCAGCGCGCCTGTGTCTCCGCGCCGGTGTTCTCCTCTGGGTGCTGCTCATGGTGCTGCGCGATACGCGCCAGCGCGCACGCCGCCAACCCGGCGAAGACCTGCGCCGGCAGCAGCAGCGTCAGCGCCGCCGATACCTGCGCATGTACGCTCGCCTGCGCCCCGCCGCTGACGATCACCGCCAGGATGAGCGCACCCATGCCAATGCCGAAGCGGCGCACCACCTGGAAGAGCGCCGATGGCTCGACCCCCAGCAGCAGCCCGCGCCACCACAGATACCCCGCCAGCACCGCCAGCCAGGAGAGCGTGACTAGGTGGATGCTGCCCTCGCCTACATCGCTCGCCAGCGTGGACAACCAACCCGGTGAGAGCGGACCACCTGGCGCCCCGGCGTACGCGGCCGGCGAGACCCGTAGCAGCACGAGATAGGCTGCCAGCGCCAGCGGCGCGCTCACCAGCGCCGCCCGCGCCAGGCCGCGCCCATGCAGCCACCGCCCGATCACATCCCCCAGCAGCACGATGCCCAGCAGATACCAGAGCGGCACGGCGAGCTGCGCGAAGGTGCCGCTCAACCCCGCCAGCGCGACCTGCCACGCCTCGATCGGCAGCACTTCGAGTAGCGCCAGCGCCAGCAGCAGCGCCACGGCCTGCGTCCGCTCAGTCGACCACCAGCGTGCGGCCTCCCGCGATGCCGGCCTCGGCGTGTACTCCATCATCGTTTTCCGCCACCTGTCCATCGCGTGGGCCCTGTACGGGTCTATCGCTTCGCCGCGCGCCCGCCGCCGCCAGCAGCTCGTCCCAGCGCTCCCGGCCACCCAGGCTATGCGTCACCAGGCCGGCTAGCGGCTTGGGTGGTGAGGGATCGCCGTTGAACCCTGGACTGCCGCGCGTCAGCAGCAATGTCACGGCATGCCCATGCATCCGCGCCCGCCGTAGCGCCAGGATGGTCGGCACGTCCAGCATGCTATCCACGCCGATGTAGACCAGATCGGCTCCGGCGGGCAGCCGGCGCTCCTCGGCGGCCAGCACCTCGTGCATCGGCCGGCCATAATAGGGCAGCAATCGCGCCAGGCCATCCAGGATGCGCGTGAGCTGTTCCGGCCGCGCGGCGGGCGGCAGCCGCAGCCGCGCCATGGCCGTGCCGCGTGTGAAGGTGCGTGGCACGGCCGCCTCAGTCCCCTCCCCTTCCGCGCCATCGCCTCGGGGCGCCGGAGCGCCCCACGCCGCCATCTCGGCATCGTCCGCCATCTCCACAGCTGCCAATGGCCCATTCGAGTACACGCCCACGGCATACCCGCGCTCGCCGCACCAGCGCGCCACCGACGCCGCCGCGCAGATGGCAAGCTCGGCCAGCGGCTCGTCGTACCCCAGCGCCAGCCGCGGTGTCGTGCGAATATCCAGCAGGATCGCCACGGTGCGCCGCGCCGACGCTTCGTACACTTTGCTCTGTAGCTGGCCGGTGCGTGCCGTCGCCTTCCAGTGGATGCGTCGCGGCTCATCCCCCAACACGTACTCGCGGATGCCCACCACCCGCAGCGGATCTTCTACTAGCCGGCGCGATGCCCGTTGCTCACCAAATGGCGCCGCCGGGGGCAGGTCGAGCCGCTCCAGCGGCACCAGCAGGGGATGCACCAGCAGCGTCGCTGGCGTCTCGAGCTCGCTCTGGCGCGTCAGCATACCGAACGGATCGGTCACGCGCACCGTCATTGGGCCGAAGCGGTACGCTCCACGCGCATGCGCCCGCAGGGTGTAGCGCCGCCGCACGCGCTGGTATGCCCACAACGCCAGCGTATGGGTCAACACCACGCGGTTGGGCCGCGTGGACTGCCCAACCTTGCGCCGCACTGGCACGAACGCATCCGGCGACTCATCCGCCAGCTCGATCCATGGCAGCGGCAGCGCCTTCCCGTTCACCACCTCCAGTCGCATCTCGACGGTATCGCCGACCATGATGCGATTGGTCGCGGGGGTGCGCCGGATCGTCAGATCGCGCAGGCAGAAGCGATACCATAGCTCCGGCACGAACGCCAGGATGAAGACGAACAGCCCCGCCACGAAGATCAGCGGTTGGCTCGCGATGACGCCTACGATCCAGAGAATGACCGCGCCGTAATAGAGTGTCCGCCGCCGATCCAGCAGCTCATCCGGCGGCTGTTGTGGCCGCGTTGCGCCAGCGCCGGGCATGGCGGCTGTTTTGTCGCGCCCGCGACGACCACGTCCGCCAGTCGCGCCGTCAGGACGCTGAGGCATACCGCTCACCGCCGTTCGACCTGCACATTTTCCACTGGCACCGGCGTCTTGCCGACAATCTCGGCGACGATGCCCTCCGCGTCCTGCTGGCGCAGCCGGGTTTGCGCCGTCATCATCAGCCGGTGCGCCAGCGCCGGCACGGCCAGTGCCTTCACATCGTCCGGCTTCACATACGTCCGCCCGCGCATCGCCGCGCGCGCCTGCGCCGCGCGGAAGAGCGCCAGCGCCGCGCGCGGGCTGGCCCCCAGCTCCACCGCTGGATGCTTGCGCGTCGCGCGTACCATAGTCAGCAGGTAGTCCGCCACCGGCCGCGCCACCGTCACCGCGCGCACTGCCGGCAAGAGGGGCAAGAGATCCTCACCCGCCAGCACCGGCGCCAGCGCCTCCAGCGGTTGCTCCTGCTGGAAGCGGTACAGCATCGCTCGCTCTTCGTCCAGGTCGGGATAGGCCACGCGCAGCCGCACCAGGAAGCGGTCGAGCTGCGCTTCCGGCAGCGGGAACGTCCCTTCCAGCTCCACCGGGTTCTGCGTCGCGATCAAGAGGAACGGCTGGGGCAGCGGCATCGTACGTCCATCCACCGTCACCTGTCGCTCCTGCATCGCTTCCAGGAGCGCGGACTGTGTGCGCGGCGTGGCACGGTTGATCTCGTCGGCCAGCAGGATGGAGGCGAAGACCGGCCCAGGGCGGAACTCGAACTCGCCCGCCTTCTGGCTGAAGTAGCTCACTCCGGTCACGTCGCTCGGCAGCAAGTCCGCTGTGCCCTGCACGCGCGCGAACGAGATGCCCAGTGAGCGTGCCAGCGCCTTCGCCATCACCGTTTTGCCCAGGCCCGGCACATCCTCGATCAGCGCGTGGCCCTCGCTGAGCAGCGCGACGATCAGCAGGTCTACCACCGCCTCTTTGCCGACGATCACCCGCCCTACGTTCGCGCGCACAGCATCCGCCGCCGCGCGCACGGCGCGCACATCCCGATCGAGCCGCGACGGCTCAGGCGAAGCAGACGTGTCTGGGTCTCCGGCGTGTGTCTCCATGAACCGCACTCTCCAGGGCGCCGCCCGCGGCGCGGCGTATCGCTTCCATCTGGGCAATCACGGCGAGCGGCGCGAGCGCCGCATCTCAACGCGCCCCATTGTACGACACTGGTCTATCGAGCGACCAGCCCCCGTAGCGCACGCCAGGCGCATGCCTCCAGAAGCGGTTTCCCCATAAGACGCGCGCCGCCCGCCGAGCATTACGGCGGGCGGCGTATTCGTGTGAAAGGCCGGTCATAGCCCTATCAGGCGCTATCATATCTTAATGGTCAAAGGAATCGTGCCGGATCCAGGTAATATGCGGCGCCTTGCGCGGCGGCAGCGGCGAAACGCGCGCGGGCAGGCGGAACTCTGGGTTCGCGTCCAGCAGCTCCAGAAAGGCGCGCACGACGGCCGGATCGAAGTGCGTGCCGGCTCCGGCGGCGATACGCGCGCGCGCATCGCCTACCTCCAGTGCCGCCTTGTACGGCCGCTCCGAGGTGATCGCGTCGAAGACATCCGCTACCGTCAGCAGCCGTGCGCCCAGCGGGATGTCTTCTCCGGCCAGGTGATCCGGGTAGCCGTGCCCGTCGTACGCTTCGTGATGGTGCAGCACCACCTCGATAAGCTGCTCTGGTGCGCCGTACGCTCGCAAGATGCACGAGGCGATGTGTGGATGCCGTTGCATCTCCTCGCGCTCATCCGAAGACAGTGCCGACTCTTTGTGCAGCAGCGCGTTCTGCATCCACGTCTTGCCGAGATCGTGGACGAGGCCGGCCAGCGCCAGGTCGCGCGAGGCACGGCGCGACCAGCCCATATGCCGCGCCAACCGGTTCACATACACCGCGACGCGCCGGCAGTGCTCGTAGGTGATGATGTCGCGCTCGCGAATGCTGCGCGCCAGGTCGTACACGACGCTGGTGGTATGCCGGCGTGTGCCGGGATCAGTCTGTCGGACCGAGGCCAACTGAATACCCTAACACCCTTTTCCACGCTCTCGATAAATGTATACGTCTCCGCCTCACAGCGGCATTCTTTGCCTCACGGTGTGATACGGAAATCGCCTGGGATCGCCGTCGCACGGCGTCTCGACTCACTATAACGCCACCGTCCATCCGCGGTAACGAGACTGGTACCCCGCGCTGCCACGTCAGCTCGCGCCCGTGATCCGCGCGTGATTCCCTCTAGCATAGCGCATACCCGCAGCTCACCCCCACCTTGGCATTCCCACCATGGCGCTCCAGTAACGCCATCCTCGCCCGCGCCGCCTTCCGGCCGTGGCCTGTCTCTACTACACCCTCTATCTTGCTCTATCTCGCCGAAGACCTCGTGCCCCTCGGCCCTTTCGGCTACCATCCGCTGGTCGTCGCCACCCGCCGCCCCACGGGATCGTAAGATACTGAGAGTGTGCGTGACCGGCCTCCACGCTGTATCCGCGCTCCATCAACCGCATACACCCGCATACCCCGCTCGCGTCAGCCGCCCCACGCGGCCGCGGGCGGCATCTATGGAAGTGAGTTACCACGATATGAACCCCATCGAGCAAGTTGTCCAGCAAGTGACGCTTGGCGGCGCGGTCCGCGAGAATCACGCCTTGGAGCACGCCACCATCGTTTTGCTCAACAAGCGGTTCCCCGAAGCCCGCCTCTCCGGCGTCTCCTTCGCCTCCGGCTTCTTCGTCTTCGGTGATGTTCCCACGGACACCGTTCGCCTGGCAGCCGACCAGGCCCTCACGCGCCTGCGCGGCGGCGAGCCGGAGATGGCGATCCACGAGCGCTGCGGCACCAACCTCGCCGTCGCCGGCATGCTCACCGGTCTCTCCGCGATGACCGTGGCCAAGATGCGCAAGCCCTTCAACACCTTCAACAACGTCATCCTCGCCTCCACGGCCGCGCTCGTGCTCGCGCGCCCGCTCGGTCTGCTCGTCCAGCGCTACGTTACCACGCGCACCCCTGGCGAGAGCATGAGCATCCGCGGCATCCGCCGCATGATGTTCCTCGGCAGCCCAGCCCACTTCGTCCGCACTGAGAATCCCGGCGCGCGCCTGCTCGCCACCGCCTCTTAGCCCGAGGTTCTCTATCTCCCCGCTCCCTGTGAGGAGAAGGGACAGGGGGCGAGGGAGATGTCGTTGACCAGCGCGGTCAATTTTCTCCCTCACCCTCCGTGAGCTGCCGTGTCCTCTGTGGTCGTTCGCGTCGTCGTTCGCAACAGCGCCTCGTTCAGCGAGCCGGTGCGGTAGCCGCCCAGGTCCAGCGTTACGTACAGGTAGCCCGCCGCGCGTACGTCGGCCACCACGCGCGCGCGGGTCTGCTCATCCAGCAGTCGCGCGAACTCCGCCGGGTCCACCTCGATGCGCGCCACCGTCTCGTGATGGCGCACGCGCACCTGCCGGAACCCCAGCCGCCGCAGCGCCCGCTCCGCCCGCCCGATGCGCGCCAGCGCCTCCACCGTCACCGGCGTCCCATAGGGGATGCGCGAGGAGTAGCACGCCTGCGCCGGCTTGTCCCAGACCGGCAGCCCCAGATGACGTGCCAGCTCGCGGATCGCCTCTTTGCCCATGCCCGCCTCGTCCAGCGGCGCGCGCACGCCGCGCTCCCGCGCCGCGCGCTGGCCCGGCCGCCAGTCGCCGTGGTCGTCGCGGTTCATCCCATAGGCCACATGTGCCAGCCCCAGCTCGCGCGCCAGCGGCTCCAGGTGGTCGAACAGCTCCGTCTTGCAGAAGTAGCAGCGGTCGGCCCCGTTCGCCGCGTAGCGCGCATCCGCCAGCTCGTGCGTCTCTACGCGCACCAGCCGCGCGCCCATCCCCGTCGTGACCCGCACCGCCTCGGCCGTCTCCTCGTCGTCGTAGGCCGGCGACGACGCCAACGCCCCCACCGCCGCATCCGCGCCCAGCGTCTCCACCGCCACCTTCAACAGCAGCGCGCTATCCACCCCACCCGAATAGGCGACCAGCACCGACCCCATCCCACGCAGAATCTCCCGCAGCCGTGTATGCGCCGCCGCCGTCTCCGGCCGCGGCTCGTCCCGCTCGCTGTTTTCTCCGATGGAGGAACTCACTGTCTCGCCCGCCGTCTCCGCCATACGCCGCGCGTCCTTTCAGCCCAGATTCGCCCCGCGCTCGCGGAGGACTCCGACCTCGAATTGTACGTGCCGGCCGCGATCTCGGTCAAACGCCGCGAGCACGGCGCCTCACTGGGCGGTTGGCGCATGCCGGTCCGTACGGCCGGCTCAGAGCGGGCGAGCGCCGCATGCCATGATATACTATGCGTGCCGCCCTGGCTCGACCGGCGCCTCTGCCACGCGCCCAGATCCATGGCCCGGCGCTTGCTGTTGGGACTGCTGAATCCTTGCGGCGGACGGGCGCGATCACCCATTGGTGCGCCCATAGTGCGCCCGCTCCGGCCGCGTGTCATACGTCATCATCGAGCCCGCGCGCGTCATCGGATGAGGGGAGTGAGAGCAGCCGTGGATACACTCGATCCGCACGCTGTGAGAACCGAAATAGCCGCCGGTACGCCGTTCGCGCTCGCGGATGATCCCGCTCCGCACCATGGCGGTTCCAATGGTTCTAACGGCTCTAATGGCTCCGGCAACCCACGCGAGCGCCTGCTCGGCCTGGTGCGCCGCTTTCCCGGCAAGCGCCTGCTGGTGGTCGGCGATATGGTCGCCGATGAATACCTTGTCGGCTCCCCAGCCAGCATCTCCCGCGAGGCCCCCGTTCTCATCCTCGCGCACAGCCACGAGTTTACTGTTCCCGGCGGCGCCACCAACCCCGGCGCCAATGCCCGCACGCTCGGCGCTGAGGTCTCTCTCGCCGGTGTCATCGGCGAAGACGCCGCCGGCGAGCGCCTGCGCGGCAAGCTCGGCGGCCTCGGCATCCATATGGACGGCCTGCTCAGCGAGCCGGGCCGCCCCACCTCCACCAAGACGCGCATCCTGGCCGGCGGCACTCAGGTTGTGCAGCAGCAGATCGTCCGCGTGGACCGTGTGGACCGCTCCGAGATCAGCGAGGCGTGCTGCCGCGACATGATCGCCTACCTGCGTCGCACCATCCCCGTTGTGGACGCGATCATTATCTCCGACTATGAGAACGGCGTGATCAATCAGCCGATCATAGACGCTATCATTCCGCTCGCCACCGAGCTGGGCAAGGTCGTCACCGTGGACTCGCACGGCGATCTCGCCCGCTTCCAGCACGCCACCGCCGTCACCCCCAACCAGCCCGAGGCCGAGGCCACGCTCGGCGTCCGCATCAGCGACCGCGCCAGCCTGGAGCGCGCCGGCGCGCGCCTGCTGGCTGAGACGCAGGCGAAGGGTGTGCTCATCACCCGCGGCGCCGAGGGCATGAGCCTCTTCGAGCGCGACCGCCCGCCGCTGCACATCCCCGCCTCCAACCTCACCGAGGTCGCCGATCCCACCGGCGCGGGCGACACCGTCGCCGCCACGTTCACGCTCGCCCTGGTCGCCGGCGCGCAGATGGCGGAGGCCGCCGTCCTCTCTAACATCGCCGCCGGATTGGTCGTGCGCCGTGTCGGCTGCGCCACCAATACCCCTGAAGAGCTCTCCGTGGCGGTCACGGCCCTGGTGGAGGCCTGAGGTGGGCGAGGTGATCTCACGCGACGCGCTCGTGGCCGTCGTCGCGGATCGCCAGCGCGGCGGCGCGCGCGCGGTCTTCACCAACGGCGTCTTCGACCTGCTCCACCTCGGCCACGTCACCTACCTCCAGCATGCCCGCGCCCTTGGCGACTTGCTGGTCGTCGGCCTCAACAGCGACGCCTCCACCCGCCGGCTCAAAGGCCCGCGCCGGCCGCTGGCGCCGCAGGACGAGCGTGCCGCCGTCCTCGCCGCGCTGGGCCGCGTGGACTACGTGACGATCTTCGACGAGCCGACCGCAGCGCCGTTGCTCGCCGCGCTACGCCCCGCCGTCTATGCCAAGGGCGCGGACTACGCGGGCGGCGCCGGTCAGCGCGACTATCTGCTCACGCCGGACGAACTGCGCCGCGTGTTGGCCGGCGAGACCACCGCGTATCCAGAGCTGGCCGGTCTTGCCGAGCGGCTCCCCGAGGCGCGCACCGTCGCGGAGTACGGTGGCTCCCTCGCGCTGCTGGCCTACCTGCCCAGCCACTCCACCACCGAGCTGATCGAGCGCATCCTGCGCGCCTACGAGGGCCGCCATGAGTGACATCGAGAGCCAGCCGCTGCTCACCACCGTCGTTGGCAGCTACCCGACCGGCGGCCTGCCGCCGCGCCGCGCCATCCAACGCGCGGTGGAGGACCAGATCGCCGCCGGTGTCGAGCTGATCGGCGACGGGCAGCCGCGCGGCGACATGATCGGCGCCTTCGCGGGGCGCATCCCCGGCTTCCGCCTCAGCGACGATGGCGTCTGGGAGGTGGCCGCGGCACTGGACCTGCCCGACGCGCCCGTCACCGCGCTGGACTACGCCTTCGCGCGCGGGCTGGCGGCCGGCCGCGCCGAGCTGAAGGGCATCGTCACCGGCCCGATCACGCTGGCGCTCTCCTGCCGTGTCGCCCCCGAAGCCCCCTACACTGCTCCCGAAGACCCGGCGCTGATCCTGCGCCTGGCCGAGCTGCTGGCGCACGAGGTGGCCGCGCTTGTCGCCGCTGGTGCGCGTGTCGTGCAGGTGGATGAGCCAGCGCTCGGCGTGGCGCTTGGCAAGCGGGTCAGCGCGGAGTTGGCCCACGACGCCCTGCGCGACCTGGCGGCCATCCCCCGGCTGCCGGCGCTGCACGTCTGCGGCGACATTCGCCGTGTCGCTTCGGAGCTGCTCATTCTGCCGTTTGCCGTACTGGACCTGGAGAACACACGCATCGCCAATCTGGATGCGCTCGACGCGGACGAGCTGGAGTTCACCAGCGTGCGCCTGGGCGTCGGCTGCGTGGACACGCAGGCGAGCGCGGTCGAGACGGTCGAGACGATCCGGGCGCGCATTGAAGCGGCGCTGGCGCGCATCGAGCCGGATCGCCTCTGGGTCTCGCCCGATTGCGGTCTGCGCCGGCTCGAACCGGCCGCCGCCAAAGAGAAGCTGCGCCGCATGACGGCCGCCGCCCGCGACGTGCGCGCGACGTTATGAGCTGACTACGCCCCGCCCGCCGCGCTGGCGACCTTGGCCCGCTCCTGCTCGATGAGCACACGACGCAAAATCTTGCCGGAGGCGGACTTGGGGATGGTCTCCACGATCTCGACGAGGCGGACCTTCTTGTGTGGGGCGACGCGCTCGGCCACGAAGGCCATGATCTCGTCGGGCGTCGTCTCGCCTTTGAGCACGACGAAGGCTTTGGGCAGCTCGCCCGCCGACTCATCAGGAACGGGGATGACCGCGGCATCCGCGATGGCGGGGTTGGCGAGCAGGACGGCCTCCAGCTCGGCCGGCGCCACCTGCAAGCCATTGTATTTGATCAGCTCTTTGACGCGATCCACGACGAAGAAGTAGCCGTCGTCGTCGGCGTAGCCCACGTCGCCGGTGTGCAGCCAGCCCGCGTAGTCAATCATGTTGCGCGTGGCGTCGGGGCGGTTGAGATAGCCCTTCATGATCTGCGGCCCGCGCACGCAGATCTCGCCCTGCTGGCGCGGGCCGAGGTCCGTGCCGGTCTCCAGGTCCACGATCTTGCAGAGCGTGCTGGGCAGCAAGACGCCCACGGAGCCGGAGCGTGTCTTATCAACCGGGTTGATGTGTGTCGCGGCGCTGGTCTCGGTCATGCCGTAGCCCTGCACGAGCGCGGTGCCGACGCGCGCGGTGGCGGCGCGCTCGACGTTGTCGCCCAGGGGGGCCGCGCCGGAGCCGATGAACTTGATCTTGGAGAGATCGAAGCGGTCCACGATGGGATGCTTGGCGAGCGCGACGATGATCGGCGGCACCAGCGGCGCGACGGTGATGCCCTGATCCTGGGTGATCTGCAGCGCCTGCTCGAGATCGAAGCGCGGCAGCGTGACGATGGTGGACCCCTTGAACAGGCTCAGGCCGAGGATGATGGTCAGGCCGTAGATGTGGTAGAAGGGCAACACCGCCAGCACCTTGTCGTCGTCGTTGGTGGGCAGCGGATAGCCGGCCTGGAGGATGTTGGCGACGAGGCTGCGGTGCGTGAGCATGACGCCCTTGGGCAGCCCAGTGGTGCCGCTGGAGTAGGGGATGGCGACCACGTCGTCGTAGGGGTTGATCTGGACGTCGGGAATCTGCCCATCGCCGGCCAGCAGCGAGACGAACGGCGTCGCGCCCTCGGCCTCGCCGTAGACGAAGATCTCGCGGACCTTCGAGTGTTTGGCGGCTTCGATGGCTTTGTCCATGAACAGGGGGATGGTGACGAGGAATGTGGCGCCGGTGTCGTTGAGCTGGAACGCCAGCTCCTCCGCGGTGTAGAGCGGGTTGATGCCGGTGCAGGCGCCGCCGAGCATCGAGACCGCCAGGATCGGCAGCGCATATTCGGGGATGTTCGGGCTGTAGATGGCGAACACGTCGCCCTTCTTAAAGCCGCGCCGCACCAGGCTGGAGGCGATGAGGCGCGATGCCCCCGCGAGCTGGCCGTAGGTGAGTGTGCGGCCGCTGGGGCCGTCCACCAGCGCGGGCTTCTCCGCCAGCTCCGCCGCGCGGCTCAGGATGAGCGTGTGCAGGGGGGTGTCGGGGACGACGATGTCGGGGTATGGGCTGCGGAAGATCATGCGCGCCTCCTGGGGTCTGGTGGGGGTCCAATGGTCGCCGACGACGATGGGGACGACGGTTTGTGAGCGCACAGGCGCTACCGCGCGTGCGCTGAGGAGTGCGGGCGCTGCTCTTGGCTCTTGGCGGGCATTGTGCAACCAGCGAGGCGTCGCGTCAAGTGGTGCCCCGCATGCCGCTCTGATGCGCGCTGCGTGCGGCGGACGAGCACGGCGGCGTATACTGTTGCCGCGTTGTCTAAGACCACGGAGGTCAGGCGCGGCGCCGCTGGCCGGATGGGCAGAGTGAGTGGCCGCGTCCGTTGTATCGGGCCGCGCGGGCGAGGCCGCCCGGCGGCGGGAGGCACGTAGATGTCCGTCACCGACTTGCAGCTTCAGTACACCACGGTTGAGATGGATGGCAACGTCTGTGTATTCCGGCTCAATCGCCCGCCGGCCAACGCGCACAACTTCGACATGGTGCGCGAGCTGGAGCGGCTCGTGACCGAGATCCGCTACGACTCGAACGTCAAGGCGGTGATGATGGCGAGCGCGAATCCGCGTTTCTTCTCCGCCGGTGCCGACATCGAGGAGATCAAGGAGAAGTCCGCCGAGTACATCGGGCTGCTCAGTCAGACCAGC
>JAICVS010000233.1 GCA_025935195.1 Ktedonobacterales bacterium
CGGCAGGGCGGCCGCATCTGGTTCGAGTCCGCCGAGGGCCGCGGGACCACCATCATGCTCACACTGCCGCTCGCCGCTGAGGACGATGCGGACGGAGCGGGAGACGACGTGCTGGCTGGAGCCGCGGGATAGGCCGCCGTCACGAGGGCAAAAGAGGGCGGCACCGCTGCGTAGGTGGGCAAGAGCAGCGATACCGCCTGGCGAGCATGCGTGCGGTGGGATGTAGGAACGGGGACCCAAAGGCGCATGTGCGTGCCGTTGCACAGGGGTACGCGAGGCACGGGGATTCGTTACACTTGGTAACTCGGCACATGTGCCGAAATTTGGTAGTCCATCGGGCGCAGCAAATCCGGATATCAAGCGGGTTCCATGCGGATGCGCGTCTTGTTTCGCCACGGCCGCACGTTGCGCTACGTGCCGCCATCCGCTGGTCGCCGTGCGTTGTAGCATATGCGACGTGCGCGAGGCGGCCGCCCCGACAGACAGCAGGAGGTGCGTGGATGAAGACGGGTGTGTGTTCCAAGTGTGGTGCGCGCGAGGTGCGCGCCGGCCAGGGGTTCTGGGCCAAAGATGCCGCGAACTTCATCGCCATCAGTCCGATGACAGCCTGGCGAGGGGGCAAGGTGGCCGCTGTTGACCACTACGTGTGCGCGGCGTGCGGTGATGTGGAGACCTACGTCTCCGATGCCTCGAACCTGGAATACATCGCGGCGAACTGGCCCAGGGTGGAGTGAACGGCGCGGCACAGCGCGCGCCGTCGCGGCATGCGGATAGAGCAGCGATGGTGCGCCCACGCGGGCCGCCTACCCGCCCGCGCGTGGCAGCTCCCGCGCCGTCCATGCGCCGTCGGTGTAGCCGACATGGTAGGCGTAGAGGACGCGCACGCCGTAGCGGGGAGTGAGGCCGAACGCCTCGCGCGTGTAGCGCATGTAGGCGCGAGCGTGGCGCTTCGCCGTGTCTTCACAGTAAGCGCCCGATTGGGCGGCGGCGCAGCCATCTTGCCAGCCGGCCGCATAGATGTCGCGCAGCGTGGTTCGCATATGGAAAGGCCTCCGTGCCGGTCGCTCGTGAGGCGCGAGGAGAGAGTGGCTAGGGGCATGGCCGCGGGAGCCGGAGCGCTCCGCCGGACATTGGCCGGACGTGCGCCGCCCGTGGTACGGTATGCCGCGAGTCTCGTCGCTCTCACCCAGCGCCGGGACCGGATGCCCCCGACTGCCTCCAACGGTTGGGGGTATCTTCCGTGTTATGCACAGCACATGCCACGCCAATCGCCCAGGCAGACTCTACATCAGGTCGCGCACAGATTCCCTCGCCACGTCCCGCCGATCAGGCTACTTCTCAGCCTGCCCTAAGCTCACCTGTGCAGAATGGTGACAATGTGAAGCCATGCCTGCCGCTGTTCGGCAGCCGACCGCGTGATGTGGGTGCGCCGCGGTGTCAGATGAAGTGAGGTGCGGTCATGATCCAGTTATCGCGCCGGGCGATGATCAAAGATGGGCTGCTCGCCGTCAGCGCCGGCATGATCCTGCCGTCGGTCTTCGCGCGCGCCGTGCGCGCCGCGCACAATGCCGCACAGGAGGGCAACACCTGGGCGCAGGCGGCGCAGCAGCGCACGCTGATCGTGGTGCAGATGGCGGGCGGCAACGACGGGTTGAACACCATCGTGCCCTATACCGATGGCGCGTACTACCAGGCCCGCCCGACGCTCGCCGTCAAGCCGGCGGATGTGATCCCGCTCAACGACCGGCTGGGCATGCACCCCGCGCTGGCCGCCTTCAAGCCGCTCTGGCAGGCGGGCAAGCTCGCCGTGGTCGAGGGCGTCGGCTATCCCAACCCCAACCTCTCGCACTTCGTGGCGATGGACATCTGGCAGACGCTGGATCTGAACGGCCAGGGCGCGTCCGGCTGGCTCGGTAAGTACGTCTCAGGACTGGTGGATCAGGACGGGCACCCGTTCCAGTCGCTCGCCGTCGGCTCCGCGCTGCCCACGGCGCTACGCGCGCTCAACGCGGATGTGCCGGTGGTCGCGGACCCCAAGAGCTATCGCCTGCTGCCCGATCCGGCCGCGCCCAAGCAGCAGACCAGCGCCGCCGACGCGCGCGTGCGGACGCTGCTCAAGCTCTACAACACGTATCCGCGCTCGGCGCCCTATGCGGCGCTGCTGGATGCGACGGCGCAGACGGCGGTGCAAGGATCGCAGACGCTGGAGAGCGCGGCGACGCAATATACTCCCGCTGTGCAGTATCCCACCACGAATTTTGCCAGGGGCTTGCAGGTGCTGGCCGAGGTGATCGCGCAGGGGCTGGGGCTGCGTGTGGGCTACGTCACCATCGGCGGCTTTGACACCCACGCCGGCCAGGCCAAGACACATGAGACGCTGATGACGGACCTCTCCGAGGGGCTGGCGGCCTTCTACGCCGATTTGCAGGCGCATAACGCGGCGGATAACGTGGTAGTGATGACGTGGTCGGAGTTCGGCCGGCGTGTCCACGAGAACGGCAACGCGGGGACGGACCACGGCACGGCGGCGCCGCTCTTCGTGCTGGGCAGCGCTGTGCGGGGCGGTATCTTCGGCGAGCCGCCGGACTTGAATAAACTGGATAACGCCGGCAATCTGAACTTCACGGTGGACTTCCGCTCGGTCTACGCGACGGTGCTGGACCGTTGGCTGGGCGCACCGGCCGGCGCGGTGCTGGGCGGCAGCTACGGCGATCAGGCGTTCCTGCCGCCACCCGCGTAGGGTGTGGGCGCATGAGTGTGGGCTATACGGGGCTATGCGCCGCTACAACAGTCCGGCGGCCGCGTTGATGGCGAGCACGAGGGCGCACATCAGCAGAAAGCCGGCGAAGCCGAACATCCCTCCGGCGATGGCGACGAGCGGGATGAGCAGGGCGAGCGAGGTGATCGCCAGGCCGAGGCGCTGATCCGGCGCGAGCGCGGCCTTGCGCGGTGTCGCGGCGGCCACCTCCTGGCGGACGTGCGCGGTCAGCTTCTCGACCAATGATTCGATGAACTGCTGGTCATAGCCGGTGCCTAGCTCGCGGCGAGCGGTGAGGGTGGCTTCCAGGTCGCGCCGCAGGTCGTCGGCGTCTGGCCGCGAGGCGCGGGCGGGCGGCGTGGGGTGCGTAGGCTGCATGGACATGGCGGCGCGCTCCTTCCTCACAGGGAC
Organism: Ktedonobacterales bacterium; assembly: GCA_025935195.1. GTDB lineage: Bacteria > Chloroflexota > Ktedonobacteria > Ktedonobacterales > JADMIN01 > JAICVS01. Next base: position 3,170 of record JAICVS010000233.1, read on the forward strand.
GACAAAGGCTTCCGCACCCTGTACGGGCGAGGCGGCCACGGGTTGCGCGGCTCGCGCAGCGCCGCCCCTTTACACCGGTGCGCGGGCGCGTACAATACGGCACAGACAAAGCGGTCCGTGAAAGGAGAGGCGACGGCATGGCGATCACGATCAAGGCACCGAGCTACGTGACACTGGCGGATGGGCGGCGCATGGCGTTCGACGAGGTCAGCCCGGCGAACCCCAAAGGGGCGGTGCTGCTGCTGACGGGGCTGGCGTCGAAGCGGCTGGGCTGGCGGCGGCAGATTGATGTCTTCGGGCAGGAGTATCGCACCATCGCGCTGGACCATCGCGGCACGGGCGATAGCGACCCGGCCACCGGGCCGTACACCGTGGCGGACATGGCGGACGACGCGGCGGCGGCGCTGCGCGCACTGGGCGTCGCGAAAGCCCACGTCATCGGCATCTCGCTCGGCGGCTTCGTGGCGCTGCACCTGGCGCTGCGTCACCCGGAGCTGGTGGACAAGCTCGTGCTGACCTCGACCTCGGCCGGCGGGGCGACGCACGTCGCGCCGAGCCAGGAGATGCTGGCGATGCTGGCGACGGTGGACCCCGATGTGGAGATCGGCGAGCGGGGCCGGCGCAACTATACGCGCATCATGGCTCCCGGCTACGCCGCCGCGCATCCAGATGATATGGAGACGATCGCCGAGGTGGCGCGCTACCGGCCGCAGACGCCGGAGTCGTACATGCTGCAGCTCCAGGCGGCGATGGGCAACGATGCCGCGCAACGGCTGGGCGAGATCCGTGTGCCGGCGCTGGTGATCCACGGCGCGGATGATCCGCTGGTGCCGCCACAGAATGGGGAGTACCTGGCGGCGCACATTCCCGGCGCCAAGCATATCGTGTACCCGAACTGTGGGCACATCCCGATCGTGGAGTGCGCGGATCAGTACAACCGCGACGTGCTGGCGTTCCTGGCAAGCTGAGGGATACGGATTGAACCGCAGAGGACGCAGAGGACGCGGAGAAGAGGGGGCCGGGATGGGTGGGAGTCTATCCCGGCTTCGTCGTGTGTTACAGGCTTGATAGCCTCTCCGGCATGCATGCCGGGGGTCATCCTGCTGCGAGAGCAGGCGTGGCAATGACGACCACCCAGGGCGAACCAGTATGAGATCCCAGTGGGCGAGGGTGAGGTGCGGGGTCCAGGGGCAGGCGGGGGCGTAGCGGTCATGGGGATCGTTCCTGCTGTGGTCGGCTGGGTTCCCAAGGGCACAGAGATCGCAGTGCCGCTGCGGGATGCGGCTCAACCATGGCTCGGCCGCTTCCGAAGCGGCACTGCGGATTCCTGTGCGCTGGTGCTTGACCACATCGCCTCGCGGGCGGGTCTAAGACCCGCCCCTACATTCAGTCGCGGCTACCCGTTATTCCTCCTGGTAGTACTCGAGGCCGAGGTGGGTGATCTGCTCTTCGCCCATCATCCAGCGCAGCGTGTTCTTGAGCTTCGTCTGCTGGATGAAGATGTCGTGCTCGGGGTACACGCTGGCCGCGTGCTGGGGACTCTTGAAGTAGAAGGACAACCATTCCTGAATCCCCTTCATGCCAGCTCGCTTGGCGAGGTCGAGGAAAAGAGCGAGGTCAAGAAGAAGGGGTGCGGCGAGGATCGAATCGCGGCAGAGGAAGTCGATCTTTACCTGCATGGGGTAGCCGAGCCAGCCGAAGATGTCGATGTTGTCCCAGCCCTCTTTGTTGTCGCCTGCAGGCGGGTAGTAGTTGATGCGTACCTTGTGATACACGTCGCCATAGAGTTCGGGGTAGAGCTGGGGCTGGAGGATGTATTCGAGGACGCCGAGCTTCGACTC
>JAICVS010000204.1 GCA_025935195.1 Ktedonobacterales bacterium
GTGCCGAACATCAAGCTGGCAACGACGTTCCCGCGTGACATCCACCGGCTGGCACCGTAACTCTGAATACTTGAGAACTCGCTGGCTCTTCTTCGTCTTCGCCTCAGCGATGAGGAGCCGCGAGTCTATTCACTTGATCCTAAAAGCATCTAAAGTGATGGGATTAGACGGTCTCGTATGGTCATCAGGGTGGTCTCGCATGCCTCACTGTTGAGCCTGGCACCAGACGTGCGAGGGCTAGGCAGAGATAGCGCGGTGCGACAGCATCTGGAGCGCCTGGACACCATTGGAGGGATCCATCCACATGCACGCGATCATCCTCTACTGCTCCTGGTGCGGCCATCCCATCGCCGTCTCCGCCCATTGGACCGGCCAGGACATCGAGCTGGCCCTCCACGACGGCCGAGCCGAGCCAGTGCGCGACGAGCGGATCACCCGCTGTCCCGGCTGTCGAGTCCAGTTGGATGTCCGCGATCTGGCGGAGCGGCGGACCCGGTTCCCCATCCAGCTTCCTCCGGATGTTACGGAGCGGCCCCTGGGATAGTGGACGCTGTTGCCGTTCGGGCTACACCCTTCTACACCTCGTATGCTTATGACGATACGCGGGTGAATTTGGTAGGGTCGGGCCATCCAGGCGAGATCGGCCCATCATGCCAACCCGCACTGAGAGGAAGGTGTTCATGTTCGCGGCCTCCGCCGCTCCGCCGCGCGTGCTGGTCATTGACGACGATCCGGACATTCGGGACGCCCTGCGCCTGCTGCTGGAGGACGCCGGCTACGCGGTCGCGGTCGCGGCTTCGCGCGCCGATGCCTTCGCGCAGATAGACACCGCGGCCTTCCAGTGCATCCTGACCGACGCCTTCACCCGCACGCCGGCTGGCGCCCTGGACTCGATCCGCCCGCTCGTCGAGCGCGCGCAGCCGACGCCTGTCGGCCTCCTGACCGGTTGGCGTCTCCCCCAGGAAGACATCGAGCGGGTGGGCGTCGCGTTCGTCGCGACCAAACCATTCGATCTCGACCACCTGCTCGCGTCGGTCGCCGCCGCCATCGCGACGCCGCTGACCCCGGAGCAGCAGCGCCAGGCAGCCGTGGTGCATGCGTATTTCGCGGCGCTGACCGCGCGCGATTGGGATGCGCTGATCGCTCTGTGTACGGATGGCGTGACCTACGTGCTGCCCGGCGAATCGCTGTTCTCCGCCACAGTCACCGGCAAGGCCGCGTTCCGCGCCTACACTGAGGAGACCTATCGCCACTTCCCCGCCGCCCGGTTCCGAGAGATCACCGTCTACGCCGCGCCAGCGGCCCTCGCCGTCCGCTTCCAGGGAACATGGCGCGCGTCGGACGGGAGCGAGCCACAATTGACCGGCGCCGTGCAGTTCCAGTTCGCGGGCGAGCGCATCCATCAGATTGGTGTGCAACTGAACGACGAGCGGCTGCGCGCGCTGCTGGTGCCCTGAAGACCTGACGCTTCCAGACACGTGATGGCCCCGCGGCGAGGGCGCGCTCCGTGGCGGGAACGCGCGCGACGCGGCCGAAGACGCGGAATGGGCGTGGTCCGCGGTGTGCCGGCGAGAGTGCGAGGCTGAGAGGGAACCGAGATGGCACAGACGATCACAGTCGAGACGCGGGACAAAGATGCCGTGGTAGACATCACGGACGAGGTGGCGCACTACCTGCGCGGGCAGGAGCGAGATGAGGGAGTGTGTCTGGCGTTCGCGGCGCATACCACCTGCGCGCTGACGACGGCGGACCTCGATCCAGGGACCGACCGCGATCTGCTGGAGGCGCTGCGCCACCTGCTGCCGCCGATGCGCTATCGCCACCCACACGATCCCGCGCACACGCCGGATCACATCCTGGCATCGCTGATCGGCCCATCAGTGGCGGCGCCCTTCCAGGGAAAACGGCTGCTGCTGGGAACGTGGCAGCGCATCGTACTGGTGGAATTCGATGGGCCGCGGCAGCGCACGGTGCATCTGGCGGTGATGTGAGCGGTGGGGTGTCGCGTTCGCGCCGCCAACCAGTCGCGGGAATCATGCTCCCCCTCGCCATGCTGAGGTGGCAAAGGGGGAGGAGCGTGCGATGTCGCGTCTCAGAGGACGCCCGACCGCTCAGCGATGCGACGAGCGCGTGCTCGCGGCCAGCGTATTGTCGGATGACGACGTAGACGTATTCGAGAAGATCGACCGCGCCTCCGGCAGCATCGCCTGGATGCGGCTGCCCAGGTTCGCCGACTCGCCATCCGGAGCCGTGCGATTCCACGCCTCGCCGAGCCGTTGCAGCTTCGTCTGCGCCATCTCGCGCCGCGCCTGGCCGCGCTGTGGATCGAAGAAATACATCGCCGCCGCGCCAATGGCCGCGCCGCGGATGAACGTCCCAATGCTCATGTCCTGCTCCTCTTTCGTCTTCACCGTTGCGACGGGGCTCACGTGGATCGGGCCTTCTCGCCCGCCCGCCGCCCCTCAGACACCGCCATGTGCCGGCGCACGATCCATACCAGCCATATTCCGCCCTGGCTACCGCTCCGGCTCCCCCTCGCCGCGCGGGGAGAGGGGACCGGGGGGTGAGGACTCCCAGGCTGGCCCATCCAGCCGCGCCGAGAGCCAGCGCGCGGCCGCGTCCAGCATCCCCGGCGTGATCTGGTGGCCCGCCTCGTACTCCCGGTACGTCAGCTCCACCCGCTGCCGCTCCAGGATGGTCCGTGCCGTGCGCGCCCAGTCAATCGCCAGCACCATATCCGCCGTGCCATGCTGCAGCAACACCGGCAGCCCCGCCGTGCGCTCCACCGGCGCCAGCTCCGGCAGCACCTCCGGCGGGATGCGCCCCGCGATCGGCGCGATCCCCGCTGTGTACTCCGGCTGTGTCAGCGCCAGCGTCAGCGCCATAATCGCCCCCTGCGAGAAGCCCAGCAGGTACACCCGCGCCGGATCGGCCGCGTACGCATCCACCGCCTCGCCAAGAAAGCGCGCGATGCGATCCCGGCTCGCCATGATCTGCTCCGGCGCGATCACCGTCCCCCGCGGCGTATGCTCCGCGATGAACCAGGCGAAGCTCTCCGGCCCGCGCACCAGCGGCGCGCGCAGGCTCAGTATCACAAAGCGCGCATCCAGGCGTGGCGCCAGCCGGAAGAGATCGCGCTCGTTGCTGCCCACTCCATGCAGCAGCGCCAGCAGCGGCGCACGCGCGCCCGGCGGTGGCAGCGCCTCCGGCGGCCGCGTCAGGTGGACGAGCGAAAGCTCATCTGAGGGCTGATCAAACGTCTGAGGCATATCGCGCATGGGAACCTCGCTCCCGCTCTTCCGGCGATCGTCTCGCCGCTGTACACACCTCGCGATATACCGCGCCATTGCCCGCGCGCGCAAGTCCAGCGACCATTTGACGCTGGCCCGCGACAAGAGCTCACCTCATCCAGCGATGGTAGGAGCGACGCATACCTCACCTGGCCGCGCCTATCGGGGCGCCGCATGTCCGCCGCTCTTCGTCAACATGAGACATGGCGGCATACCCCACGCCCTTGACACCTCGCCCTCGTCTGTAGTAATTTGGTTCCATACACGTGAGGCAAATGGCCTCGCAAGCACCTGAACAATCACATACAGAAGCGCCCGTAACACTCTCACCCAGTCGCGGCCGCTGGCCCATGGGCTGGCGGAATGGAGCCAGCTACACCCCTGCCCACCCGTGCCACTTTTGCCGCCCACCGTGCCACATCGTGCCAAAACGTGCCACATCGTTGCCGTTTCTTGCCGTTTTTGCCACCCAGAACGCGCAACGTCACGGTGCCGAACCCGGCAAACCGGCTTGAATGCGGCATTCGCGAGGAGGATGTCCCCAACACACGGCTGAAAAGCGGCAAAAACGGCAATGTTGACCATCCCAGTCAACTTTGCCACTTGATACCCTGAGAGCTAGCGCATGCGCTGCCCTGGCCCGCTGCTGGCACTCCCTTGACATGACTGCCAGCAGATGCTATCGTGCCATCGTTAGCAGTCGGACACGGCGAGTGCTAATGGCACGAGCGAAGATCTGATGACGTGACGGTGTGTGGTGTTCGGAGGCAGGCACGCATGCGGGACGACCGGGACGAGCGGCGGCTTAGCGCGCGCAAGGAGGCCATCCTGCGTGCGCTCGTCGAGGAGCATATCCGCACCGCCGAGCCGGTCGCCTCCAAGCAGCTCTCCGACCAGCTCGCCCTCGTCCACGGCTCTGGCTACGCCTCCGCCACCGTGCGCAACGAGCTCGCCGCCCTCGAAGAGGACGGTCTGATCTACCAGCCGCACATCTCCGCCGGCCGCGTGCCCACCGACCTTGGCTACCGCTACTTCGTCGAGCGCCTGATGGGCGACATGGGCGAGTCGCAGCTCTCCGGCGAGGAGCAGCGCCTCATCCGCCACCAGTTCTATCAGGTGCAGCACCAGCTCGACGAGTGGGTGCGCCTCACCGCCTCGGTGATGGCGCAGGCGTTGCAGAGCGCGGCGATCATCTCGCCGCCCCGCGCCGCCGAAGGGCACCTCAAGCACTTCGAGCTGCTGGCGCTGCACGACGCCGCCGCGCTGCTCGTGCTCGTGTTGGAAGACGGCACCGTGCGCCAGGAGCGCCTGCTGCTGGACGCGCCGACCTCCCAGGAGGAGTTGAGCCGCATCGCCCGCCGCCTCAACGACCGCTATCACGGCGCCACCGCCCAGGCACTCATAGAGCGTGCCGAGCGTGAGGCTGAGTTCCTCTCGCCCGACGAGCGCATCGTCGTCGAGTCGCTCGCCCGCATGCTCGCACACCTGGACATCTTCGCGCCCGACACCTTCTACCATGACGGCATCGTGCAACTCTTGGAGCGCGCCGAGTTCGCTCGCGCCAACCCGGAGCGCATCCGCGGCGTGGTGGAGGTGCTGGAGCGCAACCGCTTCCTGCCAGCCATCGCCTCGCAGGTCACGGCCGGCGAGGGCGTGCAGGTGATCATCGGCGCCGAGAACCAGGCCGAGGCGCTCAAAGACATGAGCGTGATCGTCTCGCGCTACGGCGTCAAGGGCCAGGCCACCGGCCTGCTCGGCATCGTCGGCCCAACGCGCATGCAGTACGGCCGCGCCATCGCGGTCGTCCGCTACATGACGCAAATGCTCAACGATCTGCTATCCGACCTATATGGAGTTGACGAGTGAGAGGGAACGCATGACCGAGGAAGAGGCCAATGCCCGGCCCAGCGCGGAATGGTCGCCGGAGACGCCGCCCGCCGAAGCGCAGGCCGCGTCCGACACGCCGCTCGCCACCGAAGCGGCCCCGTCAGACGCCTCAGCCGCGGATGGGGACGGGATCGCCGCGCTGGAGCGTCGCGTCGCGGAGCTGGAGCGCGAGCTGGCCAAAGAGCGCGACGCCGCCACCGACTACATGAACCGCTGGCAGCATGCTCAGGCCGACTTCGCCAACTACAAGCGCCGCGCCCAGCAGGACCAGGAGCAGCTCCAGCGCGCCTTCGCCGCCGAGGCCGCCCGCGTCATCCTGCCGGCGGTGGATAGCTTCGAGCGCGCCTTCGCCACCCTGCCCGAGTCGCTGGCAGGCTTCACCTGGATTGACGGCGTCGCCCTCATCCAGTTGCAGCTTCAGCACACGCTGGACGCGGCCGGCGTGCGGCCGCTCGCTGTCGCGCCCGGCCACGCCTTCGACCCAGCACGCCACGAGGCCATCGGCGAGATCGAGACGGCCGATCATCCCGCCAGCTCCGTCGCCGCCGTCGTACAGCGCGGCTACGAGATCGCCGGCGCGGTGTTGCGCCCGGCGCTGGTCCAGCTCGCCCGCGCGCCCCAGCCGGATGCTCCAGTTAGCGCGCCGACGGATAACCCAACGGATAACCCATTGGAAGCGCCAGCGGCAGCCACACCTAGCGAGGCGCCGTGAAAAAGCGCGTGAACACACAGGCAGCCTCACACGTAACACACGTGGCAGCCATAAGCAGCCATAACAGGCACAGCAGACATGACAGCACACACGACCATCGTTCCCGCTCGCCCCGCGCGAGCGCCAGTTCACCAGCACACGATTTGAGGAGGCTCCTTCGTGGCCAAAGTCATCGGTATTGATCTCGGCACCACCAATAGCTGCGTGGCGGTCATGGAGGGCGGCGAGCCCGTCGTCATCCCCAACGCCGAAGGCAGCCGCACCACCCCGTCCGTCGTCGCCTTCACCAAGAACGGCGAGCGGCTCGTCGGTGAGGTCGCCAAGCGCCAGGCGATCACCAATTCCGAGAACACCATCTTCTCCATCAAGCGCTTCATGGGCCGCAAGTACGACGACCCCGAGGTGGACCGCGACCGCCGCCTCGTCCCCTATAAAGTGGTGCGCGCTTCCAACGGCGACGCCTGGGTGGAGGGCGGCGGCAAGCAGTACAGCCCGCCGGAGATCAGCGCCATGATCCTGCAGAAGCTCAAGCAGGACGCCGAGGCGTACCTGGGCGAGCGCATCACCCAGGCCGTGATCACCGTGCCGGCCTACTTCAACGACGCCCAGCGCCAGGCCACCACGGACGCCGGCAAGATCGCCGGTTTGGAAGTGCTGCGCATCATCACCGAGCCGACCGCCGCCTCGCTGGCCTACGGGCTGGACAAGAA
>JAICVS010000067.1 GCA_025935195.1 Ktedonobacterales bacterium
AAATAAGCGTGACCTCTTCCGCGATTCCCGACGTTTCGGGACGAGAGATGCCGCGTGCGCAGTCGCCGGATGGCGGGCGATTCCGCCGGCGACGAGTCGAACCATGCTCGGCCGCTTCTCCTTATTTGAACGGTATTGCGCGACGACGGACTTTGTGGCCGCGGGCCATCCAGGCGCGCATTCATTCGCCAACTGGCCCCCCGCCCGCGCACGCGCGAGTTCCATCGTCATATCATTGGCGGATTCTTCGTACTTGGCCCCCCCGCCCGCGCACGCGCGAGTTCCATCACAAACCAGGGGTCAGGCGGTGAGCGGTGTTGGTGGGCCGCTGGACTCCCAATCCGCGTTGAGTTCGCGGACACGCGGAGCCACCACCGCCGAAGCGTTGGGGCGTGGGGCGTCGCCCGCACATCCCCCGTCGTTTCATGCGCCAGTTGAGGATGAGCGCGCCCGCGCGCTCGATCAGGCCGCTGCCGACCGCATAGCCCGCCTCGACCCTCCTGTTGTGGTTATCGTTCAATTCCTCAACAGAAGCGGTCTCCCCTTCTTCGCTCGACCCCCCGTTTGTGATGGAACCCTGCTCTCCCGCTCTATTGACGGCATGCCTCTCGGCGTGTATACCCTAGATGAACAACACAATCACGCACGCGATGAAGCTCGCGTAACGCCCCCGATGGGGCTGATAGCTTCTACTGGCTACTTGAGGACACGTCCGGCCGCCTCCATGGCGCCGACGGATGCGTCGTCGCGTCGGTAGGAGCTTTTTGCGTATCTGGCGTTGCGCGCCATGATGGCACTACCGCTTGCCGGTTCGTCATGCTGGCGGTATCCCCCTCCTCCGCTGCGATGTCGCCCCGTTTAGGCGCCACAGGCGCTATTCGGGCCGAGCCAGGGCCGCATACTGGTCGCCGTATCACCGCTGTTGCGGGCGTGTGCGGGCGACCGCGGTGAGGCATGGTCACGGAGGTTAACCGCGTATGCTCGTGGGTTCTATGGGCGATGGAGTTGTGCTGGGTGCCCTGCCATCCCTGCCATCCATCCTCTCCGTCTTCTCCATGCCTGCTTTGCCACCTCTGCCGCCGGCGGCGCTGGATAACGTCTATCTCTTCGCGGCGCTGTGGACCGGCCTGGCGCTCGTCGCCAGCCTGATCTCGATCCGCACGGGTCTCTCCGTCGCGCTGGCCGAGATCGTCGTCGGCGTGCTGGCCGGCAACCTGCTGCACATCCAGACCAACGAGTGGATCAACTTCCTCGCCGGCTTCGGCAGCGTGCTGCTCACCTTCCTGGCCGGCGCCGAGATCGAGCCGGCGGCCTTCCGGCGGCATCTGAAGGCGAGCCTGGTGATCGGCGCGGTCGGCTTCCTCGCCCCCTTCCTGGGCGCGTTTGCCGTCGCGTACTGGGGCGTTCACTGGAACCTACAAGCCGCCCAGATCGCCGGCATTGCCCTCTCCACCACTTCCGTCGCCGTCGTCTACGCCGTGATGGTCGAGACCGGACTCAACCGCACCGAGATCGGCAAGCTGATCCTGGCCGCTTGTTTCGTCAACGACCTGGGAACGGTGGTGGCGCTGGGCATCCTGTTCGCCAATTTCAATATCTGGCTCGGTCTGTTCGTCGTCGCAAGCGCCGCCGTGCTCGTCATCCTCGCGCCGCTGACGCGCTACATCATCCGCCACTGGGGCGGCCGGGTCAGCGAGCCGGAGGTCAAGTTCCTCTTCCTGGTGCTCTTCGGCCTGGGCGGGCTGGCCAGCATCGCCGGCAGCGAGGCGGTGCTGCCCGCCTACCTGATCGGTCTGGTGATCGCCGGCACCTTCATGCGCAATCGCGTGCTGATGAGCCGGATGCGCTCCACCGCGTTCGCCCTGCTCACGCCGTTCTACTTCCTCAAGGCGGGGTCGCTCGTCTCGCTGCCGGCGCTGGCCACGGCGACGGGTGCGGGGCTGGTCGCGCTGTTCTTCCTGACCAAGATGGTCACCAAGATGGTCGGCATCCGCCCGCTCACCCGGCCGTTCGGCCTGAAGCCGCGGGTGGGCAACTACACGACGCTGCTCATGTCCACCGGGCTGACGTTCGGATCGATCTCGGCGCTCTTCGGCCTGACCAACCACTACATCAACGGCACGCAGTACACGATCCTCGTCACCGTCGTCATCATGAGCGCCGTGGTGCCGACCCTGATCGCACAGGGATTCTTCCGGCCGCGCATCGAGCTGGGCGAGGCCGGCCCGATGACGGGCGACGAAGAGGATGAAGAGAATGAAGCGAGTAAGCCCGCCGCCGCGCGCGCACAGGCCGAGGAGCGCGAGATCGCGGGCGTTCTGGACGAATAGGCGGGGGCGACACTCGCGGACGAGCGCATGTTCGCATGCGGCACGAGAAGAAAGCGAGCGGTAAGGAGGCTCGGATACCCACCCCTTCTCCTTCCACTTTCATTTTATCGCGCACGGGGGGGCTTGCGGCAAGCCCCGGGTCGTGCCGTATACTCGCCGACCGAGGCCAGAACGCGACGGACATGCGAGGAGCAAAGGGAGGGAGCGGATGGGCTGCTACGTGTTGAGCTTCCAGGAGATCGACCAGACGTGGGTCGCGGTCGTTGGCGGCAAGGGCATGCACCTGGCAGAACTCGCGCGGATCGCAGGCATCCGCGTGCCCGTTGGCTTTTGCGTGACGACGGACGCCTTCCAGCGGATCATGGCGCAAGCGCCGTCGCTCGACGCTCAGCTCGATCGGCTGTCGCGCCTGAAGCCGGACGACCGGGAAGCGATCCGCGCGCTCAGCGCCGAGATCCGCCGGACCCTCGAAGCGAGCGCCATCCCCGACGATCTGGCGGCGGCGATTACCCGCCCGCTCGCCCGGCTCGGCGAGCACGCCGCCTACGCCGTCCGATCCAGCGCGACAGCGGAGGACTTGCCGGCGGCCTCCTTCGCGGGCCAGCAGGACACATACCTGAACGTCGTGGGGCCGGCGGCGATCCTCCAGCACGTCAGCCGGTGTTGGGCCTCGCTCTTCACCGAGCGAGCCGTGACCTACCGCCTGCGGAACGGCTTGGACCAGCGAAAGGTCCACATGGCCGTGGTCGTGCAGCGAATGGTCTTCCCGCGGGCGGCCGGCATCCTGTTCACGGCCGATCCCGTCACGGGCAACCGCAAGGTCGCCTCCGTGGAGGCCAGCTTCGGCCTCGGCGAGGCCCTGGTCTCCGGCTTGGTGAACGCGGACGTCTACAAAGTGCGGGACGGCCAGGTCATCGCCAAGACGATCGCCACCAAGCAGCTTGCCATCCACGCCTCGCCGGCAGGCGGGACGCAAGCGCAGGCGATCGCGCCGGAGCGGCGACAGCAGCCAGCGCTGACGGATGCGCAGGTCGTGCGGCTCGCCCAGCTAGGCCGGCGGATCGAAGCGCACTTCGGTCGCCCCCAGGACATCGAATGGTGCCTGGACGACGATGGCTTCCAGATCGTCCAGAGCCGGCCGATCACCACGCTGTTCCCCATCCCCGCGGCCGGCGACCGCGAGAATCACGTCTACGTCTCCGTCGGTCATGGGCAGATGATGACCGACGCCATGAAACCCCTGGGAATCTCCGTGTTCCAACTGACGGCAGCCCGGCCCATGTACGAGGCCGGTGGGAGGCTGTTCGTCGACGTCACCCTGGGCCTGGCTTCGCCAGCGAGCCGCGCGGGCCTCCTAGACGTTCTGGGGAAAGGCGATCCGCTGATCGGGGACGCGCTGCGGACTATCCTCGACCGCGGCGACTTCATCCCGTCGCTCTCGGACGAAGGGCCCCGTGCGGCACCAGCGGGCGGCGCCCCGCCCGCCCCGCCCGCCCCGATCGCGACCGATCCAGCCATCGTCACTGAGCTGATCGAGCGCAGCCAGGCCTCCATCACCGCCTTGCGGCGCGACATCCAGACGAAGTCCGGACCGGCGCTGCTCGACTTCATCCTGGCGGACATCGTGGAACTGAAGCGAATCTTGTTCGATCCGCAAAGCCGTCAGGTGATCATGGCGGGGATGGAGGCCACCTGGTGGCTCAACGAGCAACTGCGGACGTGGCTCGGCGAGAAGAACGCGGCCGACACGCTCACGCAGTCCGTCCCCCACAACGTCACGTCGGAGATGGGGCTGGCGCTCCTGGATGTCGCGGACGTGATCCGCCCGCATGCGGACGTGGTGACGTTTCTGCGGCACGTCCAGGACGAGGGCTTCCTGGACGAGCTGCCCAGGCTCGCGGGCGGGCGGGAAGCGCGAGACGCCATCCAGGCCTGGCTCAATACGTACGGCATGCGCTGCGTCGGCGAGATCGACATCACGAGGCCGCGTTGGAGCGAATACCCCACCACCCTCGTGCCCATGATCCTCGGCAACATCGAGCACTTCGCGCCGGGCGCCGCCAAGCGGCGCTTCGAGCACGGGCGGCGGGAGGCCTGGCAAAAGGAACAGGAGCTCCTGGAGCGTTTGCGGGTCTTGCCGGACGGGGAGCGGAAGGCCGAGGAGGTCAAGCGCATGATCGACCGGGTTCGGACCTTCATCGGCTACCGGGAGTATCCGAAGTACGGCATGATCAGCCGCTATTTCGTCTACAAGCGGGCATTGTTGGCAGAAGCCGAGCGCCTCGTGCGGACCCACGTGCTGCGTGAGCAGGAAGACATCTTCTTCCTCACGTTCCAGGAGTTCCACGACGTCGTGCGCACACACCAGGTGGATGACCAGCTTATCCGCCAGCGCAAGGATGCGTTCAGGTTGTATCAAGCGCTCACGCCGCCTCGCGTGCTCACATCGGATGGCGAGGCCGTGGCCGGGTCGTACCGGCGCGAGGATTTTCCGGCGGGCGCGCTGGTCGGCTTACCGGTCTCCGCCGGGACCGTCGAGGGGCGGGCCCGCGTCATCCTGGACATGGCGGAGGCGAATCTCGAACCGGGCGACATCCTGGTCACCCCCCACACGGACCCCAGCTGGACGCCGCTGTTCGTCACGATCAAGGGTCTGGTGACGGAGGTGGGAGGCCTGATGACCCATGGCGCGGTGATCGCACGGGAATACGGCGTGGCGGCCGTCGTGGGGGTGGAGCATGCCACCCGGCTGATCCGGGATGGGCAGCGAATCCGCGTGTATGGGACGGACGGGTACGTCGAGATCCTGCCCTAGCCGACCAGCCCGACAGGGAGCCGGGCGGCACGTGGTCGGTCAGCCAGACACCGTTGGCGGCCTGGGAGCAGGCATGGCCAGCCGCGTGCATGGCATGGCGCTCCGCTCGTGATCGCTCTGGTTCTTGCCGTCACGGCGTCGTCGCGGCCGCCAATCGCGGACGACCAGGGTACGCGGGCTGGCGAGATCGCGCAGGGCGCCGATGCCCTGCCCACGCCCCCACCACGCCCTCACCACGTCTTGCGCTGTTCCAGCGCCACATTGTAGAGGGTCCGGCAGCGCCACAGGGCTTTCATCCCCATGCCTAAAGGCAGGGAGCTTTCGCCCTGTTTGTGTTAAGCGGGTACCCTGCCGTGGCTGAAGGGATGCCAGGAGGGAGCGCGCATGGTACAATGGCGTCCGTTCCATACCAGTGCAGTCCCCCAGGGCGTCCCAGGGCATGAGGAGTGTATGTCCGTCGAGCTTGCGATCGAGGCGCTCGTGGTCTCGCGCCTGGATGATCCCCCCGCCGCCCCCGCCGTTGCCCGTGCCCTGGCTGCCGCCGGCCTGGGCGCCGTGGAGTACACGCCCGCCAGCGCCCCAACCGGCGCAATCGCCGCCCGCGGGCGGCAGCGGCTCGGCACGTTCACGGCGAGCGTCCCCGGCCTCAGCGGGGCCTCCTGCCGCATCGGCGTGTACCGCTATGAGACTGAGGTGATGGACGGGCTGAGTGAGGCCGCATTCGCGGCGCTGACAAAGGGGCTTGCCAGCGACGATCTGCGCACGCTGCGCGAGGGGCGTGTCGCGCTGGATCTGCGCCTCAGCGCCGCCGACAGCAACGCGCCGCGTGCGCTGGATTGGCTCACCCGCGTCCAGCGCGTGCTGCTGGAGCTGACGCAGGGTGTCGCCGTGGACCCCGCCGCGCAGCGCTGCTACGGCCGTGCGGACCTGGCACGCTTGGCGACCAGCGATCCGCTCGCGTTCATCGTGCTGCACGACGAAGCCTGGGATGCCGATAGCCGCTGGCTGCACACGCACGGCATGCAAAAGCTCGGTCGGCCCGAGCTGGATGTCGTCGCCGTGCCGCTCAGCCTGCATGCCGAGGCGAGCGCGTTCCTGCGTGACGTGGCGTTCAGCCTGGCCGGCGGGGCGCGGCTCGCCCCCGGCGACGAGATCGATCTGGGCGACGCCGGGCGCGCGGTGGCGGTCAGCGCGCCGGTGGACGACGATCATCGTGCGCCGTTCGGCCGGCTGCGCCTCGCCGACGCGCCACTGCCGGGTGAGCGACAGACCGAGCGCGCGCGGCGGCTGTTATGCGCGCTGGCTCTGAGCGAAGCGGCACGACGCGCCAGTGCCGGCGCCGGCGATGTGGCGGGCGCCCTGGCGGATTGCGACCGTGTGCTTGCCGCCGATCCCGATGAGCCTGCCGCGCTTGCCCTCAAGGCGCGGCTCTATCTGCGCGCCGGGCGGACGCTGGACGCGCTGAGCTTGGCCGACCTGATGGAGCTGCGCGCCCCGCGCGACTATCGCGGGCCGCTGATCGCCGGGCTGGCGCTGGCCGCGCTGGGGCGCGACCGCGAGGCACTGCACGCGCTCAACCGTGCCATCGAGCGCGAGCCGGAGGCGGCGGAGGTCTACGCCGTACGCTCACAGGTGCATGAGCGCCTGGGTGATGCGCGCATGGCCGCCGAAGACCGCACCCACGCCGCCTACCTGCGCGCCAGTTGAGAGCCACAGCCCTGCTTGGATCGTTCGCGTTCGCGGGGCTTCAGCCCAAGCCGTTCCGTGCGCCGGCACCTCAGTGTCGCGATTGCGACCAAGAACCCGCTAACCGGGTCTATCCCATTCGCCCGCCGCCTGCCGGCTCAACAGCGCGTCAATCGCCGCCGCCACCGGCATCGAAGGCTCGGCTCCCATCCGTGTGACCGCCAGCGCCCCCGCGGCTGACGCGCGCCGCAGCGCCACACGCTCGTTCATTCCGGCCGCCAGCCCCGCCGCCAACACGCCGCAGAACGCGTCGCCGGCCCCCGTCGCGTCCACCTGCTCCACCGCGAACGGCGGCAGCCAGATCGCCGGCTGATCCTGGCCGGCCACCCAGACCGCACCGGCCCGCCCCAACGTCACCACCACCTGACGGCACCCCGCCGCAATCAGCGCGCGTGCCGCCCGCTCCGCCCCCGCCGCATCCCGCACAGCCACACCGCTCAGCGTCTCCGCCTCGCGCTCGTTGGGTAGCAGCACATCCACCAGGCGCAGCAGATGCCCAGGCAGCCCATCGGCGGGCGCGGGCGCCGGATTGAGCAGCACCCGCATCCCACGATCCCGCGCCATCTCGGCCGCCGCCGCCGCCGTCTCGACCGGCACCTCAAGCTGCGCCAGCAGCACCGCCGCCCCATCGAAGGCGGCCGCCGCCGTCCGCACATGTTCTGGCCGCAGCGCGAGGTTCGCCCGCGGCAGCACGACGATGCTATTCTGCCCGTCCGGCTCGATCAGCGGGAACGCCAGCCCTGTTCCCGCCTCCGCGTCGCGCGCGACAGAGCGCGCGTCAATTCCCTCGCGCGCCAGCGCCGCCACGAACGGCGCGGCGAACATGTCCTCACCCAGCCGCCCGATCACGCGCACGTCCGCGCCGGAGCGCGCCGCGGCGATGGCCTGGTTGTTGCCCTTGCCGCCGGCGAACATGCCGAAATCGCTGCCGACGATCGACTCGCCCGGCAGCGGACGGCGCGGCGCGCGCGCGACCAGATCGAGGATGAAACTGGCAAGCACGACCACGCCTCCACCCAGGTGCGTCATGCGTCTCCTCCCTCCCCGCGTCCCGCCTGTCCGCGCCTCCGCCGCGATGCCGGCATGGTAGCATCCCTTCCCCACGCTATCAAGCCGCATAGCAACGGTCTCGGAGTCGCCGGGCGTAAGGGGAGGCGCGGTTTGACAGGACCGGAGGCCCTGGAGTACACTAACCACCGGCGATGGGCTGAGCTGAACACGCGATGGACAGCGCACGGATGCTTGTTCGAGGCCGTTGCGCGCCATAGGATACCGGTAGTGACGTGGCGAGTGCGCAGCTCGGAGGAGACCGGAGCAGAGGTTAGAAACGTGCCAGACCTCCAGATGATTGGACGCGCGGCGCAGGAGTACCTTGCCGCGAAGCATGCCGCCCGCGAGCGCGCGCTGCCGAAGTCGCGCTCGGCGATCCGGCTCTGCGCGAATACCATACGTGCCGCCCATCGCGACGAATTCGCCGCCGCCGCTCAGCTCCTGGCCGACGCCGGCACATTACTGCGCGAGATGGCCGCCGATCTGCGCGAGCACCAGGACATCTTCCATGCCGGCTTCGTTGCCGACGCGCAAAAGGAATACTCTGAAGCGGCGCTCACCTGCGCCTTCATCAAGCGTGAGCCGCTGCCGGCCCCAGGCGATCTGGGCGTCGAGTGGGCGCCATACCTGAATGGGCTGGGCGAGACCATCGGCGAGCTGCGCCGCTACGTGCTCGACCGTATGCGGCTGGGCAAATTCGAGGCCTGCGAGCCGCTGCTGGCCGATATGGACGAGATCTACGCGCTGCTCATCACGCTTGACTATCCCGACGCCATCACTGGCAATCTGCGCCGCACCACCGACGCGGCACGCGGCATCCTCGAGAAGACGCGCGGCGACCTGACGCTCGGCGTCGGCCAGGCGCGGCTGAACATGGCGCTACGCGACGTGCAGGAACGACTCGACCGCATGGTAAATTTGTAGACACTCCCACCGCACCGGCGCCTCTGCGCACGGCGGGAAGAGCCTACCGCGAATGAGGAGGGCGCCGGCCATGGATCAAGGCGCCCGTGCGGATGACACTCATTCGCTCTACGACGTGCGGCCCAGCGCCGCCGCGCCGCCTATCGAGCCTCTAGAGGCGGCAGGCTATCGCCCCATCGCCAGCGCAACACCCCATCGGGGCTGGCTGGCCCTCTGCCGACCGCGCACGTTCCCGGTCGCCCTGCTGCCGGCCCTCATCACCCTCGCGCTGCTCGCGGCGCGCGGCACTCCGTTGCGTCCGCTGTCCGCGCTCTCCACACTGCTCGCGGTCGCGCTCGTGCTGGCCGGGGCCAATATGCTCGACGAATACCTTGACTACATGCGCGCGCGGGCGCATGCCGGGGCGGGCGAGCGCATGGACTCCAGCTACCGCATGGGCAATCGCCTGAAGAACGCCGGTGTGCGCCCGCTCACCGCGCTCCGGCTCAGCATCGCGCTGCTGCTGATCGGCGCGCTCGCCGGTGTGCCGGCCGCCCGTTCCGGTGGAACGCCACTCATCATGCTCGGCGCTGTCGGCCTGCTCGCCGCCTTCCTCTACTCCTCGACCACCTACGCGCTCAAGCACCTGCCGCTGGGTGAGCTGACGCTGGCGCTCGCCATCGGCCCCGGCGTCACGACAGCGACCGCGCTCGCGCAGGGGCAGCGCCTCACTGTGCCGGTCGCGCTGCTCGGCGCTGGCTTCGGGCTGCTCACGCTGGCGTTGGCCCAGGCGGCGCACCTGCGCGGCGCCGAGGTGGATCGTGCGTATGGCCGCCGCACCCTCGCCGTCCTCGCCGGCGCGCGCTTCGCCCGCATCCTCTACGTTACCTGCCTGCTTGGTGGCTTGGCGCTGATCGTCCTGATCGGCCTCATGCGCGGCGGGGCGCCCGGCTTCGTCGCCGTGCTGCTCGCGCTGCCGGCGGCGCTGCTCGCCCTGACCGGCGTGACCCGCGCCAGAGCACCCAACGCCCGCGATCTGGCCGTGCGCCTCACCCTGCGCGCCTACCTCTGGATTGGCACGCTCGCGCTGCTGGGGCTGCTGCTCCGCGCCGTCATCACCGCCGCCCTGCCGCTCCTGCTCAACGCGCTGGGCTGACACTCCCGCCTCTTTCTACCGCCCCACGGCTGTGCATTGCCGCCGATCCCTCATGCGCTTCATTCCGGATCGCTCCACGGCCGGGCGTTCTCGCGGCTGGGCATTCACGCCTACGCCCGTTCCATCTTTGACTTGCGGCTCGTGGCCGAACCTGGCAAACCTGCCGCAATTCAGACTTCGAGAGGAGGTGCCACCTGATCCACCATCAAAAACCGGCAAAAACGGCAATGGTGACCAGGGCGGTCAACTTTCCACGCCGCATCCCCAGTCCGGCTTGGCCGGACGTCGCGGCCAGCGGCCATCCACGCGCGCATTCAGTCGCCCGCCGTCTACTGCCTCCCCTCTCTCCTCCGTGAACCTCCCTGTCCTCCGTTCCTCCGTGTTCGTTCTCGTCTCTCCCCATGGGAAGAGGAGGCCCGCGGTGAGGAACCCCGCGACGCCGCCAGCATGCGTGTCGTACAATAGTGTGGTTGCCCCCGCTCCGAACCTCCATCCCTCCATCCCTCTTCCACCTGCTCAACAGCGAGGATGCGTTTCATATGACGACCGGCGAGACCCACTCCAACGACCTGCTGGCTGGGCTGAATCCGCCCCAGCGTCAGGCTGTCACCACCACCGAAGGGCCGCTGCTCGTGCTCGCCGGGCCTGGTAGTGGCAAAACCAGGGCGATCACCCACCGCATCGCCTACATCCTCGCCGAGCGCCGTGTCTCCCCCTGGAACGTCCTCGCCGTCACCTTCACCAACAAAGCCGCCCGTGAGATGAAGGAGCGCCTGGAGGCGCTCGTCGGCCCGCCCGCGCGTGACCTGGCCGTTGGCACCTTCCACGCCATCTGCTCGCGCATCCTGCGCCGCGAGGCCGCTCGCGCCGGCCTTGGCCTGGGCGACAACTTCGCCATCTACGACGACGACGATCAGTCCAGCCTCGTCAAACAGGCGCTGCGCGAGATGAATCTGGATGAGCGGCAGTTCAAGCCCAGCACCATCCACGCCATCATCTCGCGCGCCAAGAACGATCTGCTCAGCCCCAGCGAGTTCGCCAAGAGCGTCAACAAGTATTTTGAAGAGGTCGCCGCCCGCGTCTACACGCGCTACGAAGACCTGCTGCGCGCCAACAATGCCGCCGACTTCGACGACCTCATCCTGCTCACCTACCAGCTCTGGAAGCGCAACCCCGACGTGCTGCGCCAGTACCAGAACCGCTACACCTACATCCACGTAGACGAATTTCAAGACACCAACAAAGCCCAGTACGAGCTGGTGCGTCTGCTCGGCGCCGGCACGCCCGAGACGCCTGGCCACTTCAACGTCTGTGCCGTTGCCGATGATGATCAATGCCTGATCGCGGGAACGCTGATCACCATGGCCGACGGCTCACAGCGGCCGATTGAGGACGTGGCGGCAGGAGACATGGTGCTTTCCGGGTACGGCAGCGGCGACTTCCGGCCCGCCCGCGTCCTGGCGGTTGCGCGCCACGAGCGCGTGGGATCGGGCATCCGCATCACCACCCGCGCCGGCCGTACGCTCGTCAGCACGCCCGAACACACCCACTTCGCGGGCTATCGCCTGGGCATCACGCCGCAGCTCTACTTCACGTACCTGATGCACAAGCGCGGCGTCGGTTTCCGCATTGGCACATCGCAGGTCTATACAAAGTCACAGGTCAAACCAGTGGTCGGCTTTATGCAGCGTGCCCGCCAGGAGCATGCGGACGCCACCTGGGTTATCTCCGCCCATGAGAGCGAAAATGAAGCGCGTGCGGAGGAGTACATTCTCTCCTTGCGCTATCGTATTCCCACGCTCCCATTTGTGCCACGCGCGGGTGGCTCAGTCAATGGCTTGGTACATGATGCAATGTACATCCGGCGCGTCTTCGCCGCATTCGATACGGAGACGAACGGACGGCAACTCCTCGAAGAGGCGGGGTTATCGCCTGATCACCCTCACTTCCGGCCTCGCTCACGGAACTCAAACCGGCATCACATCGTCGTGACGCTATGCGCTGACCGCCGTGGCCTCTCAACACTCCATCGCATCTCGCTCAATGGAAACGATCCATCCGCACGAAGCGCGTTGGAGTCGCTTGGGTTGCGCGTGACGTTCGACAAGCCAGGAATAGACAGTTGGACATACGACGCGATGAGCTCGGATATGGGCGTTTTGATAGAGCGAGCCAACACCATCTGCAAAGTGATCAACGCGGATATAGTCTTTTGGGCTCGCCTTGGCAAGAATGGCGTGGACGCCGACGTGATAGAAAGTAAGTCGCTGCCCTTCCTTCCGGCGGCCTCGGTCCGGCCGGGGATGGTCATGTTCGATGCCGCGGGCGGCTACGATGTGGCCGAGCGTGTGGAGGTCGTGCCGCTCGAGCAGCCCGTCTACGACCTCGACATCGAGCGCACGCACAACTTCATCGCCAACGGCATCGTCACCCACAACTCGATCTATAGCTGGCGCGGCGCCAACCCCCGCGTCTTGCTCCAGTTCGAGCAAGACTTCCCCAACACCCAGGTCGTGCTGCTCGAGCAAAACTACCGCTCCACCCAGGTCATCCTCGATGCCGCCCAGGGCGTCGTCCGCCAGAACCGTACCCGCAAAGACAAGCGCCTCTGGACCGAGCGGCAGGGCGGCGAGCGCATCACCCTCTATGAAGCGTTCAACGAGGAGGACGAGGCAGGGTTCATCGTTCGAGAGATTATCCGGCTGGTGGCGCGCGGCGAGTGCCGCCTGCGCGATGTGGCCGTGATGTATCGCACCAATGCCCAGTCGCGCGCGCTCGAAGAGCAATTCATCCGCACCGGCACGCCCTACGTGGTCGTCGGCTCGCGCAAGTTCTACGAGCGCAAAGAGATCAAGGACGTGCTGGCCTACCTGCGGCTGATCGCCAACCCGCTCGACACCCTCTCGCTGCAGCGTGTCATCAACGTGCCCAACCGCAAGATCGGCCCGAAGACCTACGCCGAGTTCTCCTCCTGGGCGCAGGCCGAGCGCCTCGCGCCACTCGACGCCCTGGCGCGCATCGAGGAGCATCCAACGCTCTCCACCGCCGGCAAACGCGCCCTCGCCGCCTTCGCCGCCCTGCTCGCCGATCTGCGCCAGGCCGCGCGCGAAGAACGCCTGCCCCGGCTGGTGGATCGCCTCTTGGAGCGCAGCGGCTACGCCGCCGAGCTGCGCGACGGCAGCGACGAAGGCGAGGAGCGTTGGAACAACGTCCTAGAGCTGCGCCGCGTCGCCGAGGACTTCTCCGAGATCGAGCCGGAGATCGCCCTTGCCCTCTTCCTGGAGAACGTTGCCCTGGTCGCCGGCGCCGACACCACACAATCGGGCGAGAACGGCGCGCTCGTCAGCGAAGAGAAAGACGCCGCCACCCTGATCACGCTTCACGCCGCCAAAGGGCTGGAGTTCCCCGTCGTCTTCATCGCCGGGCTGGAGGAGGGCGTGCTGCCCCATTCGCGCTCGCTGGAGAGCCAGCACGAGCTGGAGGAGGAGCGGCGCCTCGCCTACGTCGGCATCACGCGCGCCATGCGCCGCCTCTACCTGACACGCGCCTTCCGCCGCTCCTTCTACGGCGGCAACAGCGTCTACCAGGAGGCTTCGCGCTTCATCGAGGAGATTCCCGTCGCCCTGCTCACCATCACGCGCGAGCGCGCCCAGCGCCAGCCAGGCGCCGTCACAGCCGGACCAGCGCGCGGTGGCGGCAGTGGTGGCGGTTTGTGGGGTGGCACAGGCCACGGCGGCCGCCGCTCCGCGCCATCCCCATCCACCCCCACGCGCTTCGTTCCCGGCCGGCCGTCGCGGCAAACGAGCTTCGATGAGCGGCCGCGGCCGCCACAAGACGAACCAGCGGTCGAGCCGGAGGCGCCGGTCGAAGAGCCAGCGCAGCTCGCACCGGGTGACCGCGTGCTGCACCGCCTCTTTGGCGACGGCACGGTGCTGCGCGTGACGACCGAGAAAGGCTCCACCACCGTCGAAGTACTCTTCAAGACGGCGGGCAAGAAGACGCTGGACCTCAGCTTCGCCAAGCTCCAGAAGATTTAGCCGCCGATGAGCGCAGCGATGGCGCCAAGCTCATCCGGCGTCAGCTTCCACTCCGCCGCCCTGGCGTTCGCCGCCACCTGCTCGGGCTTCGTCGCGCCGCTGATGATTGTGCTGACGGCCGGCTGCGCCGCCAGCCACGCCAGCGCCAGCTCGCCCACGCTGTGCCCGCGCTCGCGCGCCCAAGCGTCCAGCCGCTGCACACGCTCCAGCGTCTCGCGTTGCAGGCGCGGCGCGAAACGCGGATTGTTGTGGCCGCGCGTGCCCTCCGGCGGCGGCTCGCTCGGCCGATACTTGCCCGTCAGCACACCAGCGCCGAGCGGGAAGTACGGGATGACGCCCAGCCCGAGCTCCAGGCAGCACGGGAGCAGCTCGCGCTCCACGTCGCGCGCGAGCAGGTTGTACTCCGGCTGCACCGAGACGTAGCTGGCGAGATTGCGCCGGTCGCTTATCCAGAGCGCCCGCGTCACCTGCCAGGCATCGTAGTTCGAGCAGCCGATGTAGCGCACCTTGCCCGCGCGCACCAGGTCGTCCAGCGCGCCGAGCGTCTCCTCCAGCGGTGTGGTCTGATCGAATTCGTGGATCTGGAAGAGGTCAATGGCCTCGACATTCAGCCGGCGCAGGCTGGCGTGGCAGCTCTCGATCACATGTTTGCGCGAGGAGCCACGCTCGTTCGGCCGCTGTCCCATCGTCATGCCAACCTTGGTCGCGATCAACACCTCGTCGCGGTGGCCGCGAATCGCCTTGCCAAGCAGCTCTTCGGAGCGGCCGCTGCTGTAGGTGTTGGCTGTGTCCAGGAAGTTGATGCCGCTCTCGATAGCCTGCCGCACGATAGCGGCGGTCGTCGCCTCGTCGGCGTAGCGTCCAAACGTATTGCCGCCGAGGCCGATCAGCGAGACACGGAGTCCCGAACGGCCCAGTTGTCGGTATTCCACGGGTTGCGCCTCCCTTGCCGCCGCTCATTCCCCGGTGACGCGCGGCCGCGTCCTCAATTGTAGCGCGCGCTGATCCCGCTCCGCCGCTCCTCGCAGTTCGCTCCTTCTGGCACGCGAATTGCTTGACATGCGGCGGCGCCTGGCAGTCGGAAACGCGGGGCGGGCAACGTACGGCCCCCTTGCCAGAATCCGGCTCGTCATGTACCATAGCACCGGGCGTCCAGGCAGACGACGCCGCGCACTTCTTGGCATTTCTTGGCGCTCTTCGCACGCGATCCTGTCCCTGCCTGTCCCTGTCGGCTGGGTGGCTCCGCGAGTCGCGGCTACACCGGCCGCGCATCCCTGGCATCCCTGGCATCGCGACCCGGCGATCGGTGTGGTCGAGGCTATGGCAGCCTCGACAGTGTTGTGGGGCTGCACGCCCCGCGAAGGGAGAACGGATACCTATGATTTTGGCCGCCGCACCCGCTAACAGTATCAACTTCATCCCCAAGTCCGGCATCCTCGACACCATCTTTCACCAGAGCTGGCTCTCCATCAACGTCCTCGGTCATCCCGGCGGCAACGGCTACAAACTCACGCTCATCGGGCTGATCATCGTGCTGGTGATCGCCGTAGCCGCCAACGCCATCACCGAGCGCCTGACCACGAAGAAGGTCGGTGGCCTCCTCGCCGCCACCATCGTCACCATCTTCGGCGCGCTGCTCTTCCAGGCGTACGTGATCTTGCCGTTCGACGTCCTCATCGAGGGGGTGCCGATCGTGGCCGCCTTGCTCGGCTCCATCGTGATCGCCGTCTTCTACAACCTCATCCGCGCCCAATTGAAAGGCGGCAAGTAGCGCGAGCCCCGTCGCTACGACGGCGCTGTTCCGCCGCTTGACTCAGGCGGGTGAATATGCTATCGTAAGCGTACGTCGGGGCGTAGCGCAGCCTGGTAGCGCACCACAATGGGGTTGTGGGGGTCGGAGGTTCAAATCCTCTCGCCCCGACCAATCGAGGCGGTCCTCCTTGCGAGGGCCGCCTTTCGCATGCTCGCCCATCACTCACGGCATCTGGTAGACATCTGTTGACGCATAGATGTCCCATACGTCATCCTCTGCATGGACTCGTTGGTAGATCGCAGCGGCGGCGTGTCTCGGTAGCGGGACTGTATCGCCGGAAGGGGTGGGAGCGATCCACATGCATACAGTTGATGCCGGGAGCCGGACGGGAATGCAGACCGCGGCGTCGTGGCCGCGGCTGGCGACGCTCAAAGGGGCGGTGTTCGTCGTTGGCGAGCGCGCACGCGACCTGGCCGCGCGCGGCCGCATAGAGAGCGCGGAAGTCGCCTATCACACGCTGCTCGTCACCCTGCGCGCACTGTTGGGCGCCGAGGAGTCGTCGCGCGGCTGGCAGCGTGTCGCCGCGCTGCTGGCCGACCTCGACACACGCCTGCCGCTGGACGCGCTCGCCGCCTCGCGTGCCGGCGAGCTCCAGATTCGCGCGCAGGCCATGCTCGATCTCCCCGAACTCACCGCGCTGGCGGGCCTGGAAGACATCCACGACACCAGCGCCGCCGCCATCACGGTCGGGGCGCCGCGCTACAACGCCGGCGACATCATCGGCTGCTGCACCATCTACTGGGCCACGCTGCACACCATCCTCGCCGCGCCCGCGACACGCGGCTTTCCCGGCCATGCCCGCGCGCTGGCGCAGCTCCGCCCCGCGGCCGAGGCCGAGATGCCGCCGCTCCCGCTCGATACGGGCGGCATTGACCGCTATGCCTGGGTGTTGCGCCACGCCCTCGACGCCACACTCGCCATCAAAGGCTGATCGCGGGGAGAGCGAGCTATGCGCGTCCGCTGCCCGGCGGCCACCAACCCCGCATGCGGCCCCTTCCCTGCCAGGGAAGAGGGCAGGGGGTTAGGTTCTGCCTCCGTGTCCCTCCGTGTCCTCTGTGGTGAAATCTCCGTCACCCGCCCAGGCGCGACTCCGAGCCGAGCGCGAACGCCGGCTCCGCCTCGCGCACCGCATAGCCGCGCGCGCGTAGCAGCTCCAGCAGCGCCGCGCAGTGTACGCGGTCGCGCGTCTCCAGCGTCATCACCACCTCGACCTGTTGGATGGGCAGCCGCGGCCCCGCGCGGTGATGCTCGATATCCAGCACGTTCACCCGCTGCTCCGCGATCAGCGCCAGCAGCCGCAGCAGCTCGCCCGGCCGGTCCGGCAGCAGCGTGTGGACCACCAGATAGCGCCCCTGCACCGAGAGGCCATGCTGGATGAACTTACCCACCAGGTTCATGTCAATGTTGCCGCCGCTCAGCACCGCCACCGTCCGCTTTCCCGCCAGATCCAGCCGGCCGCCGAGCAGCGCCGCCACCCCCACCGCGCCCGCGCCCTCCACCAGCAGCTTGCAGCGTTCCAACAGCAGCAGCACCGCGCGGATGATCTCCTCGTCGTCCACCGCGATCACGTCGTCCACCAGCGTGCGCACGATCTCGAAGGTGTAGCGGCCCACCGTCTTCGTCGCGATGCCGTCCGCAATCGTGTTGATGGCCGGCAGCGCGACCACCTGTCCCGCGTCCAGCGCCGCGCGCATGGAGGCCGCGCCGGCCGCCTCGACACCGATGATGCGCACGTCCGGCTTGAGCGCCTTCACCGCCGTCGCGATGCCGGAGATCAGCCCGCCGCCGCCGATGCCCACCACAATCGCCTCGACATCCGGCTGGTCGGCCAGAATCTCCAGCGCCACCGTTCCCTGGCCAGCGATGATGTCAGGATCGTCGTAGGCGTGGATGTAGGTCGCGCCGGTCTCCGCTTGCAGCTCGCGCGCCCGCGCGTACGCCTCGTTGTACGTCTCGCCCGCCAGCACCACACGCGCGCCGTAGCCCTGCGTCGCCGTCACCTTCGCCAGCGGCGCCGCCTCCGGCATGACGATGGTGCAGGGGATGCCGAGCGAGGCCGCCGCGATGGCGACGCCCTGCGCGTGATTGCCCGCCGAGGCCGCGATCACGCCGCGCGCGCGCTCCTCTGGTCCGAGCCGCGAGAGCTTATACGTCGCGCCGCGAATCTTATAGGCGCCCGACCGCTGCAAGTTCTCCGCCTTCAGCGCGACCGTCGCCCCCGTCATCGCGCTCAGCGTGCGCGACGGCAGGATGGGCGTATGCGCGACGTGCGGCCGGATCACCTCCTGCGCGCGCCACACGTCACGGATCGTCGGCAGCGTGAGGCCGCCATCCTCCGCGACGCCCGCATCCGGCTCGTGCGCATCCGGCTCGTGCGCATCCGGCTCGTGCGCTGCCACGACTGGCCCCGGCATCTCTCCCGCGCCCGTGTCCCGGTATGTCTCGCCCGCCGTGGTCCCTCGCGTTCCCGCGCGTCGCGTCGCACCGTTGGGCGCCGCGTCAGCCGTCGCCGCGGACTCTCGATTCGGCGTCGTGCGCTTGTCGGCGGTGGTCATGGCAGTTCTCTCCGCGCCTCGTAGCAGTCGCGCGCCGGCCGCGTCGCCAGCTCACATCCATCGTAGCACACCGTCCGCCCCGCACCGCTAGGGCCGCACCGCCATCCCGATCAGCTTGTAGGCCAGCTTGGCCGCCACCACCGGGCTGACATGCCCCTCCACCAGCGGCGACAACTCCACCACGTCGAAGCCGATCACGCGCCGGTGCGCCGTAACCGCCGCCAGCAGATCGATCACCTCGTACCAGCCCAGCCCGCCCGGCTCCGGCGTCCCAGTGCCCGGCACCAGCGACGGATCGAACGCATCCACGTCAATCGTCACGTACACCTCATCCGCCAGCGCGGCGACGACCTGTTCGATCCATTCGTCGCGGCCCTGCCGTGTCTGGGCGTGGATCGCGCTCGCCAGCCACATCGGCAGCTTGCGCTCCTCCACCAGCGCCGCCTCCGGCTCGCTCATGCTGCGGATGCCCACCTGCGCCGTACGCGGGCAGACATCCAGCACGCGGCGCATGATCGTCGCGCTGCTGAGCGGCGTGCCCTCGTACTCCTCACGCAGATCCGCGTGCGCGTCAATCTGCAAGACGCTCATGCCGGGGTGGCGCTTGGCGAAGGCGCGCACGACGCCGATCGACGTCGAATGATCGCCGCCGAGCGTGACGACGAACTTACCGGCGTCGAGCAGGTGCGCCGTCACTTCCTCGATGCGGTCCACCATGCCCGCGGCGTTGCCCATCACCGGCGTCACGGCGCGCAGCGTGTGAATGCCCACCGCGAACGGCGAGCGCCGCAGTTCCGTGTCGTAGAGCTCCAGGTTGCGCGATGCGTCAATGATTGCGTGCGGCCCTTCGCGCGTGCCCGGCCGGTAGCAGGTCGTGCCGTCGAATGGCACCGGCACCACCACCACACGCGCGCCCGCGAACGCCGTACTCTCGTCGTCCAGATGCATGAAGCCGCGGTCCGGCGCGAGCGCGCCGCTGAGCCGGTCGAGCTGGTCCATCCTCTATCACTCCTCGTGGTATCACTCCTCATTGCGCGCATCGCCCCGGCGTCCCTTCGCGCCCAGGGCAAAACGCCCTCAGTATACGCTGTCTCCAGACGCGCTCACACGCCGTCGTCACCCTTTTTGCCCCTCACCGCCCTTGCGCGTCCCTTGCGCGGCAGTGCGTGAAATGTGCTATACTGAAGGCGTTGGTGAGTCTCGATTGCACCTCCTGTGGTGGCTCCCCGCGCTGTGAGCGCCCTCCGTGGTCTGAGTGCCCCCCGAGCGTTTGTCGAGTGAAGCCGCGTGTGATTGTGTGTGTAGGTTGTATGTGTGTGGCCGGCAAATTCTCAGCCGGCGCAGAAGTGAGAGACGGGGCACTCGGCCTTGGCCTGAGTGTGATCCGCAGATTGAAGGAGCCTGAGTGGCAACCCGCATTTACGTAGGGAACCTGCCCTACAGTGCTGACGACCAGCAGCTTGCCCAGTTGTTCGGCGCGTTTGGTGATGTTGTTGAGGCGACGGTCGTGATTGACCGCGCCACCGGCCAGAGCAAGGGCTTTGGCTTCGTGCAGATGGCGGACGACGACGCGGCCCGCAACGCCATCGCTGGATTGAACGGTACCCTCCTGGGCAACCGCAGCATCCGTGTCAACGAGGCGCAGCCGCGCCCCGAGCGCTCCGGTGGCCGTGGTGGTTACGGCGGTGGCGGCGGTTACGGCGGTGGCGGCGGTTACGGCGGTGGCGGCGGCTATGGTGATCGTGGCGGCGGCTATGGTGATCGTAGCGGCGGCTACGGCGGTGGTGGCGGCGGCTACAGTGATCGCCCGCGCCGGCGCGACGATTACGGCGACCGTGGCGGCGGCTACGGTGGTGGCTCGCGCCGCAACGACTACGGCGGCGGCCAGGACTACTCGTCCAGCTCCTCCCGCCGCGACCGCTACGAGCGCGAGTTCTAGCTCGCGTTCCTCCGACACAAGCCGGAGCGGCAAACAGGGCCAGGGTTCTCGACGAGAACCCTGGCCTTCGTGTATTCACGAAATACTGGCTCCCCGGCACGAGTGCCGGGCTCATCCCGCTAGCTGTTCGCTCGTCGCTACGCCAGCGCCTTCACCGCGCCGCGCGAAAACAGCCGCACACCGAGCCAGACGAGCACAGCGTCCACCGCCCAGAGCGCGGCGCCGACGAGCAGCGTCACCCCCACACTCAGGGAGAGCACGCCCGTCGCCTGGGCAACGACCAGCGCCAGCACGATCACGACCAGCGTGCCCGTCAGCTGATAGGCTTCCATGAACGTGCTGACACGACTGGAGATCAACACCGCCGCCGCCATACCCAGCGTGGCGATGGCCGGCGCGACCCATATCATCAGTGGCCACCACGCGGCCGTGGGGAACCAGACGCGCTGCATGATGTTCCAGCCGGCGGCATTCACCACCACGGCATAGACCACAAAGCTCATCCATGTCAGCAACAGCGCCGGGACGACCGAGGCGATGACCTTCCCCAAAAAGAGTTCGCTGTCGGTGGCCGGCGTATAGAGCAGAGCCTCCAGCGTCTTGCGCTCGCGCTCGCCGACGAACGAATCGGCGCCCGCGATGCTCGAGAACATCAGGGGCAGGAGCAGCAGCATCGGCGCGCTGACGAACCCCGTCGAGAAGACGACCCAGCGCTGCGCATCGTTCAGCCCATGCAGCTCAGTGACCATAGACGAGGGCACCAGATTGGTGAGCGTCTGCACGTTGGCGTTGGGGTCGGGCGTACCCGTGGATGGAGCGAAGAGATTCGGCGCCAGGATGAACGCCAGCGGCAGCAGTACGACGATCACCATCGGCACGATGGCCGCCGGAATCCAGGCGACCTTGTTCATACGGACCTCCCAGAGGTCTTTGCGCGCGAGCGCGCCCACTGCCCGCCAGTTCATCGCCGTCCTCCTCTCCCACTGGTCTCACTTGCCACCGCCGGCTGCGCGTGCGCCGGCTCGCCTTGCAGCTCGAAGTAGACGTCTTCGAGCGTGTGCTCGCGCGCGTTCACGCGCACCACCTGCCCGCCGCGCTCGACAATGGCCCGCACCACCGCCGGGATGCGCTCCTCGCCCTCCACCTGCACGGCCAGGCGCGTCCCATCAGGTTCATCCAGGCGCGCGTCCGTGACGCCCGCCACGACGCGCACGGCTTCGAGCAGATCTGGAGCCGACGCGACGAGACACTCGACATCCACCCAGGTGCCATGCCAGAGCGTGCGCGCCAGCTCGGCCAGCGTCCCCGTCGCGATCAGCCGGCCGCGATTGAGCACCGCGACGCGGTCGCAGAGGCGCTGCGCCTCCGGCAGATAGTGCGTGCAGAGAAAGACGGTGCGGCCTGCCTGGCGCGTGAACTCCATGATCAGTTCAGTCACGCGGCGCGCGGCCTCAGGATCGAGCGCCGCGGTCGGCTCATCCAGAAAGAGCACCTCTGGCTCGTGCAGGAGCGCCCGCGCCAGGGCGAGCCGCTGCTTCATGCCCTTGCTGAAGCCGCCTACCTTGGCGTCGGCGCGTTCAGCCAGGCCGAAGGCTTCGAGCATAGCGTCGGCGCGCGCTGCCAGCTTCCCTGCGGGCATGCCGTACATCGTGCCGAAGAAGCGCAGGTTCTCGCGCGCCGTCATCCGTTCATAGAGAGCGGGCGATTCGGTCAGCACCCCGGTGCGGCGGCGCAGCCCGCTCCCCTGCCGCGCCGGATCGAGTCCGAGCACGCGGCAGCTTCCGGCCGAGGGCGCCAACACGCCGTTGAGTAGGCGCACCATCGTCGTCTTGCCGGCGCCGTTCGGCCCCAGCACCCCGAAGACCTCGCCGCGCGCCACCGTCAGCGTCACATCCGCGACCGCCGTGAGATTGCCATAGCGCCTGCTCAACGCATCCGTCTGAATCGCGTCCATAGGCACCCCGCCTCCCGTTCACTTCCGCTCCACGCGCTGAATGAAGATCAGATCGTTGAGGACATTTCCTAACTCATTCTAGCAGCCCCTCCCAGGTGTGGGCGAGCACGCGGGTCGGGGAGCGGATGAGATCGGGGCGACCAACCTGTTGGGCGGCGAGGCCCACGACGAGCGTGGCCGCGTAGGTGAGCGCGACGCGCGTC
>JAICVS010000237.1 GCA_025935195.1 Ktedonobacterales bacterium
CCAGGCGCTCCGCGCTGCCGGCTGGGACGACGACGCCATCCTGGAGGCCGTCGAGATCATCGGCTTCTTCAACTACTACAACCGGCTGGTGGATGCGCTGGGCGTGGAGGACGAGCCGGAATGGGGATGAGCGTGCCGGCGAGGGCATATTGCGGGCCATGAAGAAACGACCGCGCCCAGACGGGCGCGGTCGTGCTCGTGCTGAACGGGCGGAGGAGGTGGGATTCGAACCCACGGTGCCGTTGCCGACACACGCGCTTTCCAGGCGCGCCCACTAGGCCTCTATGGGACTCCTCCAGGGATGGCACAGGCAACTATAGGTGGGTTCAAATGGGCCGGACGCCAACATGGCGAGCGGGCGTTCCCCTGCTCGCCATGCGTCGCATGCGGTCCCGGCGGAAGGGGCGGGATTCGAACCCGCGGTGCCCTATTCAGGCACACCGCTTTTCGAGAGCGGCACCATAAACCACTCGGACACCCTTCCGCCGCGCAGTATAGCATGGCCGCAACGGCGGGCGCAAGCAGCGGCGCGGGAAATCCTCACCTCCGGCCGTCTCGCCATGTGAGGAGAGGGAGCTAGAGCGCGCATTGCGGAGTGCGGGGACGGCACGCGCTCCTGGCATAGTCTATAATCGGGGCGACTGGCAACGGCCGCCCCGCCCTTGCGCTTGTCCGCGATATGGTGTTGCCCATCGCTTCCCACACAGATTGGAGCCGAACCATGACGCCTGGCCGGCGACCGCTGCTGCTGTTGTTCAACGGCGACATTCATACGATGGACCCGGATCGCCCACGCGCCACCGCGCTCGCCGTGGATCGCGGCTCCGGCCGCATCCTGGCGGTCGGCGACGATGCGGACATCCGCACGCTGGCCGGCTCGCTCACCGACACGCTGGATCTCGGCGGGCGCACGGCGCTACCCGGCTTCATAGACGCGCACACGCACCTGATGATGTATGCCGAGGCGCGCATGCAGGTGAACCTGCGTCACGTCGGCTCGGAGGATGCGGCGGTCGCGCGTGTCAAGGCGCGGGTGGAGCGCACGCCGGAGGGCGTGTGGGTGCAGGGGCAGAGCTGGGACAAGAACGAGTGGCCCGGCGAGCGCTTCCCCACCAAACGCTCGCTCGACGCCGTCGCGCCGCGCCACCCCGTCGCGCTCTGGGATCACTCGTACCACGCCGCCTGGGTGAACTCCGAGGCGCTGCGCCGCTCCGGCATCACCGCCGAGACGCCGGACCCACCTGGCGGACGCATCGGGCGCGACGCGGACGGCGAGCCGGACGGCATGCTCTACGAGGACGCGACGCTGATTGTGGATGCGGCCATCGCGCCGCCCGACGAAGACGCGCTGGCGGCCGAGCTGGGGCGCGTGCTGGCCGAGCTGCGCGCCCGCGGCATCACCGGCGTCCACAACATCGAGGGCGACCGCGCGCTGCGCCTCTTCCAACGGCTGCACGGTGCGGGCGCGCTTGGCATGCGCGTGCTGCTCTACATCCCGCGCCCGGCGCTGCCGCACGCCATCCACCTGGGATTGGAGGCCGGCTTCGGCGACGACTTCCTGCGCTTCGCCGGCGTCAAGCTCTTCATGGACGGCGCGCTCGGCCCGCAGACCGCCGCCATGCTCGATCCCTATGAGGGCCGGCCGGACTATCGCGGCCTGCTGATCATGACCGAGCCTGAGGTGCTGGAAACGGTCTCACAGGCGGCGGATGGCGGGATCGGCGTCGCCATCCACGCTATCGGCGACCGCGCGGTCCACACGGCGCTGGACGGCATCGAAGCGGCGCTGCGGCGGCACGCGGGCGCCGCGCCCGGCACACCGCCGCCCGCGCGGCGCTTCCGCCTGGAACACGTGCAGCTCGCTGCGCGGGAGGACATCGCGCGCATGGCGCGGCTGGGCGTGATCGCCTCGGTGCAGCCGTTCCATGCGGTGGTGGATCGCGACACAGCGGAGCGCCACTGGGGCGCGCGGCACACGCGCGCCTACGCCTATCAGGCGATGCGCGCGGCAGGGGTGCGGCTGGCGCTCGGCTCGGACGTGCCGGTGGACACCGCCGACCCGCTGCGCATCCTGCATGCCGCCATCGCGCGCACCGACGACCGCACGCCCGACCGGCCGGCGTGGCTGCCCGACCAGGCGCTGACGCTGGCGCAAGCGCTCTGGGGCTACACGACGGGCGCGGCCTACGCCGGCGGGCAGGAGGCGCGGCAGGGATCGCTCGCGCCGGGCAAGCTGGCCGATCTCGTCGTGCTGGCCGAAGACCCGTTCACGGTTCCGGCGGCGCGGCTGGCGGGCGCGGAGGTGGCGGCCACACTCGTCGGCGGCGAGCTGGTGCATGGCGCGCTGGAGTAGCCGGCGGCATGCCTTCTACCCAACAGCCCGCATGCGCACGGCGTCCGGCGGCAGCAGCGCGTGGACGCCGACGGTCTGGTTGACGACCTGCGTGACGCGCAGGTGAACGGCGACGGAGGCGAGCGCCAGCGCGACCGAACGGTCGAGGCCGTACGTGCGCTGGAGGTGGTCGAGCATGCCGTTGAGCGCGGACTTCTGTGCCTCATCCAGCGTGACGCCCAGGCCCAGGGCAAGCCAGCCGGCGGGCGTCTCGGCGGCGGGCATGGCGAGCGGCAGATCGCGCCGGACGCCGAAGGTGAGCGCGACGCGGCACATCGGGCATTCGATGGCCAGCCGCGAGACCTCGCCGTCGCCCTGCGCGGCGTGGCCGTCGCCCGTGGAGAAGAGCGCGCCTTCGACCTCGACGGGCAGCCAGAGCGTGCTGCCCGCGACCAGCTCGCGGCAGTCGAGGTTGCCGCCGACACGGCGCGGCGGGATGGTGGAGTGTGGGCCGGGCGCGGCCGGCGCGTTGCCCATCACGCCCATGAACGGGCGGATGGGAACAGTGATGCCCAACCCGTCGCCGTCGCTGGCGGTCCCACTGCCCGCGTCTATGTGCCAGCGGACCGTCACTTCATGGTCGAGGCCCAGGCCGTCGCCCGTGCCACGACCCGGCCCCGCCCACGTCCAGCCCCAGGCATCCGGCTGCACGTCCTCGATCCGCACTTCCAGCACGTCGCCCGGCAGCGCGCCACGGATGGCAATCGGGCCGCAGAGCGCGTGCGCGCCGGGCGTATCGCGCGCGGGATCGCGCGCGTACTCAGGCAGGTCCAGGCCGAAGCGGTCGCGGCCGGCGCGGCCCCAACCAGCGTCAAGCGTGCGGAAGATCACCGTGTCGCCGGGATCAATGGTCAGGACCGGCGGAAGCTCGCGGCTGAAGCAGGCGTGGAGCGTCTCACGCGTGGGTTCCAGGGTGTGCGTCGCCATGCGGGATGCTCCTTTCGCGGGCGGTCAGCCAATCGGCACAGGCAGCGCGCGCGCGAGGAACTGGCCGGTGTAGGACTGCGGCAGGCGCGCGATCTCTTCCGGCGTGCCCTCGGCGATCACCTCGCCGCCGCGGTCGCCGCCCTCCGGCCCAAGGTCAATGATCCAGTCGGCGGACTTGATCACGTCGAGGTTGTGCTCGATGACGACGACGGTGTTGCCGGCGTCCACCAGCCGCTGCAACACCTGGAGCAGGCGCTCGACATCCGCGAAGTGCAGGCCGGTCGTCGGCTCGTCCAGGATGTAGAGCGTGCGGCCGGTGGCCCGGCGCGAGAGCTCGCTGGCGAGCTTGATGCGCTGCGCCTCGCCGCCCGAAAGCGTCGTCGCGGGCTGACCGAGGCGGATGTAGCCCAGGCCGACGGCGTTCAGCGTGCTGAGCTTGTTGGCGATGCTGGGCACGTTCTCGAAGAAGCGCAGCCCCTCGGCGACGGTCATATCCAGCACGTCGGCGATGCTCTTGCCCTTGTAGTGAATCTCCAGCGCCTCGCGGTTGTAGCGTTTGCCCTTGCACGTCTCACACGGCACATACACATCGGGCAGGAAGTTCATCTCGATGGTCAGGATGCCCTCGCCCTTGCACGTCTCGCAACGCCCGCCCTTGACATTGAAGCTGAAGCGGCCGGGCGTGTAGCCGCGCAGCCGCGCCTCCGGCACCTGCGCGAAGATCTCGCGGATGGGCGTGAACGCGCCGGTGTAGGTGGCGGGATTCGAGCGCGGCGTGCGCCCAATCGGCGACTGGTCAATGTCAATCACCTTGTCGAGCGCGTCAATCCCCTCGATGGCGTCATAGTCGCCGGGACGTGGGCGCGCGCGGTTCAGCTTCTGCGCCAGCGCCTTGTAGAGCACCTCGTTGACCAGCGAGGACTTGCCGGAGCCGGAGACACCGGTGACGGCGACGAACTCGCCCAGTGGGATGGCGACATCTATGCCTTTGAGATTGTTCTCACGCGCGCCGCGAATGATGAGCCGCAGCCCATTGCCCGCGCGCCGCCGCTCCGGCATGGGGATGCGCCGCGCGCCGGAGAGATACTGGCCGGTGAGCGAATTGCGGTTGGCGCAGATGTCCGCGGGTTTACCCTGGGCCACCAAGGCGCCGCCCAAGCGGCCGGCGCCGGGGCCGAGATCGATCACGTAATCGGCGCGTTCGATGGTCTCGGCATCGTGCTCCACGACGACGACGGTGTTGCCGAGATCCCGCAGTTGCGCGAGCGTTTCGAGCAGCCGGCCGTTGTCGCGCGGATGCAGGCCGATCGAGGGCTCATCGAGCACATAGAGGACGCCGCGCAGTTTCGACCCGATCTGCGTGGCCAGGCGGATGCGCTGCGCCTCGCCGCCGGAGATGGTGGCGGCGGAGCGATTGAGGCTCAGGTAATCAAGCCCGACGGCGGACAAGAACTCGAGGCGGCGGCGGATCTCGTCGAGGACGCGGCCGGC
>JAICVS010000135.1 GCA_025935195.1 Ktedonobacterales bacterium
GAAGTGGGTAGTCTGCTGGCGGTGGCGCGCGGCGAGCTGGAGACCATTCTCAGCCGCTACTTCGGGCGCGGCGTGCCGCGATCCGACATCACCGATCAGTTCGCCACAGTGGAGGAGATGCCCGACCGCGCGCAGGATGCGGCGTGGGTGGCGGCGAGCCGCGACCAGGCGATCGGGCTGCTGCGCATGGTGGCCGCGTCGCTGCCGCCGATGCTGCAATACGCGCAGATGCTGCGCTCATACGCCGAGCAGCTTGGCATGCCGTCAGAGGCCGTGGACGCGCTCGGCATCGTCGTTGACCGGCTGAACGAGACCGGCGAAGCCTTCCGCCAGCCACCGGTGTAGGGTACGGGCGGGTAGGCGATTGTCGTTCCGCGCTAGGCAACCGGCAGCCAGCGCGCGATCCACTCGATCACCAGCTCCATGCGCTGGATGCGCTGGCGCGGGCTGGCGAACGTGCCGTGGCTGGCGTTGGCGAGGCGGGCGAAGTCCACCGGCGCCTTGCCGAGCTTCTTGAGCCAGGTGTACCACTCCTCGCTCTGTGAGATCGGGCAGCGATAGTCCTCCTCGGCGGCGATCACGCGCATCGGCGTCGTCACACGCTCCACATGAGTGAGGGGTGATCGCTCGCGGTAGAAGTCAGGCTTCTCCCACGGCCAGCCGTAATCGCCCTGGGCGAAAACCGTGTCAATGTCGCCGGTGCCGAATGAGGTGAACAGGTTGGTGACACTGTTGATCGTCACCGCCGCCTTGAAGCGATCGGTCTGGCTGACCAGCCAGTTCGTCAGGTAGCCGCCGTAGCTGGTGCCGAAGACGGCGAGCCGGTCGGGGTCGAAGCCGCCGCGCGCGAGCGCCGCGTCCAGCGCGGCCAGCACATCGCGGAAGTCGCCGCCGCCCCAATCGTGGTCGCACGCCTGCATGAACGCCTCGCCATAGCCGCTGCTGCCGCGCGGGTTGACGTGCAGCACGCCGTAGCCCTTGCCAGCCAGAATCTGCGCCTGGAGATAGAAGGTGTCGCCGAAGGCGGCGTGCGGGCCGCCATGCGGCCAGAGCACCAGCGGCGCCGGCACGCCCGGCAGTTCAGCGGGGCGATACAGCCAGGCATCCACCCGCTCGCCATCGAATGACGCGAAGCTGAAACGCTCTGGTGCGGCAAGCGCCCGCTCGGCAAACAGCTCGCCGTTCGTGTCGCTGAGGCGGCGCGCCGACTGTGCATCGCTGGCGTCCGCGCGCTCGTGCAGCCAGAGATCCCAGGGCGTCGTCGGATCGCAGCGCAGTGTGACGATGCGCGCCGTGTCCGCGGGGATGGGGGAGACAGCGGCCTGCTGGATATTCCAACCCGTGCCATCCACCACCGTCTCCGGCGTCTCTGGCCCGCCGCCCGTCGTCGCGACGCGCAGCAGGTCTACGCCGCCGCCGCGCTGCGCCAGGAAATAGAGCCAGCGGCCGTCGTCGGACCACGTGGGCGCGCTGAAGCCCGGCGCGGGGAGGTCGCCGTAGATGCCGTTCGCCGCGCTCACGTCCTGGCCGTCCAGCAGATTCGTGATGCTCCCTGAAGCGATATCGGCGACCATCAGCGCGACGTTGTAGTCCGAATGATCGGCCACCTTCGGCGAGGCGAGGAACGCCAGTCGCGCGCCGTCGGGAGACCAGGCGAGATGATCGCAGTGATGCGCGCCGTGCGTCAGTTGGCGCGGCTCGCGCGTCGCCAGGTCGAGCAGATAGATGTCGCTGGTCATGTTCGCGTCGCGGTCCACGGCGCGGTCGCTGGTGAAGGCGAGGGAACGCCCATCCGGCGAGCAGCAGCCGTCGCCGTGGTCATAGTCACCCTCAGTCAGCGGCTCGACCGGCCCGCCCGCCAGCGGGACGCGGAAGAGCCGCGTGCGGCCCTCGAAGTAGCCCTTGCCATCCCAGCGATATTGCAGGCGCGTGATCAGGCGGATGCGGTCCGCTTCGTCCTTCCGCTCGCGCTCGCGCGCCGCCGCATCCTGCTCGACGGACGCGCCCGGCGTCTCGCCCGTGCGCACCTCGCTCTCGAAGCCGAGCCACGCGCCGTCGCTGGACCAGAACGGCTCGCCCGCGCCGTGCTTGATGCGCGTGAGGCGCCGCGCCTCGCCGCCATCCGCCGGCATCACCCAGAGCTGCGGCACTGTATGTCCCTCGTGGCCCTCGCGCGTGCTCAGGAACGCCAGCCAGCGGCCGTCCGGCGACCAGCGCGGCGCGAAGTCGCGCGCCGCGCCGCCGGTGAACTGGCGCGACACGCCGGTCTCAGTGTCACAGAGCCAGATGGCCGAGCGGCGCTCGTTGGCCGCGCGGTCGTACGTCTCCAGCGTATAGGCGATGCGCCGCCCATCGGGCGCCAGGCGCATATCCACCACGAAACGCATACGCCACAGGTCTTCCGGCGTGAAGCCCCGACGATCTCCCACGTGTTGCGCTCCTTTGCGAGTGTGCGGCAACGCGACGATGCGACCGGCGACGACGGCGTGCCGTCGCTGTCGCCCGCGATTGTAGCACGTATGGCATGGGGAGCGGCCGCACGCGGATGTCCCCCAATCTGGCGCCGGCCGGACGTCAGAGCGGCACGAAACTAACGCGGTCGTATCGCCGCGCCGTGATACAATGCCGAGTTGAAGCGGACTCCGATGCGGTAGCCACCACCTGATGCCAGAGAGGGAGCGAGCACGTGCGGCACGACACCACCACGGCTGGCGCGACGACGGGTATGGGAGCGACGGGTACGGGAGCGACGGACGCCGCCAGGCGCAAGCCGCGCGCACGGCGTCAGCCCGCCTCCACCCCGGCGGCGGAGCCGCATCGCGATCTGCTGCGCTACCGCGACGAATTCCCCATCCTCCAGCGCAAGACCTACCTGAATAGCTGCTCGCTCGGCCCGCTCTCGCGCCGCTCGATGGACGCCCTCGCCCGCTTCCAGGAGCTTTGGAACGAGCACGGCGCCCAGGCCTGGTACCGCCTCTGGCTCGGCGAGGTCGCCGCCGTCCGCGCCAAAGTCGCCGCCCTGATCGGCGCCCAGCCCCACGAGATCGCCATCGCCCCCAACGTCTCCTCCGCCCTCAGCGAGATCACCAGCGCCCTCGACCTCGGCGACCGCCGCAAGGTCGTGCTCGCCGAGATGGACTTCCCCACGCTGGCCTACCAATGGCTCGCCAGGCGCCGCACCGGCGTCGAGGTCGAGTTTGTCCCCAGCGAAGACCACATCACCCTGCCGGCCGAGCGCTTCAACGCCCATGTGGACGACCGCACCGGCATCGTCGCCACCTCGCGCGTCTTCTACACCAGCGGCTACATTCAGGACATCCGCGCCGTTGCGGAAACAGCCCACCGCCACGGCGCGCTGCTGATCGTGGACGACTACCAGGGCACCGGCCAGATCCCCCTCGACGTTAAGGCGCTCGATATTGATTTCCTCGTCACCGGCACGCTCAAATGGCTGATGGGCGGGCCTGGCCTGGCCTTCATCTACGTCCGTGAAGACTTGATCCCCAGGCTCGCCCCCACCGTCACCGGCTGGTTCGGCGTCAGGGATCAGTTCCAGTTCCGCACCACCGAGTTCGCCTTCCGCGACGACGCCGCCCGCCTCGAAGCCGGCACACCCGCCGTGGCCGCCATCTTCGCCGCCAGCGCCGCGCTCGACATTGTTGCTGAGGTCGGCGTCGCGCGCATCCGCGAGCGCACGCGCTTCCTCGCCGACGACCTCATCCGCCGCGCGCTTGCGCGCGGCTGGGAGGTGCGCAGCCCGCTGGACGGCGCCATCCGCGGTTCAATCGTCATGCTCGCCTTCGACCGTCCCAACGAGCTGGTCCACGACCTGACCGAGCGCGGCATCATCGTGGACTACCGTCCCGGCATGGTGCGTGTCTCACCCAACTTCTACAACACCATCGAAGAGAATGAGGCGGTCGTCGCCGCGTTGGACGAGCTGCTGCGCCAGCGCGCCGGCTAGCGCTCTGCCTCTCCCCCTCTCCGCGCACGGAGAGGGGGCCGGGGGGTGAGGACAGGAGAGGAGAACGCTATGGAGTGTCCGGCATGCCTGACGGATCTACGGGAAGCCCTCAGCCGCTGCCCAGTCTGCGGCGCCGATCTCACCCACGCGGACGCCGCGGCGCCATCCATCGTGGAAGGCGAGGTGCGCGAGGCCGCGCCGGACGGCGAGCGTCTGGAGTCCGCGGCCGCCGTCCACACCCTCACCGTCGTGCGCCCGGCTGAACAACAGGTCACGCTGCTCCAGCGCGCGGCACAACTCCCCGCCCTCGCCTGGCAGCGCCCAGTCGTGCGCGCCGCCGTCAAGACGGGCGCCAGCGCCGTTGCGCTCTCGCTGGCCGCCCGCGCCGCCCGCCAATGGCTGCGCCCCAGCACTCCCCGTCGCTCCGTACCCGCGAGCGCCCTCCCGACCCTGATGGACGCGCTGCGCGAGCACGATCTCGCCCGCCGCGCTGACGACACCCGCGACCAAGGCGTCGTCGTCAGCGAGACGTTCGTCTACATTCGTCGCGTCATCCGCCGCTAGCGAAGCAATGGAGGTATGCCATGGCACTGGTGCTGCGCGAGGACGACGTGCGCGCCGTCCTGACCATGCCGGACGCGGTGAGCGTTCTGGATGCCGCGTTCCGCCGCCAGGGCGCGGGCGCGACACACAACCAGCCGCGCTCGCGCGTCGTGCTGCCGGATGCGCGTGGCGTCCTGCACGTCATGTCCGCCTACGTGCCGGGCGAGCCGGGCCATCCCGAGCGCGACGGCCCTGGCCTCGTCGGTCTGAAGGCCTACACCGGCGTAGCCGGCGTCGTGCGCTTCGCCGTGCTGCTCTCCTCCGCGGCGGACGGCTCCCTGCTCGCCATCATCGAGGCCGACTGGCTCGGCCAGCTGCGCACCGGCGCGGCGTCGGGCGTCGCTACACGCCACATGGCCCGCGCGGACGCCTCCACCGTCGGCCTGATCGGCACCGGCGGCCAAGCGCGCACCCAGCTCCTCGCCATGTGCGCCGTGCGGCCGGTCCGCCGTGTGCTCGTCTACGGCCGCGACGAGCATCGCCGCGCCGCCTTCTGTGAAGAGATGAGCGCGCTGACCGGCGTCGCCGTCGCGCCCGTGCATTCCGCCGAGGAGGCCGCCCGCGCGGCCGATATCGTCGTCACCGCCACCACCGCGCGCGAGCCGGTGCTGCGCGGCGCCTGGCTCCGCCCCGGCGCGCACGTCAACGCCATGGGCTCCAACTGGCGCAACCGCCGTGAGGTGGACGACGCAACCTTGGAGCGCAGCGCCATCATCGCCGTAGACGCGCTCGACCAGGCGCGTCTCGAGGCCGGCGATCTCGTCATCCCCGCCGAAGCCGGGCGCTTCGACTTCGCCCGCGCCATCGAGCTTGGGCGCATCGTGGCGGGGAGCGTGCCGGGCCGCGACGATCCCACTCAGATCACGTTTTTCAAGTCGTTGGGGCTGGCGCTGGAAGATGTCGCCGTGGCCGGCCTGGTCTATTCGCTGGCGCGCGAGCGCGGCCTGGGCGAGGAGTTGCGCTTCCTGCCATAACCTGGATTTGTCACGGAAGCGCCGCGTGCGGCGTGACGTAACTCCCCTCTCCCAGCGGGGGAGAGGGGGTTGGGGGTGAGGACTCCCGCGCGCTGCCGAGAAGTGGGGGAGAGAACCGTGTCGAGGAGCAGAGAGGTCGCCATTGCCGGGCGCGTCGCCGGCATGCCGCGCACCGCGACCGCCGTCGCGCTCGTGGGACTCGTCGCGCTGGCGCTCGCCATCCTCGTCGGGTGCGGCGCGGCTTCACAGACGCCGCAATGGCAGCTTCTCGGCCAGGCCGACGGGCATACCATCCTCTCACTCGCCCGCGACCCCTTCAACACCCAGGGAATCTACGCCGGCGCCACCGGCGGCGTGGTTTATCGCGCCATCGCCGGCAAGACACTCACGCCCCAGCCGGGCGCCGGCCTGCCCGCCAACGCGGACGTCACCGCGCTCGTGCCCGACCCGCGCACCAGTGGCCTGGTCTACGCCGCCACCACGCGCGGCCTGTACGTCACCACCGACAACGGCGACACCTGGCGCGCCCGTGGCTCCGGCCTGCCCCCGGCCGACGCGCTGACAACGCTCGTCTTCGCCCCCAAACTCACCGCACTCTTCGCCGGCGACGCGGCCCACGGCGTCTACCGCAGCCTCGACGCCGGCAACACCTGGACGGCGGTCCCCCAGGGGCTTCCCGCCAACGTGGGCATTGACGCCCTGCTCTGGCAGGAGAGTGCCGGCCGGCTCTTTGCCGCCGTCCACGGCGGCGCGCTGTATGCATCGAGCGATGACGGCCAGCATTGGGTGCGTAGCGACACCAGCCTTCCCAGCGGCGTCCAGGCCCTCGCGGCGCTGCCCCGCCTTGGCTCCGGAGGGTCTGGCGGCTCTGGCGAGACGCTCTATGCCGGCACGAGCGCGGGTATCTACACCAGCGTGGATGGCGGCGCGCGCTGGAGCGCCGTGGCCGGACCAGGGGCGCCACGCGGCGGCATCCTCGCGCTGGCGGTGAGCGCGGACCTTCCAGGCGCGCTCTACGCTGGCACCAGCGGCGCCTCCGGCACCGTCTATCGCTCGGCCGATGGCGGCCGCGCCTGGCAGGTGATCGCGCCCGGCCTGAGTCATGCCATCACATCCATACTCACGCTGAAGACGACCGATGGGCGCGAGATGGTCTACACTGGCGCCGGACAGCTCGCCGTCTACCCCCCCATCTCCACTGACCAAGGCGGGCCGGTCACGCTGCTGGTGGATGGGCTAGTGCTCGGCCTGCTGCTCGTCCTGGTCGTCTACATCTGGTGGAAGCAGCGCCAGCGTGTCCTCGACTTCGAGCGCGAGGCGGCGCGGCGCGCGGCCGGAAAACGGGCCGAGCGCCTCGACGGCGGCATCCCACCCATCATGGGATCCAACGGCTACAGGCCCCTTCCCAATGGCCGCGGCCCCGACTTCCCCGGCCCGCGCTCGCCGGGAGCGCGCCGGAGCCGGCCGCGACGCGGCGAGCGCGGCGGCGACGGCGACGCTAATCCTCCCCGCCCGTAATGCCCATCGCCGCCTGACATCAGTCGCCGCCCGCCTCCCCATCCCCCGCGCCTGATCGCCTCTCCTTGAAGGTGCCAACGACCGTGGTGCTGACTGCGACAGGCCAGGCCCGCGCCGTGAACTACGGCTTCGCCAACGAGCGCACGCTGCTGGCCCAGGTGGATGAGGCGCTGGCCGCCGCGCCCAGCGCGCGGCATATCGCGGCGGCGTCCTGAACGACCGCTAGCGAACCGTTGTGTGGGCCGCCCGCTGATGCTATACTTGACGCGATCAGAACACAAGTTCCGATGATGAGACGGTCATGTCCATCGTGTCCATCGTGTCCGCGCTATGGTGCCAATCGCATTGCCACCTTTGCCGTTTTTGCCACATTCTTGCCGCGAAACGGCAATGGCACACCTGGCAAACCCGCTTGAATCCACGATCCGAAAGGAGAACATCCCTCATCACACGTCGAAAAGCGGCAAAAACGGCAATGGTGACCATCCCACTCAACATTGCTGGTGGCGCGATGCCCAGCACCACCTTCTCCCCGCCCTCTCCAAGTTCAGGAGCCGGGCGGCGCTTGACCGCTCCGCCCGGCTGTGCTACGCTACTACGGGTTATGCCGTCAGACGATGCCGTCCCGGCTCTTCCCGTCCGCGCCATCGCCGATCGCCGCTGGAGGATGCCCCGTATGAGTAAGCCGCTGAGCAAGCGCGAGCTGCTCGAGATGCAGATACGCACCTATGAGTTCTATGCCGACCTGATCGATCGCGCCGTCGGTGGCTCGCAGGTGAAGATGCCCAAGTGGGACGATCAGCGTGCGCTCGAATACAAGATGCTCGCCGACGAGCTGCGCTCACAGCTCGCCCAGCTCGACGCCGCGGAGGCCAACCTCCCCGCCATCGATCCCGGTGTCACCAAGCAGGTGCGCACCCCGGAGGATGCTTCGCCGTCAGTCGCCTCGCCGGAGTCAGGCTGATCGCGTCGCTGGCGCGCGGCGACAGACCGGCACGGCGCGGCAGCGTGACAGCGCGGCAAATGGGCTAATCTGCTCGCGCATCGTTGACGGCTATGATAGTGTAGCCTTACTGCCGGAGGGTGGATCGGGTCGTGGCGGCCGGAGATACGGCGCTGTGGCGTGGCTTTCCGGCGCACGGTCCGGCAGCGGGAGAAGCGGGAGAAGCGGCTGAGTGGACGCGCGGTGTCAGGACACACGCCGCGCGACTCCGTCGGCCACCACCCCCCCGCACGGGGAGCGATTCCCCGATTGACTCACCAGGGCTGGATATGCCAGAGTATAGTTGGAGCCATCGTTCGGGTGGGGAGCGCATCCTCTCATGCTAGGGTAACGGCGTCGGCGGGTAGTGCAGGGAGTGTGGCGAGATGGCTGCTCAGTTTCTCACAACCAGCAAACTCAGCAACATCATCAGCATGATCACGCTGGGCAGACAGAGCGGCATCCTGCGCGTGATGCGCGGCCAGGGATCGGTGCGTGAGATGGGCCAGATCAAATTTTACGAAGGCACGCCGATCACCGCGCTGCTCGGGCAAGTCACCGGGCCCAGCGCCCTCTCCGTGCTCTCCAATTGGGGCGAGTGCATCTATTCGTTCGACGAGCAGCCCATCACCGACTTTAGCGATGCCGACATCACCCCCGACACCCGGCAGCTTCCCGCCGAGTCCCCACGTTTCACCCCCAGCTATCCCAGCGGCTCCTGGCCCGTGTACGGCCCGTCATCCCCGCCGCCCTTCTCCCAGCCCGCGGCCCCAACACCCCAGCCATCATGGAGTGGTGCCTACGATAACGGCTTCCCCGCGCAGACTGGGTACAGCCAGTCGGGCGGATACACCGGTACGTATGACGCGCAGCGCGCCCCCGGCGCCGCCTCGGTCTCCATTCGTGAGGAGGCGGTGGCGGCGGACCTGCTGATGGCGACACCCAGGCGCACCGCGCTCTCGGAACATGTGGAGCAGTTGCCGCTGGATCGGCGCGAGCGCATGATCCTGCTGCTGGTGGACGGCAAGCGCACGGTGACGGATCTGGCGCGGCTCACCCGGCGCAATGAGCGCGAGGTGTTGGTCGTGCTGGACC
The DNA here is from genome assembly GCA_025935195.1 of Ktedonobacterales bacterium. Classification (GTDB taxonomy): domain Bacteria; phylum Chloroflexota; class Ktedonobacteria; order Ktedonobacterales; family JADMIN01; genus JAICVS01. The sequence continues at coordinate 9,137 of JAICVS010000135.1, forward strand.
ATCTGGGAGGGCTGGGCCTGCTACGGATGTAGACCATGCGCCGACCGTCTGTGTGGCCCCGCCGCACGAGCGCGAAGCCAATGAAACTAAACCAGCCGGAGCTATCCGGCGTTGAAGCGGCGACACGGAGCGCCATACCGCATGGCGCGGGCGGTGGATGCGCACCTGCCTCGACCGTGGTCTGACGAGTGCGGGAGGATCTGCCGCGATGTTTCCAAGATGGCGGCGCCTGGGTATTCGCCCACAATTGACGCTGATCGTCGTGCTGGGCACGATTCTAACCACGCTGGCCACGCTCTTTATCGCCGACAACGCGATCAACGGCTATGTCATCCAGCAAGCGTCCACCCAGGAAAAGCAAAACCTGAAGGTGGCGCGGCAGGTGCTGGAGAACCAGTATGGCGAGCACATCTCCATCTCCACCAGCATCGCCACCGGCACCATCAACTGCCCGTTCGGCTGCATGGTCATCGATCTGCCCGGCACCGGGCGCACCGCGACCCTGAGCAGCGCCAACAACTTCGGCAGGTTCGTCGTCAACGGCGACACCGACTTCGTGGACCGCGTGCAGCAGCTCACCAGCGGCTCCGTCTCGGTCTACCAGTGCAACGACGTGACCGGCCAGGGCGGCCACTTCAACAACTGCCCGCGCATCGCCACCACCGTGCGCCCCCCCGGCGCCACCCAGACTGGCGCCTTGCAGCGTGCGGTTGACGGCGGCAAGAACGTCTTCGACCTGACCACCGTCCAGGCCGCGCAGGGCGGCAGCGTCTACCAGCTCATGAACGCTGAGAATCATGCCGATGTGCGTGAGTGGATCGGCACCGTCACCATGGACGGCACGCAGTCCTACGTGGACTTCGCGCCGATGTTCGACCCGCAGCAACGGTTCATCGGCGTCTTGGCGGTCGGCGTCCCACTCGATACCATCACGACTCTCGTCAGCCGCACACGGCTCGAGCTCATCCTGATCGGCGCGATCATCATGATCGCCGGCGTCATCCTCGCCCTCTTCTTCGCTAACACGATCATCGGCACGCTGCAACGCGCCGCGCGACAGGTCAACTCGGCCTCCGAGCGCATCGGCACCATCGCCACCCAGCAAGCCAGCGGCTCGCAACAGCAGGTCTGGGCCATCAACGCCATCAATCAGGCGTTGCAGAACTTCTCGGACACGGCGAAGGACATCTCACATCGCACCGACCAGCTCGCCCTGATGGGCAATCAGGTCTTACAGCGGCGTGCCGAGATATCTCCCAACCAGATCGATTCGATCCTCGCCTTTATCACCCGCTCGGTGCGCGACATCAGTGGCGCCACCAAGCAGCAGGCCTCGCAGTACGAGCGCATGACCGGCGCCATGCAGGCCGTCATCGAGATCGCCGAGCAGGTGGCAGGCAACTCGCAGCAAAGCTCCGAGAGCGCCGAGCGGCTGGAGCTGGTCGTACGCCAGTTGCAGCAGATCGTCGGCGTGCGCCTGGGCCAGCGCCGCGGCGCCGACAGCGCGTTCGGAATGGAGAGTGCCTCGTCACTCTCGTCACTGGGCGCGGGCGGTGTGATGAGCGAGAGCCAGATGGCCGGCACCGTGCGCGCCGTACGTCCCGCCACGACCCCAGCCGCCGCGCCGATGCGCGGCCCCTCCACCGGCGCGCGGCGCATGAACCTGGGCGGCGCGACCGGCATGGGCGGCATGATGGGTCCGATGGGCCAGATGCCGCAACCGCAGATGGCGCCGGCGAGCCAGGGCACGCGGATGCCGCCACAAGGCTTCCCCGTCGCCGGCATGGTGATTGCGGGTGGCAACAATGGCAACGGCACCGCTGGGAACATGAGCGCGATGGGCGCGATGGGCGCGATGGGCGCGATGGGCATGCCCAACGGCAACGGCGGTAACATGGGCATGGCGGGTATGGGCGGTATGGCGGGCGCCGGCCCACGTGTGAACGGCTTCGGCACCGGCATGGGCCAGCCGCCGGCCGGTGCGCCGCCTATGGATTGGCGCCTGCCACCGCTCCCCGAGATGCCGCCCATGCCCGACTGGATGGCTGGCGGCCAGAGCAACGGAGGCAATGGGCAGGCCATGTCCTACGGTGGCCGTATGCAAGGCATGTCCGGCGGCAACTCTATGCCGAATTACGGTGGCAGCTCGATGCCCGGCATGGCTGGGCCGGGCGGCTGGGGCGGCAACGAGTAGCGCGAGCCAGCGGGCATGCGCCCGCGCCGCGCGGATAGACGTGTGACGCGGCGCGCGGTACAATAGCTGAGGCGTCGCGTCGCGGGCGGGCGCATAGATCGCCATGTATCGCCCAGGTCACGCCGCGCTCCCGCAAAGAAAGGCAGTCAGGTACCCCACAGCGCAAGCCGGGGCGTGTGCTGAGCACGCCTGGACCTGACCAGACTCAGCCAGGGCCTTCGGGCTATCGGGCTCTGTTAGGAGCGAATAGATAGGCGCCAGCGGGTGCTTCACTAGCCCGCTGCTCCGCGGTCGGTGGTTCAACAGGCGGACGGGGCGCGAGCCAGTGCTGCCGGCACCATAAACCGCTCCATACCCGTGTCGAGGTGAGCATTACCCCCAACGGGGCAACCTGGAGGGGAGGCAGTTGGCCGGTTCTGCGTCAACAAAAGCCGGCCCCCGCTAGGGGCAAGCAGACGAGAAAGGAGACGGCGCCTCCCCCGGCCCGAAAGGGCGGGGCATCCACGCCGTCAGACGGTGAGCACGAGTGTACGAGGACGTCATCGCGCAGGTGCCGCTCTTTAGCGACCTCTCCCATCGTGAGCAACAGGTGCTTGC
>JAICVS010000234.1 GCA_025935195.1 Ktedonobacterales bacterium
GCACGCGCCCCGATTGCGACACGTATCCCATCAACCGCAATCCCACACCTAGATGCGAGGATGCCCCGCCCAACACCACACCCACCGCATAACGCCATCCCGCTCCCTCGTCTCTCTCCAGTTCGCGGAGGCGGACGTCGCGGCCAACGGCCATCCAGGCGCGCATTCATGCGCCGGCCCGCTCGCCCCGCCGGCCCGGCTGAGGATTGATACCGCTTTGGTCCGGGTTGTTGGCCTATCCGCCACCCGTTTGAGGCGCGGATTACCCCCGGCATTCATGCCGGGAACCGGGAACCAACGACCACCGGGATTACCCCCGACATTTATGCCGGGAGGCCACCAACACCGGGATTACCCCCGGCATTCATGCCGGGGAGAAAGGGGAGAAGGGGCGCCAACGACCACCGGGATTACCCCCGGCATTCATGCCAGGAGCCAACCACCACAACGACCGCTGAAAGGACAGCCCGCTATGAACGTCTATCGCGCGGACCACATTCGCAACATCGCCCTCATCGCGCACGGCGGTTCCGGCAAGACCTCGCTGGTGGACGCCGCCCTCTACGACACCGGCGCCGTGAACCGCATCGGCCGCGTGGATGAGGGCAGCTCGGTCTCCGACGCCGATCCCGACGAGATCAAGCGCCGCATGTCAATCAACCTGACGGTCGCCCCCGTCGAGTGGCGCGGCACCAAGATCAATTTGCTGGATACGCCGGGCTACGCCGACTTCGTGGGCGAGGTGATGGCCGGGCTGCGCGTGGCGGACGCGGCGGTGGTCGTCGTCTCCGCCGACAAGGGCGCCGAGGTTGGCACCGAGCTGGTCTGGCGCTACGCCGACGACCACGAGCTGCCGCGCCTGGTCTTCATCAACAAGCTGGACCGCGACAACACCAGCTACGACCGCGCGCTGGACTCGCTGCGCACGCACTTCGGCACCAAAGTGGTCCCGCTCACCATCCCCATTGGCGAGCAGGCGTCGTTCTCCGGCGTGGTGGACCTCGTGACCGGTAAAGCCTACACCTTCAGCGGCGACAAAGCGACGGCGGGCGAGATGCCGGCCAATCTGGCGGACGCGGCGGCTAAATACCGCGACCAGCTCGTCGAAACCGCCGTCGAGAGCGACGACACGCTGATGACCAAGTACCTGGAAGGCGAAGAGATTTCCGAGGCGGAGCTGCGCGGCTGCGTCAAGGCCGCCATCGCCGCCGGCACGCTGGTGCCGGCGCTGGCCGGCTCCGCCGGCAAGAACATCGGTGTGCAGACGCTGCTGGACGCTATCGCCGAGTATCTGCCCAGCGCGGCCGAGCGCATGGGCGCCGCTGCGGCCAACGGCAATGCCGCCTTCGTGTTCAAGACAATTGTGGACCCGCAGAAGGGCCAGCAAACGCTTTTCCGCACCTACAGCGGCACGCTCAAATCCGACGCCCACGCCTACAATGTGCGCACGAACACGGACGAGCGCCTGGGTCAGATCATCACCGTGCGCGGCAAGCTGCAAGAGCCGGCGGCCGAGGTGCCGGCCGGCGACATCGGCGCGGTGGTCAAGCTCGCCAACACCCACACCGGCGACACGCTCGGCGAGAAGGGCGGCGAACCGCTCGCGCCGATCAAGCTGCCCCAACCCGTCTTCACGGCGGCGGTCACGGCCAAGACACAGAGCGACCTCGACAAGATGGGCACGGCCCTCACGCGGCTGACCGAGGAAGACCCGACGCTGCACGTCTCGCGCGATCCTGAGACGGCGGAGACGTTGATCGCCGGCATGGGCGAGTCGCATGTAGATATCGCGATGGAGCGCATGCAGCGCCGCTTCGGCGTCGAAGTCACCAAGCACGACCGCAAGGTGCCGTACCGCGAGACGATCAAGAAGAAGGCGCGCGCCGAGGGCCGCCACAAGAAGCAGACCGGCGGCCACGGCCAGTTCGCCGACATCTGGCTGGAGATCGAGCCGCTGGCCGGCGCCGAGCAGGACTACATCTTCGAGAACAAGATCGTCGGCGGCGTCGTGCCGAGGGAATACGTGCCGGGCGTCGAGAAGGGCGTCGCGGACTCGCTCAAGCGCGGCTTCATCGCCGGCTGCCCAATGGTTCACGTGCGTGTGGCGCTGGTGGACGGCAAGTATCACCCGGTGGACTCGTCCTCGCAGGCGTTCGAGACGGCGGCGCACCTGGGCATGAAAGAGGCGGTGGCGCTGGCCGGCCCCACGCTGCTGGAGCCGATCATGAACGTCACCATCGAAGTGCCCGAGGCCAACATGGGCGACGTCAACTCCGACCTGAACACCAAGCGCGCGCGCATCCTGGGTATGGAGTCGGCGGCCGGCGGCATGCAGCGCATCACCGCGCAGGTGCCGATGGCCGAGATGCTGCGCTACGCCACCGACCTGCGCTCGATCACGCAGGGTCGCGGCACCTTCTCAATGGAGGTGGCCGACTACGAAGAGGTGCCGTCCAACATCCAGGCGCAGGTCGTCGAGGCCTACAAGAAGGAGAAGGGCGGCGGCGAGTAGCGGCACCGTGCGGGATTCGCCCCGGCATTTATGCCGGCATGCTTGCTCATCGCGCATCTCGCCCTACGCGCGCTTGCGTCGGCGCGGCGTGTTGTCCGCATTGGCAATCTCGACATGCCGCGCGATCAGCGTGCCCGGCACATCGCCCTTGCGCCCGCGCACCTCCAGCGTGTCGCCGGCCGTCACTGTCGAGAGCGCGCCCCAAAGCGGCGTCTCGCCGCCGTCACCATCGGTGAGCGTCGTGTTGGTGTCCACGACGACGCGGACCGCGCGGCCGTTCTTCGCCTTGATGGCCGTGATCGTGTCCGCGCCGACCTCTGTCACCTCGACACGCCAGCGCTTCTCCTTGCCGTCATGGCTGTCTTTGCGATGGCCGTTCCCGTTGTGGTTGTGTCCCTTGCCCGCTTTGGCCTCGGCGACCGGCTGTAACGGCACGTTCACAAGCACGTCGGACGTGAGCGTGGGCCGGAACAGTGCGCCATCGTAGGTGCGCGGGATCAGCACGCTCGCGCTCTGGGCCAGCAGCGCAAAGCAATACACCACCCCCTCGGCGGTCAGGTCGTCTTGCTCATCCAGCTGGACACTGCCGCCGTCCACCTGCAGCGGCAGCACGACGGGCGCGGTGAGCGTGATGTTGGCCGCGCGATAGGTCTGGGCGGAGGCGGGGCTGGGTCGCTGGCGCAGCGCCAGCGTGGTGAGCTGGCGCGCGGCGCTGATCGGCCCGCGCGCCGAGATCAGGCAGATGTCGAGCAGCCCATCGTCGGCGTAGGCGTCGGGCGTGATGCGCGTGAAGCTGGCGTAGCGGCGCGTATTGCCGGCGATCACCTGCGTGACCTGCCCCTGCCAGTGCAACCCATCCATCTCCACGCGGACGGGCACGGCGTGGAGGGCGGGCAGCGCACGCACGAACGCGGGCGCGTACGCCAGCTTGCCGATGCGGTTCTTCAGCGTCTTCGAGAGGTGGGTGAGAATCGCCCCGTCAATGCCGAGGCCGGCCATCAGCACGAAATGCTGCTTGTGCTTGCCGTTCACCGTCACCTGGCCGACATCCACGCGCCGTCGCTCCGCGCTCACCAGTTGCAGCGCCGCCACGCCCAGATTGCGTGAGATGCCCGTCTCGTGCGCCCACAGGTTTGCCGTCCCGCCGGGCAGCGTCCCAATCGCGGCGTCGGTGCCGGCCACGCCCTCGACGATCTCATTCAGCGTGCCGTCGCCGCCGCAGTCCACCACCACGTTGTAGCCGGCCCGCACCGCCTCACGCGCCAGCTCGGTGGCGTGGCCGCCGTGCAGCTTGCGCCGCACCGCCACCTCCCAGCCGTGCGCCTGTAAGACCGTCAATGCTTCGGAGAGGTCTACGCCGCCGCGCCCAGACTTCGGATTGATGATGAGACACGCCCGTACCGCGCCCCATTCCATCCCTCGCTCCATCGCCATCACCTCCCGCGCCACTCTGATGCGTCCGGCGGGCCGATCCACCATCTGGGTCGGCCATCACCGCGCGCGGTACCTAATGGGATCGGTAAGAGCAAGCGATGTGCCGCGCCTATCCGGGCGGGTGTACAATCGCTCCCACGAGAGGAGGCGCAGTCACTATGCCGTACATCCATACCGTGCCGTACGACGAATCGGACGGCATCTTGCGCGAGGAATACGACGCGGCGCTGCGGCGGGCCGGCAAGGTCTTTCACGTCGTCGGCGTGCAGAGCTTGCATCCGCGCGTGCTGCGCGCCTCGACGGGGCTGTATCAGGCGTTGATGCTCGGCCCCGGCGCATTGCCGCGCTGGACGCGCGAGCTGATCGCCGTCGTCGTCTCGCGCACCAATGGCTGCCGCTACTGAACGCGCGGGCACGGCGAGGACTTGCGCGGCCAGCTCGTCGCGTCTGGCCTCGACCCGCGACTATCGCAGGTGGCGATGGACGACTACAGACAGGGCGAATGGGAGCCGAAGCTACGTGCGCTGCTGGACTTCGCGGTCCAGATCACGCGCGACGCGCACGCGGGCAGCGCGGCGGCGATCCAGGCGCTCCGCGCTGCCGGCTGGGACGCCGCCGCCATACTGGAGGCCGTCGAGATCATCGGCTTCTTCAATTACTACAACCGGCTGGCGCATGCCCTGGGCGTGGAGGACGAGCCGGAATGGGGATGAGCATGCCGGCGAGGGCATATTGCGGGCCATGAAGAAACGACCGCGCCTATCCGGGCGCGGTCGTGCTCGTGTCGAAAGGGCGGAGGAGGTGGGATTCGAACCCACGGTGCCGTTGCCGACACACGCGCTTTCCAGGCGCGCCCACTAGGCCTCTATGGGACTCCTCCAGGGATGGCACAGGCAGCTATAGGCGGGTTCAAATGGGCCGGACGCCAACATGGCGAGCGGGCGTTCCCCTGCTCGCCATGCGTCGCATGCGGTCCCGGCGGAAGGGGCGGGATTCGAACCCGC
>JAICVS010000065.1 GCA_025935195.1 Ktedonobacterales bacterium
TACGAGCCGCCGTTCATCATTGATGAGAGTCGTCCGCCCGCGCCGGCGGATTTTGTGCCGCACTTGAAAGAGCTGATCGCGTCGGGCCGCCGGGGCGACGCGGTTGCATACTTCATGACGGAGGCCGTGCGCGCGCCCGCCGAGATGGTGGCCCAGATGCGGCAGTCGCCGATGTGGCCGGGGCTGGAGGACGTGGCGCCGACGATCGTGTACGACGGCACCGTCATGGGAGACACCATGAGCGGCGATCCATCGCCTCTCAAGAAGTGGGTATCCGTCACGGCGCCCACGCTCGTGATGGACGGCACGGTCTTCTTCGGCCGTGAGGAAGGTCATGCATTCATGCGCCACGGGGCCGATGCGCTGGCCAATATCCTTCCCCATGCGCACCGTCGTACTCTCGAAGGTCAGGACCACGGCCCGGCTGACGATGTGCTCGTCCCCGCGTTGAAGGCGTTCTTCCTGGGCTGATAGCGAATTGGGGCCGGCTCGCGGCACTGAACGTGCCGGCGCACGCGGACGGGGACTGAAGTCCCGGGGATGCCCCAAGAAGCCATATCCAATCTGTATGGGCAGTCACAACCCCCGCACACCACACACAGCCGTCCCCCCTCCGCTTGAGCGCGAAAGGGGGACGGCTGCATAGCGATGAGGCGGCGCGCTACTCGTAGCGCAGCACCTCTAGCGGGCGCACGCGCGCGGCGCCCCAGGCGACGGCCGCCGCGACGATCATACAAACGGCTGCCGTGGCCGCGACCACCAGCAGCACGGTCGGCGTGGGGATGGCGAGCGGCAGGTTGAACGCCAGCTTGCCCAAGAGCGCCGCCGCGGCGGCCACTACCAGCATCGCCAGCAGCGCGGCGGTGAAGCCGATCACGCCGTTCTCCACCAGCACCTCGCCAAGCACAGAGCGGCTGGTGTGGCCGACGGCTTTGAGGATGCCCAGCTCGCGGCGGCGTTCGAGCATGGCAAGGGCGACGGCGTTGGCGATGATGAGGATGCTCGCCAGCAGCGCCAGCGAGGTGACGGCGACCAGCACGGTGATCAGGCTGTTGAGCTGCGCGGCGAACTGGCCGACGAAATCGGAGAGGCTGAAGGTGGTGGCGCTGGGCACGGCGTCTTGAATCGTCGCCAGTGTGGCGTCGGCGGTGCGCGGATCGAGGCGCAGGGCGTAGCCATACTGGGGGCTGGCGGCGCTGAGCGCGCTCACCACGGGGGCATCCGTCAGGATGGGCGCGAACTGAGGCAGCTTCGACGAGTAGAAGCCGGCGATGGTGAGTGTGATAGGGGCGGAGCCGGACGGGCCGGCGAGCATGATCGTGTCGCCGAGCTTCAGATTGTCCGGCGCCTGGGAGGCGGCCACAGGCAGCAGGGCATCTTGCGTGCCGGCATCGGCGGCGGTGAGCGTGTGACCGAGCGAGGCGTCATGCGCGCCCTGGGCGAGCGGCACGTCCGTCGCGGCGGGCAGGGTGCCGTGGGCCAGGTCGTAGCCCTGCGCGCCGGCGAGCGGGCTCGTCACGTCGCTGGGAGTATGCGCGCCACCGGATGTGGCGGCGCGCACGAAATCGGCGATGAGGCGGCCGTTGACGGCGACGGGAACGGCACGGGTGAACGGCGCGACCGAGACGTGGGTGACGCCAAGCGCCACCAGCTCACGATCCACCGCCTGCCGGTCGGCGCCGCCGGCGATGATCTCGGCGTTGACGCCGTTGCCGCTCGCCAGGAACGAGTTGAGCGTGTCACTGATATTCTGGCCCAGCACGAGGATCAGCCCAACGGAGAAGACGCCGATGTAGAGCGCGAGCAGGGTGGTGATGGTGCGTGCCTTCTGGCGGCCGATGTTGCGCAGCGCCAGCTTGACGTTCGCCTTCCATGTGCGCGGCAGCAGCGCCGCGGCGACGCCAGCGAGGATGATGGCGAGGCAGAGCGCGCCGAAGGCCGGGATGGCAAGGGTGAGCGCGATGCCGGCGGTCAGCGCGACCACGGCGGGGAGCGCGTACCACCAGCGCGGCGACTCGAACACGGGGAGCCGGCTGATGACGAGCACGACCAGGCCGAGGAAGAGGCTGAGCAGCCCCAGGAAGAGACCAGCGCCGCCGACGGCCAGCGCCGCGACCGCGACGTTCCCCAGGATGCCGACGGCCAACGCGAAGAAGAGCGCGGCGAGCAGCGCCAGCAGCGCACCGGAGAGGATGCGGCTCCGCCAGCCGGCGCCTTCGGGCAGCTCGCGCAGCACGGCTTGCGGCCGCACCTGTCCAGCTTTGGCGATGGGCAGCAGGCCGAAGATCAGCGCGGTGACGAGGCCGACCGCGACGCCGGCGACGAGGGTACGCACGTCCACGGTGGCGTCCAGGGCGACTTGCAGGCTGTTCTCCACCAGCCCTTTGACGAGGAAGCTGACGCCGACGCCGGCAGCCGTGCCAATGAAGCCGCCCGCCAAGCCGATCAGGCCCGCCTCCATGCCGAAGAGGGCGTAGAGGTCCGCGCGGCGGTAGCCGGCGGTCTTGAGCATGGCGATCTCGATGCGACGGCGGCGCAGCAGCACCTGCATAGTGTTGACGATGCCGACACCGCCGATCAGCAGGGCGAGCAGAGCGACGATGCGCAGGAAATACCGCACCTGCTGGACCTGCGTGCGGTTCCCGGCGGTCGCCCGCGCTGTCGTCTGGATGGTCGCCAGTGGGAACTGGCTCTGGATCAACGATTCAGCATGCGCCGCGTTGGCGTCGCTATGGCCGGGCACGTCGGCATAGATCTGATCGAAGGTGAGGGGCTGGCCGTTGGCTGCGGGCAGGGCGGCGTAGGCGCGGCTGTCGAAGAGCATGACGTTGCCCTTGAACAGACCAGCGTCCTGGATGATGCCGGCGACGGTGACGTTTGCCGCGCGGCCGTCTTGCATGGTCGCGTGCAGCGTGTCGCCGCGCTGGACGCCGAGCATGTGCGCGAGCGTCGTGGTGATGGCGACTGTATCGCCGTTGCCGCTGTCGCTGATGTCATGCAGCACGGAGGCGAGGCTGGCGTCGCGCGGGTCGGTGAAGTCCGCCGTGCCGGCGAGGGGGAAGCGCGCGGGGTCCACGGCGTCCACGGTGAAGAAGCGGCGCGCGCCAGCGGCTGTGCGTGTCTGGCCGCTGAGGCTGTCCACGGCGGTGTAGGTGGTGAGCGCGCCCTGAGACTGGAGCGTGTCGAAGGTGGCAAGCTGGTTGACGGTGAGCGGCGTGGTGGTGTCGGCGATGGAGAGGTCGCCGCCGTTGAGCGCGCGGATGTCGCCGGTGAGGGCGGTGTCAATGGCGTTGCCGACGAGCTGGAGTGAGACGATTGCCATCACACCGACGGCGACACAGAAGATCGCCAGCAGCGAGCGTTGGCCGCCGCGCGCGAGCGAGCGGGTGGCGTAGGACCAGTACATGCGCGTCTTCATGGGGATCGCTCCTTCTAAAGCTGTGTGAGAGGACTTGGCAAGGGTGGGATGGGATTCTCACCCCCCGGTCCCCTCTCCCCGCGAGGAGCGGGGGAGACAGAGGGGCGAGAGGGTGGTAAGGCGAGGCTCCTGGTATGAATGCCAGGGATAATCCCTGTGGGGGCGAATGAGGGATGGGGCGGACTTCCCGGCATGAATACCGGGGATAATCCCCGGCCGGCATGGGGAACGACAGCCACGAGGATACGCGAACGAGGGTCGCGTTCAGGTGGTGGCGATCAGGCCGTCTACGATGCGGATGGCGCGGTCGGCGGCGGCGGCGACATCGGGATCGTGGGTGGCGATGACGAAGGTGGTGCCGGTGGCGGCGCGCAGCTCGCGGATCATCTGCAGCACGTTGTCGCCGTTCGTCTTGTCGAGGTTGCCGGTCGGCTCGTCCATGATGACGATGGATGGATTGGTGGCCAGCGCGCGGGCGACGGCGACGCGCTGCTGCTCGCCGCCCGACAGCTGATTGGGACGATTCTTCAGGCGGTGGCTGAGGCCGACCAGCGCCAGCAGTTCTTTGGCGCGCGCGGAGGGGCGGCCGGGATGGCGGCCGACGTAGAGCGGCACCTCGACGTTTTCCTGGGCAGTGAGGGTGGGGATGAGGTTGAAGGCCTGGAAGACCATGCCGATGCTGGCGTTGCGCACCTGGGCGAGCTTCGCTTCGCTCATCCGGGTGATGTCGGCGCCGTCCACGAGGATGCGCCCGGCGGTGGGGCTATCCAGTCCGGCGATGATGCCGAGCAAGGTGGACTTGCCGGAGCCGGAGGGGCCGACGATGGCGACGAGCTCGCCGTGCGCGATGCGCAGCGTGATGCCTTTGAGGATGGCGATGCGCTCGCGGCCGAGCGGCAGGCTCTTGGTGATGTCGATCGCTTCCAGCGCGGGTGTGCCGGCATCTCGCGTGCTGGTGGAAGCCTGTGTGCCGGTGATCTGTTCGTCCATCTGGTTGCCGCCCTTTCTAAGCTGATCTGTGCCGGTCTCCGCCGGGCTGATCTCGTGGGGTGCGTCGCGGCAGGGAATCTGGCCCGCCGACGCTTCGAGTATGCATGGATGCGCGGCGTTCCACATCGGCCCGGGGAATGATTGCGCGGGGGACTGTGGGCGGACGCGTGTGTCGCCCAGAGGCGGAGGGGAAGGGACGGGACGGCAGCGGACGCAGCCGGATGGATGGCATCGCGCTTGCCAGCGGGCTATGATCTCCGATGGGAGACCAGGAGAAACGAGGAGGGTACGCGGATGAGCGAGCAGGGCGAGCGGGCGCTGCCGCGCGTGATCATCGTCGGCGCGGGCTTCGGCGGGCTGGACGCGGCGCGGCATCTCGCGAAGGTTCCGGTTCAGGTGACAGTGGTGGACCGCAACAACCATCACCTGTTCCAGCCGCTGCTCTATCAGGTGGCGACAGCGGAGCTTTCGCCCGCCGACATCAGCGCGCCCATCCGCGGCGTGCTGCGTGCGCAGCGTAACGCCGAGGTGCTGCTGGCCGAGGTGATCGGCGTGGACACGAAGGCGCGCATGGTGCATATTCGCGAGCGCACGGACGGCGAGGAGCGCGAGCTGGCCTACGACTATCTGGTGATCGCGACCGGCGCGGGGCAGAGCTACTTCGGCCACGACGAGTGGGCGGAGTTCGCGCCGGGGCTGAAGTCCATCCCCGACGCGACAGCGATTCGACGGCGCATCCTGCTGGCCTTCGAGGAGGCGGAGATGGAGCGCGACGCCGAGCGGCAGCGCGCGCTGCTGACGTTCATCGTCGTGGGCGGCGGGCCGACGGGCGTGGAGATGGCGGGGGCAATCGCGGAGCTGGCGCACAAGGCGCTCGCCCGCGACTTCCGCCACATTGACCCCACCTCCGCGCGCATCCTGCTGGTGGAGGCGATGGGGCGCATCCTGCCGGCCTTCCCGGAGTCGCTGGCGCGGGCGGCGCAGGGCGCGCTACGGCGGCTGGGGGTGCGCGTGCGTACCAACGCGCCGGTGGAGCGGGTGGACGCGGGCGGGGCGCGCATCGCCGGTGAGTACGTGCCGGCGCACACGGTCATCTGGGCGGCGGGGGTGAAGGCATCGCCGGCGGGGCGATGGCTCGGCGCTGAGATGGACAAGGCCGGGCGTGTCACGGTCGGCGCGGACCTCACGGTGCCAGGGCATCCAGAGGTGTTCGTGATCGGCGACACGGCCAGCGCGACGCAGGACGGCAAGCCGCTGCCGGGGGTGGCGCCGGTGGCGATGCAGCAGGGCCGCTACGCGGCGAAGGTGATCGCGGCATGGGTGGAGGGGAAGCCTGCGCCTGGCGCGTTCCGCTATTTCGACCGCGGCTATCTGGCGACGGTAGGGCGCAACTACGCCGTCGGCCACATCTGGCGGCTGCGCTTCACGGGCCTGCTGGGTTTCTTGATCTGGGCGGGGGTTCACATCGCCTACCTGATCGGCTTCCGCAACCGCGTGCTGGTGATGCTGCAATGGGCGTGGGCGTACGTGACGGCGCAGCGCGGCGCGCGGCTGATCACGCTGGATGAGGAGCCGCGCGGCACGCGGGCGATCCAGCGGGCGGGGTGAGATAGTGCCATGCGTCGGCTCCCCAGCATACATGCCAGGGGTAATCCCTTACCCGGATCCCGGATGGGGGGAAGATAGGCTGACAACTCAGACTATAGGAGCGCGAGCGATGAAGATTGATGTCTACGCGGATGTGGTGTGCCCATGGTGCTATGTCGGCGAGCGCCGGCTGGAGCAGGCGCTGGCCGAGCGGCCCAATCTGGCGGTGGAGCGGCACTGGCGCCCCTTCCAACTGCGGCCGGAGATGCCGGCGGGCGGCATGCCGCGGGCCGAGGTGTTGGGGCGCAAGTTTGGCGGCCCGGAGCGGCTACGGGTGATGGACGAGCGGCTGGCGGAGGTCGGCGCGGCGGATGGCATCCGCTTCGCCTGGGAGCGCGTGACTACCTCGCCTAACACGGTGGACGCGCACCGGCTGATCCTGTTCGCGGCGGAGCGCGGGCTGGAGTGGCCGCTGGCCCATGCGCTCTTCGCCGCCTATTTCACGGATGGGCGCGACCTGAACGACCACGATCAGCTGGTGGCGGCGGCGGAGTCTGTGGGTGTGGCGGGTGAGGAGGCGCGGGTGTATCTGGCGAGCACTCGCGGCATGGCGGCGGTGGCGGAGAGCCAGCGGACGGCGGAGGAGCTGGGCATCAGCGGCGTGCCGTTCTACGTGATTGACGACCGCTACGGCCTTTCCGGCGCGCAGCCGGTGGAGGTGTTTTTACAAGTGCTCGATGCGTATGCAGGCACGGCGGCGGTGGGGTAGCTCGCGGCACGGCAGGTAGGCTCATCGGATGGCGACGCGAGCAAGCCGCGACATGGTACACTGTGGGCCAGGGCGCATCCAGCGAAGCTGAGGCCGCTATGAGCCATACCATCACCATCTCGGACCAGGCCTATCATGCGCTGCAGACAATCGCGGGCGCACGCGGGCAGACGGCCGAGGCGCTCGTCGAAATGTGGGCCGCCGAGCAGGCTCGCCTTGATACCGAACGCGATCCAAACGTCTCTCCTCGCTATTACACAGCCGATGAGTTCCTGAGACGCCTTGGGGTGTCCGATGGCGACATTCGCCTGGCGGAAGAGCTGATCGCGCGCGGCGACGAGGGCAAGCCAGGCGAGAATACCCACTATGAGACCTTCGAGGAATTCTTTCGCGGCCTTGGGATGAGCGACGAGGAGATCAGGCAGGCAAAAGAGCTGGCGGCGAGCGAAGATGCCGACCTATGAAAGGGAGCTATCATTCGTCCGTGACTGGCTTGCGCTTAGCCGCGATCGCCGCGGCTTGTTCATGAAGGCCGTCGCGAAGATGGTGATCGATCTGCAAGCCGGTACGGGATTCTGTAAGGGGCTGCGCGTCAAAGGTGTCCAAGGCTATCCTGATGTCTACGAGATGACCTGGGCGCCTGACGGCCGCGCGACGTTCCACTACGGCACGTCGCCCCATCCTGGCGACACGCACATCGTTTAGCGGCGAATCGGCACTCACGATATCTTGAAGAATCCTTGATGTCTAGCACTCCAGCCATCACCCTCTACCGGCCAACGGGGGAGAAGGAGCTGGCGCTGATCCGCGCGAGCGGCCTCACCGCCTTCCCGCCGCGGCTGCCGGAGCAGCCGATCTTCTATCCCGTGCTGACGGAGGAGTACGCCGCGCAGATCGCGCGCGACTGGAACGCGCGCGACGGCCACATGGGCTATATCACGCGCTTCCGCGTGCGCGCGGACTTCCTGGCGGGCTACGAGGTGCATACGGTGGGAAGCTCCAAGCACCGCGAGTACTGGATCCCCGCCGCGGACCTCGACGCGTTCAACCGCGCCCTCGTCGGGCCGATCGAGGTGATCGCCGCGTTCCATCCAGACGATTCCGTGTGATGCCCGATGCGCCGCCCGCGTCATGAGAGAATGGAACTCTGGATCAGGATCCGTGTCGAGCGGAGCGGCAGGAAATCGTGACGCTCTACGACAGCGCCAGCGGGCGCACTGTTGGCACGCTGCAGCCGGAGGCGCAGCCGTCCAGCCTGTTCTTCAACGGGCCGAGTTTGCTGCGCTGGTCGCCCGATGGATCACGCCTGCTGATCTATGATCGCAATCTGGGCACGATTACCATCTGGGGACGCGACGCCTTCCCGGTGTGATGGAAGCGTGGGGCGTCGCGTACAATAGCGGTGAAAATGGCTGAACCGGTGGCGCGTCCTATCCGCAAGGTTCCCAGGTGAGAGGGCGGGCGCGTATGCGGATTGACGAGCGTATCGAGCCGGCGGGCGCCGTGCCGGGGATGCGAAAGGAGCCGGAGGCGCGGGCGCCGTTCGCGCCGCTGCGGCTGTTCCTGTTCCAGTGGCGCGGGGCGTTGCGCGCGATGGCGCTGATGGGCGGCATGGGGGTCGTCGTCGTGCTCATCTGCGCGCTGCCGCTCTACACCGCGCTGATCGCCAACGTGCAACTGCGCCAGACGCTCGCCGCCGCGCCCGCATTGCAGCGCAACCTGGCCGCGCGGATCACCACGTCCGATCCCTCGCCCGACGCGCTGGGGCGTGTGGAGACGCGCGTGCGCGACCTGGCGGGGCGCGACCTGAGCGCACTCGTCGCCGCCTCCACCCCGGTCGTCGCGCTGCATACGCTGCAGCCGCTGTATTTCAAGGCGGTGGATGGGCGGCGCGTGGCGGATGCGCGGCCTGAGCTGCAAATTGACCATACGCTGCCTTACGCGCTCGATTACGCCCAGGCCGCGCCGCACATGCGGTTGTTCGCGGGGCGGCTGACGCGAGACGTGCCCGCCGGCGAGCCGCCTGAAGTGCTGGTGACGCCGAAGCTGCTGATGAAGCCGAGCGAGACGCTCACCGTGTACCCGCTCTTCGCGCCGGACCAGACGGTGACGATGCGCGTCGTCGGCGTGTGGTTCCCCAACGATAGCGCCGACCCATTCTGGAATGGCGCGGACTTCGACACCTTCAGCACCGACCACAAGCCCGGCACCTACCCACTGCTCTTCACCAGCGCGGCCTTCAAGGATGCGTTTTCGTCTCAGGACGCCGGCCCCAGCACGTTCGCCACTCTCGGCGCGGGCGTCACGATGCTGTACACTCCCGATACGAGCGGGATTGACACGGCCACGCTCCAATCCACCGCCGACCGGCTCGCGCGCTTGCGCGCGCACCTGGCCGGCGATCTGCGTGGCACGGACGGGGTGGAGACGGCGACGCTGGAGACGGGACTGGGCGCGCTGTTCGCCAGCCCGCGAGCGCAGCTCGCGCTGCTGGGGCTGCCGCTGGGCATGGTAGTGGCGCAGACGGTGGACCCGGCGAGGCTGGGCGTGCCGCCGTACACGCTGACCTTCGATCCGGCGCGGATCGTCGTGTTCTACGCGGCGCTGCTCGGCGCGCTGGCGGCGTCACTGCTGCTGGGCATGCGGCTGGCGGCGCGCGCCGGGGTCGGCCAGACGATGCGGATGGGCAAGGACTGAATAGGGGATCGTGCGCTTGGGGGCAGCGGGGATCGCGGCCATCCATGGCCGGAACGCCGCCGCGTTGAAACACTTCGGGGATCAACCGCCGTCACCCTCACCCCCGGCCAGCAGCAGGTGGTGGACGCGGCGAGCGTGCTGGGGGCGGGCACAGTCAGCAACTCCACCAGCGTCACCAGCGATCAGTCGACGAATCGACGATGGAGCAGTAGATAGACCTCCGCGCCAGCGGGAAGCCTGGAACACTTCCCGCTGGCGCGGAAGTCTCGCGACACATCAGGCGCGGGTGAAGGGGTGGGCGCGGCTGCCAGCCGTACCCCGCCCCCTCACCCGCACTTCAGTGTCGGCAGCTATCGGGCGTCGCATCGTGGTCACACAGGTCGTGCCCCGAAGAGGCGATTCCTGCGCTGGCCGAGCAGTAGGTAGAGGAATGGGCCGATGAAGTAGATGGTGCCCCAGACGACGATAATCCAGAGAACCTTCTCGATCAGTGTGAGATCGTCCTGGAGAATCATCACCGTCACGAGGATGTGCCCAATCACCGGGATGAACAGGCACACAAGTACGAGGCAGCCCGTGGAAAGGCATCCAGGACGCCCGCGATA
The DNA here is from genome assembly GCA_025935195.1 of Ktedonobacterales bacterium. Taxonomy (GTDB): domain Bacteria; phylum Chloroflexota; class Ktedonobacteria; order Ktedonobacterales; family JADMIN01; genus JAICVS01. The sequence continues at coordinate 10,067 of JAICVS010000065.1, forward strand.
GTCTGCCACTGCGTTTCCCCTCCTCCGTCGAAACGGCCCAGCGGCACGCGACACGCGCGCCAGCGGGGGCAGCGCGCATCTCTCATGCCGGTGTTACGCTGTTTGCGCGCCGTCGAAGCGTATACGCCGCTGGGTGGCGCGTGGTTATATTGGGCAAGCGATGAAGATATGGGAGCGTATGCGGGTGCGCGCAAAGACAGCGAGTTCCCAGGCATGCGCGGCGGGAATCACAGCAGCGCCGCCAGGCCGGCGAGCAGCCGATCCACATCGGCGGGCGTGTTGTACGCCTGGATCGAGACACGCACGAAGCGCCGCCCCTGCCAGTCCGTGATGGGAACCTCGACGCCATGCTCCTCCCAGAGCCGGTGCTGTAGCTCCTCACGCGGCACGTCCGCCCGCATGGGCAGCGGCGCCGCGCACATCTGTATCCACCAATCGGGCGAATCCGGGCTGATCTGGGGCAGGCCGGTGAGCGCGGCAATGCGCACGCGCGCTGTGGCGGCGAGTGTGTGGCAGGCGGCGCGGACCGCCGGCCAGTCATGCTCCCGCTGGAAGGCGATGGCCGCCGGCACGCTTAGATAGGCCGCGGGATCGTCCGTGCCGGTCCACTCGAAATAGTCCTGGAAGGGCGATGGGCCGGGGCGCTCGGCCTCCCAGCCCCAGCTCACGGCCAGCGGGCGCAGGAGCGATTGGCGCTCCGGCCGGGCGTACAGGAAGCCGGAGCCCTTCGGCGCGCAGAGCCATTTGTGAAGATTGCCTGTATAAAAGTCAACGCCGAGCGCGTCCAGCGCCAAGTCGATCTGGCCCGGCGCGTGCGCGCCGTCCACCACCGTCAGAATGCCGTGCGCCGCCGCGCGCCGGCAGATCGCCGCGACCGGGAAGCTCAGCGCGGTGGGCGAGGTGATGTGACTGACGACAATCACGCGCGTGCGCTCCGTCACCGCCTCCCATAGCCGCTCGACCAGCGCGTCCGCGTCCGTGACCGGCAGCGGGATGGGTTGCGCGCGATAGGTCGCGCCGCGCGGGCCGCAGACGAAGCGCCAGGTGCGCGCGACCGCGCCATACTCGTGGTCGGTGCCGAGCACTTCGTCGCCGGGTCGCAGCTCCAGCGAGCGCGCTACGATGTTCATGCCATAGGTCGCGTTCGGCACGAACACGAGGTCGTCCGCATCCGCGCCCAGGTAGGCCGCGAGGCGCGCGCGCGCCTCCGCCAGCAGCCCGCTCAGGCGCCGCCCTAGGAACTCCACCGGCTGCGCCTCCAGCTCGCGCTGCCACTGCTGGTACACCTCGAAGACTGGCCGCGGGCAGGCGCCGTAGCTGCCGTGGTTGAGGAAGGCGATATCGCGCCGTACCTGGAAAAGCGCGCCCGCCGGGACTATCGGCGCGTCCGCCGCCGTCATCTTCGCCTCGCTCGTCATCTCCGCCTCGCTTCTCTTGTCTCGTTTGCCAGGGATACAGCTCGCGGCTTCAGCGTTCCGCGCTCGCGGCGCGCGCCCGCGCGAGGATCGCCTCGACCACCGCGGTCTTGGCGTCCGCGTAGTTTTGGGTATATTTCCACTCGCGCGCGGCCAGCTCGCGCTTGGTGCGCGCATATAGCTCGCGGTCGGCCTTGTTGGCACGCAGCCAGTCGCGCATGAGGAGCATGCGCTCCACCTCTTCACAGTTCGGCGGGAAGACGTGCAGGTTGACGTCGGGATCGGCGCTTTTGAGCATGCGGTGCTGATACCAGTCCGGCTCGCGAATCCGCGGCACGTAGCCGGCGCGCTCCAGGTCGGGAACGTATGCGGCCTCGTCGGTTGTGTCCGCCACGACCAGGACGATGTCAATGAGCGGCTTGGCGGCCAGCCCCGGCACCGAGGTGGAGCCGGCGTGTTCGAGCAGGAGCACGCGCTCGCCCAGCGCCGCGCGAATCTTGCCGGCCTCAGCCGCGAACTGGCGCGGCCAGTCTGGGTCGTAATCCACGACGCGGACGCGACCGGCGAGCGGCTTCAGCTCGCCAATCGTGACGGCGCGCAGTTGATCTTCGGTCGTCGGCGCGCGGTCGGACGGCGGGGGGGTATCTGGCATGGTGGCATCTCATCCTTCCCTTGTAGAGTCATGGATACAGCATACGCCACGGCGCCACCCCTCTCCGTTAGGAGCATGCGGGTGGCGCCGGAGGTTGTCGTGATGGTTGGATGGGCGGCTGGCGGCGAGCCCAGGCGAATGAGAAACGAGAGGCAAGCGCCTCATCATACGAGAGAGGGCATGCGATGTCCTAGCGGTGGCGGATGCCGTTGCCCTGGACGGTATCCCACAGGTGCGCGCCGCCGCCGTTGTCGGTGAAGACGACCGGATCGCCGGCCGACGACGCGGCGCCGCCGAGCGTGGCGAGGCCCGATGCCGGCGAATCCGCCGGCTCGTTGCAGTTGTTCGCCACAGCGCCGCAGGTGGTGCCGGAGGTCGGCGCGGTCGCCGTCATAAAGACGCCGTGCGCCAGGCCGTCCGAGCCGTAGGAGGTCGAGATGTAGTCGCCGACCATGCGCCCCTGCGAGGTGTTCGCCACCCAGCCGACGTTGAACGGGCCGGCGAGCTGCGTCGCCGCGCTCCATGTGCTCCCGCCGTTGGTGGACGAGATGAAGCCGACGTTCAGCGCGCAGGAGGAGCCGCAGGCAGCGGTGGTGTAGAAGTAGTAGGTCAGGCCGAGCCGGGCGGTGCCGCCGGACGTGCTCTTGTTCACAGCCAGGCCGGGGATGAAGTGATCGCGCCCGCTGTTGGTCGCGTCAATCGGCACGCGGCTCACCGCCGCCCAGCTCGTCCCTGTGGCGTTGAGCGACTTGCTGAAGACGATGTCGTTAGATGGGCAGCCGCTGCGGAAGCGGCAATCCGTCCAGGCGACGTACACCGTGCCCGCGCCGTCAATCTCCGCCGAGGGCAGCGGACCCTCGCGCAGGCTGCCGGCGACGCGGTGGTGCGAGATGTTGGCGATGGTGGTGATGGCGCTCCAGGTGTTGCCACCGTCCGTCGAGTGGAACGCGCCGACCGCCGTTTCGTTGGCGTTGTCGGTCGGCACGATGACGGTGCCGTCCGGGCGCACCACCGGTTGCCCGCCGATCACGCCGGCATTGTTGGTCTTGACCGCGCCCCAGGTCAGCCCGCCATCGCTGGAGGTGCTCATCTGGAGCAGGTTGCCCGCGCCGTTGTTGTCCCACTCGGTATAGCAGTGGCCGAAGAAGGCGCTGGTAGAGGTGTTGTCGCAGGCGATCCAGTTCTTGTCCACATTCGAGCCGGTGGCGGTCGTGACCGGGTTGCCCCAGGTCAGCCCGCCGTTGGTCGAGCGGCTGGTGAGCACGGCCGCGCCGTGGGCGCCACCCGCCTCCGAGATCGCCAGCGTGGAGATCAGCCAAACGTTGTGCCGGGCGTCGAAGGCGACCGCGGCGTCGCTGACGCGGTCGAATGGGCCGGCGCCAGAGAACTTGGTGATGCCCGGCAGCAAGCCCTGCGTCCAGGTGCCGCCGTTATTGCTCGAGGTGGCGAAGCCGACGTCGCAGCCGCCGCCGTCGAAGATGCGCGCCACCTGGAAGGCGGCGACGATGGTCGCGCCGTTGGAGAAGCTGTCCGGCTCGACCTCAGTGTGGTGATACGTGGTGTTGGACGCGGTGCAGGTGGACGAGGTGAAGGGATCGCTGCTGATCTGCGTCAGCGTGACATTCGCGAAGGCGAGGGACGGGAACGCCAGCGCGACGACGAGCGCCAGCGCGAGGCCGCCGGCCCCGCTGGTGACGAGGGTTCGCAGGGTTGCGCGGGTTCGCCGGGTTGCGCGTGAGAGAACTGCCATAGTGCGGACTCCTTGGACGTCATCCTCAACTACCCCAACTACCCAACCTTGGAAGGAATGCCTGGTCTCGGTCCGCCAACCGATGCAGACGGTGATACCATATTTTGCTTGCTAATTCAATACCAGTCGAAGGGAAACACTCGATCACCCGGCAGTTGGCGCGGGATAGCGCACGAACACCTTGATCGGCGCGAGCGCGCCGTCCGCCATGCGCGCGAAGGTCGCGGGCAGATCAGCGGGCGTTGTCTCGTGATCGAAGATACACTCCAGGTCGGCGGCAGTATCACGCGCCGCAGCGAAGAACCACGCCGCGTGCGTCGGATAGTCCCAGCCGTCGCTCGATCCGACGACCAGCAGTTCGCGCTCATGGAAGGCCGGCGCGAGCGGCTCGATAGTGCCGCCGGCCAGCACGCAGATACGCCCGCCGTGACGCATGCGCTCTTGCAGCAGCGCGAAGGCATCCGCGCGGCTGGAACACTCGATACCCAGGTCGTAGCCGTCCGCGTTCGCCCCACGCATCCCACTCGCGTCCGGCACGAAGGTGTCGCGCGCGCCGAGCCGCCGCGCCAGCGTCCGCCGCGCCTGGATCGGCTCGACCACGTCAATCCGCATCACGCCCAACGCGCGCAGCGTCCAGACCGCGAGCAGGCCGATGGTGCCCGCGCCCGTCACCAGCGCGGACTCAGCGATCCACGGCCGCAATGTGCGTACGCCCTTTGCCACGTCGCAGCTCAGGATGGCGAGCAGCGTCAGCCGGTCGCTGACCGCTGATGGGATGGGGATGGCCTTCTCCGCCGCGACGAGCGCGCGCGTGCGGTAGCCGTAGAAGCCGAAGACACGCTCGCCCACGCGCGGCCGTGTGACTCCCGCGCCTACCGCCACGACGACGCCCACACTCTCGTAGCCCGTCATGCGTGGATAGCGCGGCGGCGCGCTGTGCCGCGCCGTTCCCAGGTATTCGGGCAGCTCCGTGCCGACGCTCACCGCGCCGGCCGTCGTCGCGATTAGCGCCTGGCCTGGCCCCGGCTCCGGCAGTTCCTCGTCCACCCACTCCAACCGTAGCGGCCCCGTCAGCAGCAGCGAGCGGGCATGCGTCGCGCCATCCCTCCTCACTCGTCACACGGCCGCGGCCGTGTGGCGCTGCCGGCTGGCGCGCACTTCATCCAGGATGACGGAGAGGGCGGCGGTCAGCGGCACGGAGACGATGGCGCCGATGATGCCGAGCAGCGAGCCGCCCACCAGCAGCGCGAAGACGACCGCCAGCGGGTGCAGTTTGACGGCTTTACCCATGATGTTCGGCGCCAGGATGTTGCTTTCGAGCTGCTGGATGACCAGATAGGCGATGACCGTCAGCAGCGCCGTCAGGGGCGATTGGGTGAGGGCGACGATCACAGCGGGAACAGCCGTCACGAATGGGCCGATGATGGGAACCGCCTCGCCAATGCCGGCCACCACCGCCAGCAGCAGCGCGCTCGGCACGCCGAGGATGCTGAGGGCGATGTAGCTGGCGAGGCCGATCACGCCGCTCAGGGCGAACTGGCCGAGCAGCCACCCGCCCAGCCGGTCGCCGATGTGGTCGGCGACGGGGCGGATGCGCTCGCGCTGGCGTGGCGTGAGGAACGAGAGCAGGTAGTCGCGGATGCGTATGCCGTCCACGACGAAGTAGAAGGTGATCAGTAGCGTCAGGAAGATGTTGATGATGCCGCTGAAGACGCTAGCCGCCAGCCCAAACAGCCGCAACGCCTGCGAGGCGATGGTGTCGAGCTGGTTGCCCAGGTTGCTCACCAGCTCACCGACCTTCTGATCGAGCGGCGGCAGGAAGGGGAAGGCGCGCTGGATGTCGCGCAGGCTATTGAGCAACGCCTGCTCGTAGGCCGGAGCGTTCGAGACGATGCCCTGGATTTGGTCAATCACCGGCGGGATGATCAGTAGCGCCAGCGCCACCAGCGCCAGCACGAAGCCGAGGTAGATCAGCAGGACGGCGGCGGCGCGCGGCAGCCGCACGCGGGCGTGCAGCCGCTCCACCAGCGGCGTCAGCCCGGCGGCCAGGATCACCGCGATCAGCACTTGCAGGACGATGCCGCGCAGTGTCACCAGCAGCCACAGGCCCACCACCACGGCTGTCGCGACGGCGACGATACGCACGGCCAGCGCCCACGGCCGCGCCGCGCGCATCACGGTGGTGCGCGCCGCCGCGGCGTCGTCTGGCGGGCGCTCTCCCACGTCACTACCCGCGGTTCGCATGGTGGAGTGTTGTCCTTTGCTGCGGCGGGGCAGGGCACCACCGGAGGGGCGATACAGGTCTCGCTATTCTACAGCCCCCGCCGCGTCCCGCGCCATCCGCGATTGAGGGGAACGGAGCCGGCCGCGGTGAGGATGCCGTTGCGACCTGGGCGCGGGCGCTGCTACAATGCGGTAGAGCCACCCGACCGGCCGAACGCGCCCGGCACCGACGCGCCATACCCTGCGAGCGCATCCCAGTGACCCCTGGCGAGGAGACGAGATCATGGCCGCAATGCCCACGATGCCGACACAGCCTATCATGCCCTCCCGGCGCCCGGACTGGCTGCGCGTGCGCGTGCCGACCGGCGAGAACTACGAGGAGCTGAAGCGGCTGATGCGCGGCAAGGCGCTGCATACCGTCTGCGAGGAGGCGCGCTGCCCCAACATCGCCGAGTGCTGGGCGCACCGCACGGCCACCTTCATGATCCTGGGCAGCGTTTGCACGCGCTCCTGCGGCTTCTGCGCCGTGGCGACGGGCCGGCCGATGGCGGTGGACTGGGAGGAGCCGCGGCGTGTGGCCGAGGCGACACAGCAGATGGGGCTGCGCCACGTGGTGATCACCATGGTCAACCGCGACGAGCTGCGCGACGGCGGCGCGACGCTCTTCGCGGCGACGATCCGCTGGGTGCGGCGGCTGAACCCGGACTGCGCCGTCGAGGTGCTGACCTCGGACTTCAAGGGATCGCGCGAGGCGCTCAAAATCCTGATGGACGCGCGGCCCAGCGTCTTCAGCCACAATGTCGAGACGGTGCCGCGGCTGTACAAGCGCGTGCGCCCGCAGGCGATCTACACGCGCTCGCTGGACGTGCTGGAATGGGCCAAACAGATGTATCCCGACATCCCGACCAAGACCGGCTTCATGCTCGGCCTGGGCGAGACGCGCGACGAGGTTTTGGCGCTGCTGCGCGACCTGCGCGCGCGCGACATTGACATCATCACCATCGGGCAGTACCTCCAGCCGACCAAGGAGCATCTGCCCATCGAACGCTACGTGACGCCGGATGAGTTCCACGAGTACGCCCGCGAGGGGCGCGCGATGGGCTTCCGCCATGTGGAGAGCGGGCCGCTGGTGCGCAGCTCGTACCATGCGTGGGATCAGGTGAAGGCAGCGGGCGTCGAGGCCGTCGCGGGGGCGTAGGCTAGGTGCGCGCGGTCGGCGTGCCCGCCCGGCTACCCTGCCGGAGCCACTTCACGTGCGCCGATGTCGGTGCGCCAGCGCGCGCCGTCGAAGTGAATCCGGCCGGCGTTGGCGTAGACGCGGGCGCGAGCGTCCGCGACAGTTGCGCCGCGCGCGACCAGCGTGAGCACACGCCCGCCGCTGGTGACGAGCCGGCCGTCCGTGTCGCGGCGTGTGCCGGCGTGGAAGGCGCGGATGCCGGGGTCGAGCGCGTCCAGCCCGGTGATCGGCAGGCCCTTGGCAAATGGGCCGGGGTAGCCGCGTGACGCGATCACCACACCGCACGCGGCCTCATCCGACCAGCGCGGCGGCGCAACCGTGTCGAGCCGCCCGTCCGCCGCCGCGACGCATAGCTCCAGCAGATCGCTCTCTAGCCGTGGCAGCACCACCTGCGTCTCGGGATCGCCAAAGCGCGCGTTGAACTCCAGCACGTATGGGCCGCGCGCCGTGATCATCAGGCCGGCGTAGAGCAGCCCACGAAACGGCGCACCCGCCGCATGCAGCGCGCGCACCGCCGGGATGAGCATGTCGCGCGCGATGGCGGCGAGCAGCTCCGGCGTGGCGAAGGCGGGCGGCGAGTAGGCGCCCATGCCGCCGGTGTTCGGCCCCTCGTCGTCATCGTAAGCGCACTTGTAGTCGCAGGCGGGAACGAGCGGCACGACTCGCTCACCATCGCTCAGCGCGAACAGCGACAGCTCGCGCCCTTCCAGATACTCCTCGATCAGCACGGCGCTGCCCGCCGCGCCCAGCCGCCGCTCGACCAGGAAGGTGTTTAGCGCCGCGCGCGCCTCGCCGCCATCATGAGCGATGATAACGCCCTTGCCGGCCGCCAGCCCATCGGCTTTGACGACAAGCGGATAGGCGGCATCCGCGCCATGCTCCGCCTCACGCCGAGCGAGATACGCCAGCGCCGCGTCGTAGTCGTCCGTGTGGTAGGCGTCCGCGGTGGGGATGCCGGCGTCGAGCAGGAGCCGCTTCGCCCAGACTTTGCTGCTCTCGATACGCGCCGCCGCGCGTGTGGGACCAAAGACGCGCAGCCCGTGCGCCGCGAAGACATCCACGATGCCGCCACCGAGCGGATCGTCCGGCCCGATCACCGTCAGATCGATGGCGTGACGCTCCGCCCAGTCCGCGCAGGCGGCGAAGTCCATTGGATCGAGCGGCACATTCTCCGCGATTGCCGCCGTCCCGCCGTTGCCCGGCGCACAGAAAAGCGCGCTCAGATGGGGCGACTGCGCCAGCTTCCAGCAGAGGACGTGTTCACGCGCGCCGCCGCCGATCACCAGCACCCGCATAGCGCGCTCTCCTCCATCCGACTCGATCCGACTCGATCCAGCCGCGCGCTACCAGTTCGGATGGCGCATCAGCGCCGGCGGCTGCATCATCGGCAGGTAGTGGAACGCCTCGGCGTATTCCACGCCGATCTCCTGGCCGACGATGCGCGCCCGTGAGCGCATGCGCTCCTCCAGCCCGCTCGTGCGGATCTGGCTGGTGTGCGCCCGCAGCGCCTCGATCTTCTTCTCCATGAACGCCGTGATGTCCACGTAGTAGTTGGGCTGGTCGCTGGCGAAGAAGTAGACGTTGTGGACTCGATGCTCTTGCAGCCCCTCGACAAGCTGCTCCGGGTAATACATGTGGTCGCGGGCGGCGGCCACGGCATCCAGCGCGGTCATGCCGACGGCGCGGTGGTCCGGGTGAATCTGGTAGCGCTGCCAGGGATCGAAGGTCAGGACCACGTCCGGCCGGCCGCGACGGATGACCAGCGCCAACTCTTTGCGGAAGGGGATGCTCACCTCCACCTCGCCGTCCTTGTGGCGCAGGAACGTGACCTCCTCGACGCCAAGCACCTTCGCGGCGGCGTGCTGCTCGGCCTCGCGCGTGGTGATGAGCTGTTCCGGAGTGGCGTGCGGATCGTCGCTACCCTTGTCGCCGCTGGTCGCCAGCACATACTGCGCGCGGTAGCCGCTGGCGACGAAGCGCGCGACCGTCCCCGAGCAGATGAACTCGGCGTCGTCGGGGTGCGCGAAGATGACCATCACGCGCGGGCGGGTATCGGCTGGAATCGTCTCGCTCATGCTGTATCCCTGTTAGGTAATCGGGTAAACGTTCGTTCTCACTGGGTACCGCGGCAATGCACTGCCGAGAGGGCGCGCGACTGGCGCACGCCCAATTGCCAGCATACCAGCGACGCGAGCGCGGCGGCAAGGGTACGTGCGCTCTCAGCACTATGCGCCATCATGTCGCGGCCGGCGCGCGCTCGCGCGGGGCGAGCGCGTGTCCGTCGTCATCCGCCGTTCGCTGCTTCGCCGTCGCGCCACCCTCCTCTCCGCCGCTCTCGCTCGCGCCGGCGGAGGCGCGGCGCAGGGCGGGGGCGAGCACGCGCACGATCAGCACCTGGATCACCGCGGCCAGCGGGACGGAGAGGATACTGCCCGCGAGGCCGAAGATCGCGCCGCCCAACAGCACGCCGACGATCACCACCAGCGGATTCAGGTCCACGCTGCGCTGCATCACCAGTGGAACGAGCGTGTTGCCCTCGACGTTCTGGATGATGAAGAAGAGCGCCACGACCTCGACGGCCTTGAGCGGGCCGACGACGACGAGCGCGACCAGGATGGCGACGCTGCCCGAGATCCACGGGCCGAGGAAGGGGATGACCTCCGTCAGCCCGGCGAGGATGCCGAGCAGCGCCGGGTACGGCACGCCGAGAATCCACAGCCCCAGGCCGGTGAGGATGCCGATGACGAGCATGTTGGTGACGACACCGCGCAGGTAGCCGCCCAGCTTGACGCTGATCTCGTCGAGCACGGCCTCCGCGCTGGGCGCGGCGCGCGGGGGCAGCAGGTCCAGCAGGAACGGGCGCAGGCCGTCAATGGCCGTGAGCCAGAAGAAGGCCATCGCCAGCACGACGACGACCGTGAAGACCAGATCGCCGAGCGTGAGCGGCAGCCGCAGGATGAACGGCACCCACTGCTGCAGGAACGAGCCGATCTGCTGCTCTAGGAGCTGCACGCCCTGGGCGAGCTGCGGGTTGTCGCCGACGAAGCGCTGGATGCGGCCGATCAGGTCTTGCGCCTGGGTGATGTAGGTGGGCAGGGCGCTGATGAAGGCGGTCGCCTGCGCCAGCAGCGGCTGGATGAGTAGCCAGGCGAGCAGGGCCAACAAGAGGAAGAACGCGAGATAGACCAGGCCGACCGCCAGCGCGCGCGGCAGGCCGGCGCGACGCAGCCGGGCTACGAGCGGGCGGATGCCTTCGGCGATGATGACGGCGGCGAAGAAGAGGAAGAGCACGCCGGCGGCGCGCGTGAGCAGCACGAAGGCGCAGAACAGCAGCGCCACGACGGCCGCCGCCAGCCAGATCGTGCGCGGTGTGATCGCCGCGCTGAGGCCCGGCGCCCGCATGGGAGCGCTAGGCCAGTCGGGTCGGTTGTCGCGAGCCGCGTCCGCCGCGTTGCGCTCATGCCGCGTGCGCGATGCCGTCATGACGCCGCCTCGTTCCCACGCATTAGTGCCGCTCCCAACCGGCCCGCTCGCATCTCAGCCGGTCGAGTGCGGGTGTGTCGCAGGAGTCATGCCCGGCGCGTCGTCGGGGGAAGCGGATCGAGGCGGGATCAGGGCAGGTCCACGTAGACGAGGTCGCCGCCGGGAGGAGCTTCCAGATTGACGCGGACGCCCCAGAGGCGGCCGTCGCCCGGCGCGCTCGCCACCTGCCAGGTGAAGACGTTCGGGTCGTAGGCGAGCGCCTGCCACGGGGCGGTGGGGTTGCTGAGGAAGAAGACGCCGGCGGGGGCAGCCCCGTTATCGCTGGTGTGGAGCGTCTGGAGAAGCACGGCGCCGGTGGGGGAGACGACGAGCGTGGGGGCCTGCATGTAGATGTCGAGGTAGCCATTCTCGACGCCTTCGAGGGTAGGCAGAGGCGCCCAGGTGCGGCCAGTGTCATTAGTGAAGTAGGGGATGGAGACGAGGATGCCGGAGGCGTTCCGCTGGGTGGCGGTGACGACGCCGTAGAAGGTCGAGCCGTCCGCGGAGGGGGTGAAGGTCAGGTTGGGTGAGAGATGGGCGGGCAGAGCCATGGGCGCCCAGCTCGCGCCACCATCCGTCGAGGCGAAGTAGTGAGTGTCGGGCGCGGGGCCACCGGGCGAGGTGGAGGTGACGGTGGGGGGCGGGCCGGCACCGAGTGGAGGGGCCAGACGTGCTGGATCAGGCGAAGCGGCGGCAGCGCCGATGGGGAGGCTGGCGCCGATGGGCCCGGCGCTGGCGACGTTGCCGCCGATGATGAGGGTGGAGCCCATGGAGAGGAGCGGGCCGCTGATGCTGACCGGTTGGCCGTCGAGGGTGAGGGCGGGGGTGATGTTCTTCCAGGTGTGGCCGCCGTCGTCGCTGGCGTCGAGCAGCGTGGGCGGCTGGTTGGCGGTCTGGGAGAAGCCGAAGACGAGCGCGACGACACGCGGGCCGCTGACGGTGAGCCCGGCGACGAGTGAGGAGAAGCCGGGGACCGGCGGAACGGATGGCTCCTGCCAGGTCTGCCCGCCGTCAGGGGTGTGCCAGAGCGTGGAGGAGGAGCCGCCGGTCGGTGCGTCGGTCGGGGTGTCCACGACGGCGTAGAGGCTGCGCGGGTCGGCGGGGTCCAGGGTGAGGCGGCAGTTGTTGGGCTGGCCGAAAGGGACGCCGGTGAGCGGCGACCAGGCGAGGCCGCCGTGGGTGGTGACGAAGAGAGTGGGGAGACCAGAGGCGGGATGCGCGGGCGCGGCGTGCGGCGCGGCGGATTGAGCGAGCGCGCCATTCGGCAGCGCTCCGTTGACCACGCAGAGGTAGCCGAACTGGGGCGCGGACGGCGAGAAGACGACGCTGGCGACGCTGCTGGGGGCGGCGGGGTCGGTCTGCCACTGCGCCGCGAAGGCGAAGGGCGGCGGGGCAGGCGTGGGCGGGGCGAACGGCACCTGTGTGCTGGGGATGGGGAATGTGGCGGTCGGCGTGGCCGTCGCCGTTGAGCCGGCGAGCGCGCCTTTAGGGAAAGGACGGTTGGAGCCGGGCGGAACGCGCGGGGAGGCCAACACCGCGATGATGACGAGCACGAGCAGAGCGGGCGGCAGAACCGTCAGCCCGATGGTGCTGATGGCGCGGGCGCGGCGCGCGGCGCGTGCGGCGGCGAGCTTCTCGATGGCCTCAGGGTCTATGGGGCGCACGGCGGCCTCCCTCCTGACGATCTCAACGGCGGCGGGCGCGCGTGGTCACGATGGACCGGCGCCCGCTCACTCGTCCAGTATCGCGGAAGAGAGGCCGCGGCGATGTGAGATGGATCACACTTGGCGGCCGAGATGCGAAGCGATCAGCCGGCGGTGGAGGCGACCTGAGCGGCGTAGCGGTCGCGCAGCTCGCGCTTGCTGAACTTGCCGACGCTGGTCTTGGGAACGGCATCAATGAAGAGCACTTCGTCGGGGAGCCACCACTTGACGACCTGCGGGCGCAGGTAGTCGAGAATCTCGCCGGCGGTGAGCTGGCCCGCGAATTCGGGCTTGGGCACGACGTAGGCGACGGGGCGTTCCTGCATGATGGGGTGCGGGACGGCGATGACGGCGGCTTCGAGCACCTTGGGGTGCGCCATGATCAGGTTCTCCAGCTCGACGGAGGAGATCCATTCGCCGCCGGATTTGACCAGGTCTTTGGTGCGGTCAACGATCTGCATGTAGCCGTCGGCGTCCATGGTGGCGACATCGCCGGTGCGCAGCCAGCCGTCCATGAACTTCTCGGTGTTGCCCTCGTCGTGGTAGTAGGCGCGGGCGATCCAGGGGCCGCGCACTTGAATCTCGCCGACGCTCTTGCCGTCGCGCGGGACTTCCTGGCCGGTCTCGATGTTGACGACGCGCGCCTCGACGCCGGGGACGGCCTGGCCCTGCTTGGTGCGGATGGCGAACTGTTCATCGGCCGGGAGGTCCGCCGCGCCGGAGTTGACGCGACTGACGGAGGCGAGCGGCGAGGTTTCGGTCATGCCCCAGGCGTGGAGCAGCGGCAGGCCGAAGCGGTCGAAGCCCTTCATGAGGGCGGGCGGGATGGCGGAGCCGCCGCAGGGAACGGCGCGCACGGAGGAGAGGTCCGGCTTGATGGGTTCGAGGGAGAGGCGTTCGAGGTAGGCGAGCAGGCCGATCCAGACGCTGGGAACGCCGGCGGGGACGGTGACGCGCTCGTTTTCGATCAGCTCGACGAGCTGGGCGCCGCCGAGCCAGCGGCCGGGGA
>JAICVS010000173.1 GCA_025935195.1 Ktedonobacterales bacterium
GCCGCTCCGGCTGGTAGAGGTCTTCGATGAAGTACATCACCAGCCGCAGATAGACGAGGAGGAAGACGATCGCCAGGAGAGCGACGAGCGCGGGCGGGAGCGCGATGTTGGGGATACCATGATGGACGAGCATAGCGTTTCCTCCGATATTCTCCGCGGCTCTTAGCCGCGCGAGGGACGCGGCGCGCATGGTCATACCTCCGGGGTGGTGGGCGGCACGGCGTCGTGAGGCGCATCCGCGGGCGCGGCGTCGGGGAAGGTGATGATCGCGACGAGGCGGCGGCGCCGGTTTGGCGCCGGCTCATTCCTCAGGAATGGCAGGAGCGCCTGGCTGAGCGCCGCCGTGGCTTGGGCGAACTCCTCATCGCTCACATAGAACGGCACCTCACGATAGCCGACGCCTTCCGCGGCGAAATCGATCGGCGTGTTCCGCTGGACATAGCGGGCAAAGTCGCCGATCAGTGCGGAGACGAAGATCGTGAAGTAGCGGAGGTGATCGTCGGGTGAGGCGTTCGCCAGATCAGCCGGGCCGAGAAACATGTTGTCGTCGGCGAGGGCATAGAGCTTCTCGACGGCGCCGCGTACCTGGCGCTGGGAGACGATGCGCAGCAGTCCCGCGCGCGTGAGCGTGCCGAGGTGGTGATAGAGCGTGGCCTGGGGGACGTCGGGCAGCAGCTCGCTCAGTTGGCGCGCGGTGAGCTGCCGGCGCGCCAGCGCCGCGAGCAGGCGCATGCGCACGGGATGCAGGATCAGGTCGGCGCGAGCGGTTGCCATTGCTTTCTCCAAATATTTAGACTATTCTATGTATACAGAATAATGTGTTGGCGCACGGATGTCAATGGCCCGTGCGCCGGTTGATAGACGCGTAGTTGTCGATCCCCTACAGGAGTGAGGCGAGGCCATGTCCGCTTTCGTCTGGCCTGAATTTGCCGTCTTGTATGGCGCGGCGGTGATCGGTGTCGCCTGCGTCACGCCCTACACGCTGGAGCTCACCGCCGATGCCTTCAACAAGGCGCAGCAGCGGATGCATCAGCCACGGTGGGTGATTGTGCTGCTGCAGAGCGCGCAGAGCGTTGTGCTGCTTGGTGTGACGACCAGCCTCGGCTTGCTCATCGCGCGGCAGATTGGGCTGGGCGCACCGTTGCTCGATGGGTTGCTCGCCGGCAAGGATGTGACGGCTCAGGCGCTGGCGATCATCTTGCCAGCGGTGATCGTCGGGATCGCTTCGTCAGTGGTCCTGCTGGTCCTGGAGATGACGGTGTTTTGGCCGCGTCTGCCCCAGGCCATGCGCGATCACTTTCCCATCCCAGCCCTGTGGAAACGCTTGCTGGCGTCCTTCTATGGCGGCATTGACGAAGAGATCCTGCTCCGCCTGTTCCTGCTCTCATTGCTGGCGTGGCTGATCGGTTTTGTCTGGCATCTGCCCAGCGGCCAACCAACGCAAGGGGCGTTCTGGATCGCCAACGTCATCGCCGCGGTGATCTTTGGGCTGGGACATCTGCCGGCCACCGCCGCGCTGGTTAAGCTGACGCCGTTGTTGATCGGACGCGCCATCCTGCTCAACGGAGTCCTTGGGATTGCCACTGGCTATCTCTTCGTGCGGTATGGGCTTGAAGCGGCGATGCTGGCGCACTTTGCCGCCGATCTCGTCCTGCACGGCATCGGCGACTCCATCGCTAAAATGATACGCGCGGCGTCGGCCGCGGCGCACGAGTAAGCCGCGCCCCTACGGCGCTGGATGCTACCGCATGATGCACGCGCACTACGCTATCGCCGCGAGTGGGATCGAGCGGCTATCCGCGATTGCCCGCCGCCAGCCCGCCCAGGCCGAGCTTCGCCTTCGGGGTCTTTGATTTGAGACGCGGCATGCCACGGCCGGCGGTGCTATGGGGCGAGAGGTCGCGGCGCAGCGGCGGGTTGGCGGCAGGCACGGCGCGCGGCGGACGGTTGACAACGCCCGCACCTTGGGCGATGAGATAGTCGGCGGTGCGCGCGGCGATGGCCTGGATGGTGAGGCCGGGGTTGGCGGAGCCTTGCGTGGGGAAGATGCTGCCGTCGCAGAGGAAGAGGTTGGGGATGTCGTGCGCGCGGCCGAAGCCATCCACGACGGACGTGCGCGGGTCGTTGCCCATGCGCGCGCCGCCGATCAGGTGCGCGTAGCGCGGCTCCCGCACCACCTCCTCGGCGCCGGCGGCGTACATCACCTCCATCGTCTTGTCCACGCCCCACTTGATCAGCTTCTTGTCGTTGTCGTGCAGGCCGAAGGTAATTTTGGCGACGGGCAGACCGTGGCGGTCCGTCTCCGCGGCCAGCTCGACACGGTTGTCCTCCCAGGGCAGAATCTCGCCGAGAAAGCCGAGCGCTGCCCAGTGGTTGTAGTCCATCATTACCTTGCGCATACCCCAGCCCCAGGCGCCCTTGGCGACCATCATCTGCTTGGCGAAGGCGATGGGCAGCGGGCCGACGGTCTGGATGGCGAATCCGCGCACGAAGTCGCGCGCGGGGTCAGTCTCGTAGAACTCCTCGGTGAGCGCGTGGGCGGGCGGGGCTTTGTACATGCGGATCGGCGCGGCGAAACGGCCGAGCACGACGGTGCCTGCCTGGGCCATCAGGTACTTGCCGAGCACGCCGCTGGAGTTGGCAAGTCCCTGCTCGAAGCCGGGGCAGGCCGAGTTGAAGAGCAGGCGCGGTGTCTCGATGGAGTAGCCGCTGACGATCACGACTTTGGCGTGCTGCTCGCGCAGGTTGCCGTCGGGATCGAAATAGGTGACGCCGGTGACGCGGCCATCCGCGCCGAGGTTGACGCGGGCGACCATGCAGTTGGCGCGAATCTCGGCACCGTGGCGGATGGCGTCCGGCACGTGGCTGATGAGGGTGGACTGTTTCGCGCCGACCTTGCAGCCCTGGATGCAGAAGCCGCGGTAGATGCAGTGGGGGCGGTCGCCATGCGAGCCAGAGGTGATGGCGACGGGGCCGCCGATGGAGACGCCGATGCCGAGCTTCGTGCAGCCGTTGATCAGCACGTCGCCGACGCCGCCCATCGGGTGCGGGCCGTAGGCGTAGCCGTGTGGGTCGCCCCAGGGATAGTACGACGGGCCGGCGACGGGAATCTCCAGCTCCAGCAGCTCGTAGTAGGGCTTCACGTCCTGGTAGGAGATGGGCCAGTCGGCGCCGAGGCCGGTGTCGGAGTAGACGCTGAAGTCGGATGGGTGGAAGCGGGGGGTGAAGCCAGCCCAATGCACCGAGCCGCCGCCAACGCCCTTGCCGCTGTTGTTGGCGCCAAAGGCCAGCGGCTCGCTGCCGCCGGTGATACGCAGGTCGTTCCAGTAGAGGTTGTACGAGCCGGCCTCGTCGCTCACCCAGTCGCGCTCGGTATCCCAGAAGGGGCCGGCGTCGAAGCCGACCACGCGGAAGCCGGCGCGCGCGAGGCGCTGGATCAACACGCCGCCGGCCGAGCCGACGCCGACGATCACATAGTCCACCTCGTCATGTGGGCCGTAGCGCCGCATCGGCGTGTCAAGCGTCTGGATGGGGCCGAGCATGTGCGCGCCTGGCGTCGCGCCGTCGAACGCGCCCGCCAGTGGGCTTTCCATCACGGCGTCGCCTGACGTGTGTGGTGTGGTCATGGATGCCTCCGCGTGTTCTCTGCTTGCCGGCTTCCCGGCATGAATGCCGGGGATAATCCTGTGCTGGGCTGGCGCCCCGGCATGAATGCCGGGGATAATCCTGGCCTCGCGGCGGATGTAGCAAATGGCAACAACCCAGGACAAGGCGGGATAAGGTTTCCCGTCCTCAGTGGGTGCCTTCCTGGCCGGGGGTGATGGTCTCGTGGCCGGCGCCGATGGGGCCGTATTCGTTCGAGACTGCCCAGAGCGGGCCGGACCACTCGTAGCGTTGTTCGGCCACCTCCCACGGCTCCGGCTTGCCGCCCTCCAGGCGCATGTAGCCGCGCGGGTAGGCGGGGCCGCCGAAGCCGATCTCATCCCAGGCGTAGGGGTGGGCATAGTAGGCGTCTACCACGTCCTGTACGAGCAGCATCCAGTAGCGCTGGATGGACATCTGCCGCCAGATGTCGTGGGCGGCGGGCGGCTCTACGTCGTGGATGGTCTTGAGGACGCGCTCCTGCTGGTCGGGCGGCAGCGCGATGAAAGGCTGGCCGTACATCGTTTGGGCGATCCGCTCGATGGCTTGCAGGCCGAGCCGGTGCGCCTCGCGGTCCGGCGGCATATCCTCGTAGCGGTAGCCGTCTATGCGGTTGTGGTAGAGCCGGTCGTCTATGTAGTTGAGGATGGGGACGCGGTGCGCCTCGTCGCGGTCGTCCTGCGGCAGCACGCGCTCGATCACCGCCCGCATCAGCCGCGCCTCGTCGGGCGTGAAGAAGCGGATGGGCGGCGGGTTGTTCACGCGGGCCAGCACGACGCGGCGGGTGGCTTCGTCCCAGAACTTTTGCTGACTGAGCGTGGAGAAGCCGGGATAGTAGCCGGGCTGGGGGCGCGGCTGGATGGGCTGGCCGGTGCGCGTGTTGATTGGCAGGCGGCCCGCCGGCGTGGTGGCGGGGGGGCCGGACTCGATGGTCGGCCGCGGCGCGTTGGGATCGGGCGGCAGCGGCATGTCTTGGGTTTTGTTGGTGAGTGACATCTTCAGTCGGCCCTCCGCAAGAGACTGGCGAGCAGGCCCAGGAAGCCGGTCGCGGCGAAGAGCAGCGGCGCGAAGAGCGGTGGGCCGTAGACGGTGTTGTAGAAGGAGTGCTTGAGGCCGCCGGGGCGGCGCACGACGCCGCGCAGGTGGTAGAAGGCGCCGATGGCGCCGTTGAGGACGGCCAGCGCCGAGGTGAGCGGCAGCAGCGTGCGCGCGATGCGCTTGCTGGCGACGGCGCCGAAGCCGGCGAAAGCGACGATGGGGGCGAGCAGGATGGGCGTCCACTGGACTTTGTAGGTGAAGTCGTTCTTGTAGTGGGGGTAGAGGGCTTCGACGCCGTTGAGGATGGCCGAGACGCCGGTGGCGGCGGCGAGCACCTTCTGAAAGCGTCCCTCGCGCACGTGATGCTCCAGGATGACGCCTTCGCGGGTGATGCCGCGCGGCAGTAGGCCCAGCCAGGCGGGGCGCTGGCCCGGCAGTCCGGCGGCTTTGACGCGGGGCGGGTCGTCCTCGCGGCGCAGCATGGCGGCGATCACGCCGAGGAAGCCGCTGATGCCGAGCAGCAGCGGGGCGAAGATCGGCGGCCCCATGATGACGTTGAAGATCGGGATGCGCCAGCCACCGGGCTTGCGCGCGATGCCGCGCACGTGGAAGATGAAGCCGAGCGCGCCGTCGCCGAGCAGCAGCAGCGAGGAGATCGGCAGCAGCGTGCGCGCGACGCGGCGGCTGAAGAAGCCCCAGACGCCCGCCAGCAGCACGAGCGGGCTGAGGAAGACGGGGCTGTACATGACGCGCTGGCTGTAGCTGCCGCGATAGTGTTGCAGGGTGACTTCCAGCCCGCCCAGCACGGCGGAGAGGCCGGCGATCAGCGCCAGGCCGCGCTGGAAGCGTCCCTCGCGGATGTGCTGGTCCACCACGCGCACGTCGCGCGCGAGCGTGTGTTCCAGCAGCCAGAGCCAGCCGGACCGTTTGCGCCGGCCGGCCAGCGTGTCGCGCACGAGCGGCTTCTGGCTCACCTCCGTGGCGAGCCGGCGCGGCGATAGCACTGCCATGCGTTGCTCCTATCGTTCAACACTGATGGTGGGATGCGCGCTCGCGGCCGTAAACGGCCGGCGAACGGACGAGATGGGCATGAATGTCCTGGCTTCCCGGAGAATCCTTATGCGCCGGCTTCCCGGCATGAATGCCGGGGTAATCCTGGCCCGGCATGGGCGGATATACTGCCAACAGCCCAGACCACAGGCGCGTCATAGATGGATCACGTCCAGGCCAGTTTCGGGGTCGCGCGCGCGGTGCAGCGGCTCGCCGGATTCGACCAGGAAGATTTCCAGCGTGGGCCAGACGTGGGCCTCCAGGACGTGGCCGCCGCGCGTGGAGCCGTCGGGCAGACCGACAACGGCGTGGGCGTGAACCTTGGGCTGGCCGTCGGCGAGGGTGATGTTGCCCAGCAGCGAGAGGACTTCGACCTGCCCCGGCACGGGCAGATGCTTGTAGTCCATGTTGGCGCGGTCGAAGTAGGCCAGCGTGGCGTCGCTCCAGCCGCCGATGCCGGTGAAGTAGGCGGCGCTGAGCTGGCGCTCGCGGGCGAAGTCCAGCAGGCGGGCGATCACCTCGTCGCCTTTCGCCAGCACGACGGCGAAGGTCTGTTTGCCGGGTTGCACCGAGATCTGTTCGGTCTTCATCTCGTCCTCCTTGTCCTGCTTGTCGTCCTTCTGATCGTCGTTTTGGTTGAATTGCGGATGCGCCGGCTGGCGAGCGCGAGCACACTGGCGGCCAACGCGGCACCCGCGCCGGCGAGCAGCGCGACGCGGGCAGGGCGGGGCGTGTGCGGCGGTGTGAGGCTGTCAGCCGTCCGCTCCGGGTAGTCGCCCGCCGGGCCTTGCTCACCCGCGTGCAGCGCCATATGCAGCACTTCGGCGAGGTGCAGCGCGCGGCGGTCGGTGGTCTGGGCGATCTGCTGGCGGCAGGAGAAGCCGTCGCTGATGATCAGCGCGTCTTTGGGCGCGGCACGCACGGCGGGCAGCAGCACGCGCTCACCGCAGGCGATGGAGACGGCGTAGTGATCGTCGTGCGTCTCGAAGCCAAAAGCCCCGGCCATGCCGCAACAGCCGGAATCCAGCACATTGGCGTCCAGCCCCATCTGTCGCAATAGGCGTTCCTCCGGCCCCATGCCGAGCACGGCTTTGTGGTGGCAGTGGCCGTGGACGACGGCGGCGCGCGCGAGCTTGGGCGGCTGGTAGTCCGGGGCGTGGCGCTCCAGGAACTCGCCGAGCAGGAAGGTCTGGGCGCGGAGCCGCCGCGCATCCTCGTCGTCGGGGAAGAGCTGGATCAGCTCGTCTCGGAAGACGGAGACGCAGCTTGGTTCCAGCCCGACGATGGGCGTGCCGGCGCGGATGGCGGGGCGCAGCGCGTCCAGCACGCCGCGCAACATGGCTTTGGCGGTGTCCAGCATGCCGAAGTCGTAGAGCGGGCGCCCGCAGCAGAGCGTCTGCTCAGGGATGGTGACGGCGAAGCCGGCGGCCTCCAGCACTTCGACGGCGGCGATGGCGGTCTGGGGATAGAAGTGATTGTTGAAGGTGTCCGGCCAGAGCAGCACGGTCGGGGCGCTCGTGGCGGTGGGAGTAGTGGGAGTGGGGCGCGGCGGGCGGGCGCGGAACCAATGGCGGAAGGTGACGGGGGCGAAGCGGGGAATGTCGCGCTGGGGCGCGATGCCGGCGACGGCTTTCGCCACGGCGCGCAGGACGGGGGCGTGCGTGGTGAGGTTCACCAGCCGCGGCGCGAGCGAAGCCAGCCGCGCCCAGCGCATGATCAGGCCCATCGAATAGGCGGTGCGCGGGCGGAGCCGGCCGGCGTAGTAGTGCGAGAGGAACTCGGCCTTGTAGGTCGCCATGTCCACGTTGACGGGACACTCACCCTTGCAGCCCTTGCAGGCCAGGCAGAGGTCGAGCGCGTCTTTCACGCTCTGGTCGCGCCAGCCGTCAGCCAGCGTGGTGCGGCGCAGCATCTCGAAGAGCAGGTGGGCGCGGCCGCGGGTGGAGTGCTGTTCCTCACGGGTTGCCATGTAGCTGGGGCACATGGTGCCGCCGTCGTCGCGGCGGCACTTGCCGACGCCGACGCAGCGCAGCGTGGCGGTGGCGAAGCTGCCGTGGTCCGCGGCGAAGGCGAAGTGAGTGCGCGGCTGCCAGGGCGCGTAGTCGGGGCCGAGGCGCAGGTTCTCGTCCATGCGGTGTGGGTACACAACTTTGCCCGGATTCATCTTGCCATCGGGGTCCCAGAGCGTCTTGAACTGGTCGAAGGCGCGCACCAGCTCCGGCCCGTACATCTTCGGCAGCAGCTCGGCGCGCGCCTGGCCGTCGCCATGCTCGCCGGAGAGCGAGCCGCCATAGGAGACAACGAGATCGGCCGCCTGCTCCATGAAGGAGCGGAAGCGCGCGATGCCCTCGCGCGTGACGAAATCGAAGTTCAGCCGGGTGTGCAGGCAGCCCTGGCCGAAGTGACCGTAGAAGGCGCTGGTGTAGCCGAAGCGGTCAATCAGCTTGCGCAGGTCGCGCAGGTAGTCGGCGAAGCGCTCCGGCGGCGCGGCGGAGTCTTCCCAGCCGGGCCAGGTCTGCGGCGAGCCGGGGATGCGCGTCGTCGCGCCCAGGCCGGACTCGCGCACGCGCCAGACTTTCTCCTGATCGTGCGGGTCGGTGAGCAGGCGCATGTCCGGCGCGGCGTTGCCTTTCTTGAGCGCGGCCATCAGGCTGCGCGCCAGGTCCGCCGCCGCGTCCAGCGTCTCGGCGCCGAACTCGACCAATAGCCAGCCGCCGCCCTCCGGCAGCAGCGCGACGTTCGCCTGATCCATGCCCTTGCGACGCATGTCGTCCACCAGATGCTCGTCGAAGCCTTCTAGCCCGATGGGGTGGTGCGCCAGGATGTCCATGGTGTGGTCGCAGGCGTGGTAGACGTCGGGATAGCCCAGCACGAGCAGCACGCGCTTGGGCGGGCTGTGGACGAGGCGCAGCTCGGCTTCGAGAATGGTGACGCAGGTGCTTTCGGTGCCGACGAGCGCGCGGGCGACGTGGAAGCCGTTTTCGGGCAGCAGTTGATCCAGGTTGTAGCCGGAGACGCGGCGCGGAATCGTGGGGAAGCGCTGGCGCACGAGGTCGCCGTACTGGTCGCGGATGGCTTTCAGGCCGGCGTAGATCGCGCCGCGACGGCCGCCGACGGCGATGATCGCCTCCAGCTCGCCCTCACTGGTGGGGCCGACGCGCAAGCGCAGGCCATCGTAGGTGAGCACATCGAGCGCCTCGGTGTTGTCCACGGTCTTGCCGGCCATGACGGAGTGGACGCCGCAGGAGTCGTTGCCGAGCATGCCGCCGAGCGTGCAGCGGTTGTGGGTGGCGGGGTCGGGGCCGAAGGTGAGGTGATGGCGCTCGGCCTGGTCGCGCAGGTGGTCGAGCACGACGCCGGGCTGCACGCGCGCGCTGCGGCGGTCGGGGTCAATCTCCAGCACACGGTTGAGGTATTTGGAGGAGTCCAGCACGACGGCGACGTTGCAGCACTGGCCGGCGAGGCTGGTGCCGCCGCCACGGTTGAGCAGTGGGGCGCCGAACTCGCGGCAGA
>JAICVS010000100.1 GCA_025935195.1 Ktedonobacterales bacterium
GCCGGTGACTGACAGTCAGTCAGTCAGTCTGGCGTGTGTGGCGCGCTATGCGGTTGTTCAGGTGCCAGCGGCGTATGGTGACGCAGCGATGATAGAACTAATTTACCATAATAAGGGCGGGATGTCAACGTGGCGCGGCGAACCCGCCACCGAAGCGCCCGCGCCCGCTGAAGCGGCGCACGATGGCGGCGGCGAGGCGCACGAAGATGCCGGTGGGGCTGTAGAAGCCGAGCCGGCGCAGCAGCAGCTCGCGCGCGATGAGCCGCCAGCCCGGCCGGCGCGCGTCGCGGCCGATGGGCGCACCACGGTTGAGGCGCCGCTCCGCGAGCAGCAGCCCGGCGAGCGCCAGCAACGACCAGAGTCCGAAGGGAGAGCGTCCGCGTCGTGGCATCGAGAGACCGTCCTTCACATTCGACTACATTCAACATAACGGACCGATACTCGTGTTACGTGTGGTGGGGGGCGGCGGTTGTCAACGTGTGCCAAGGGAATGGATAGCTGGCGGTTGAAACCGCGCCTGAAGGCTGCGCCACAAAACCGGCCTACGCCGGTTGAGGAGAGAGGCGCGACTTGACGAAAGGGCGTGTTGAGGAGAGAGGCGCGACTTGACGAAAGGGCGTGTTTAGGGCTAAACTAAAGGGAATATGAGGGCGATGGAAGGGCAGGGGGGAACGATGCGGCGAGGAGTGACGGCGTGGGTGCGGCTGGCGCGCGTCTTCACCAAGATGGATCGCGCGATGGTGGGCGATCTGCGTGCGCGGAATCTGAGCATGGCGCAGTTCGATGTGCTGGCGCAGGTCGGCGGACACGAGGGGCTGACGCAGCAGGAGCTGGCGGATCGGCTGCTGGTGACGAAGGGGAATGTGTGCCAATTGCTGGATCGCATGACGCAGAGCGGCCTGCTGGCGCGCCGGCAGGAGGGGCGGGCGAATCGCGTCTTTCTCACAGAGGCGGGGTGGCGGCTGCGCGCGGAGATCGTGCCTGAGCATGAGGCGGTGATCGAACAGCTCTTCGACGCGCTCACGCCGGATGAGCAGCGCCAGCTCACGGCGCTGCTGCGTAAACTGGACCGCTCACTGGCATAGAGCGAGGCGCACGGGCGCGACAGTGGCACGCCCCTGTGGGGAGGATGAATATGCTCCCGCGATTGGGACTGGCGGCGGCGGCGGCCGGCTGGAAAGCCGGGCATGAGGCCGTACTCTCAGGTGCGCTCACGCTCGACGATCTGGAAGAGGCCACCCAGAAAGAGCGACTCGCGGCCTATGCCGCCGAGCAGGCGCGCGCGTACATGCGGCGCGTCGTTGACGAGTGCGGGCTCACGCCGGCGGAGGGCGTGCGCCTCTTCGGTGTCTACCTGCACACGTTCACGCGCGGCGCGCTGGATCAGGCGCTGGACGGTGGGGCGCTGCGCGGAGCCTGACGCGGAGGCGTCCTGGAGCAGGACGGCGGTTGATGGATTTTGACACCGCGCCTGGATGGCCCGCGGTTCCGCGGAGTACGCCGACCGACATCTCAACGTGACTCGGTATTGTCCTGCTCCGGCCGATCCTCTTCGTCAGGTAGCTGTGTCGCATGCAGCGGCAGGGCGATGGTGAAGACAGCGCCACGCGCGCGCTCGGTGCCGGTGCCGTTGCGCACGGTCAGCTCGCCGCCGTGCATCTCGACGATCCCGCGCGTGATGAACAACCCCAGCCCCGTTCCCGAGACGTCGGGTTGCGTGCTTGCGCGCGCGTAGGCCTCGAAGATGCGCGCCATCTCGCTCTCCGGTATGCCCGCGCCGTAGTCGCGCACGCGGATGTAGGCGCGCTCGGCATCCTGCCAGACCCGCACCTCGACGGCGCCATCCTCGGCGGAATATTTCACGGCGTTGTCTATCAGGTTGCGCACGGCCTGCATTACGCGGTCGGCGTCCACCTCGGCCAGCAGCGGCCCCGTGGGGCGCTCCAGCGCAAAGCGCCGGTTGCGCACAGTGCTGGTGAAGCTGTCGATCACCTGCTCCACGGTGGCGGCCACGTCACAGAGCTTGCGCGCCAGCGTGAAGTGGCCGGTGCGCAGCCGCGTCGCCGTCTGCAAGTCGTCCACCAGCCGGTTGAGCCGATAGGCGCTCTCGATCACCGAATCGGCCCACTGACCCAGCTGTTCCGGCGTGGCGTTGGGGCGCTTGAGCATGTGGGAGTAGTTGATGATCAGGTTGAGTGGGCCGCGCAGCTCGTGCGCCACCATCGCCACGAAGCGGTCGTGGTCTTCTTGCTCCTGCCGCAGCTGGTGGTTCGCGTCGTCGAGCGCGGCCACTTTGGAGCGCAGCTCCGCCGTCGCCCGTTCGACCTGCTGTTGAAGCTGCTCGTTGAACTCGCGCACCTGCTCGTGCGCCGTCTCCAGCTCGCGCACGTGGTCGGCCAGCTCACGCTCCAGCCGCGCATGCTCCAGCCCGCGCTCGATGGTGATGCGCAGCTCGTCAATATCCACCGGCTTGACGAGATAATCCGTGGCTCCGGCGCGCAGCGCCCGCAGCGCCGACTCGAATGTCGCCACGCGCGTCAGCACGACGACAGCCACGCGCGGCGCGGCCTCATGGGCGCGCGCCAGCAGCTCCGCGCCGTTTTCCTCCAGGCGCAGGTCCGCCAGCAACACGTCGAACGGCTGCTCGCGCAGTTGGCGCAAGGCATCCTCCAGTGCCGGAACGGTCGCCGCCGCGTAGCCGTCGCCGCGCAGAATCCCCGCCAGCGCGCGGGCCAGCCCCTCATCGCCATCCACGACCAGAATGCGCCCATTGCGCGTGCGCTCTTCGTCGTCCCGTAGCGCAGTCGCCGCCTTGCTCATTACCCGCATGTTCGCACTCCCGGCCGCAGCCCGCCGCTGTCGCCCGGCTGCTATGTTGGCCTCTCCGCCCGCCGCCCCAGCGAACCCCAGGGCCGGTGCGGTGGCGGCCTCATCTTAGCATTCGCCGCCTGTGCTACGCGCGATTCTACCCAGGATGGGCTACGCGGCTACGCGGCCGCGCGTGAGGGCGAGCAGGAGCAGGCCGAGGGCGAGCCAGCCAGCGACGACGAGTGGGATGTAGCTGAGCGGGGCGGGGCCGGGCGAGGCGACGGCGGCGGCGACGATGCCCGCCGTCACCAGCAGGCCGAGCGCCGGCACGACGCCGTGGCGCAGCGCGTTGAAGCGGGCGCGGCGCTTGCGCCAGAAGAAGGCGATGCAGGCGACGTTGACGAGCACGTAGATCAGCAGCACGAGGATGGCGTCGAGCGTGCCGAAGAAGGCGAAGGCGGTGATCGGCGTGAGCAGCGCGCCCAGCCCCAGCCCGGCCACCAGCCCGACGAGGCAGAGCGCCGCCACCCCCGCGATTGGCGTCTGGCGCTTCGGATGCGTTTTTGCCAGCCAGCGGGGCAGCGCGCCGTCGCGCCCGACGGCGAAGAGGATGCGTGCGCCGCCGTTGACGATGGCGAGGGCGGCGCTGAAGAACGAGAGCAGCCCGACCACGTCAATCAACGCGGCGAAGGCGGGGCCGCCGAAGTGGCGGGCGATGGTGTCGAAGGGCGCGGCGTCTTTGGCGTAGCCCGTCGCCATGTGGTCAATGCCGTAGCCAACGGTGGCGGCGTAGGCCATGAAGATGTAGAACGCGCCGACGACGATCATCGAGCCGTAGACGGCGCGCGGGATGTTGCGGTGCGGGTCGCGCGTCTCCTCGCCGAGCGTGGCCGCCGTCTCGAAGCCGATGAAGCTGAGGACGGCGAGCACGATGCCGACGGTCAGGTCGCCGCCCTGTGGCACGCCGGCCGTAGTGAACGGCACGGCCGAGAGGCCGCCGCCCGCGCCGACGTGGAGCAGGACCACCACGGCCAGCAGCACGCAGATGCCGATCTCGACGGTCAGCAGGAAGAGGTCTATGCGCAGCGACTGGCGGATGCCCCAGTAGCAGAGCGCGAAGACGACGCCGATGGCGAGCACGAAGTACGCCGGCCACGCCAGCTCGAAGCCGAACCAGCGATTCATCAGCGTCTCCAGGTTGGCGCTCATGAGGATGAACGAGTACGGTGCGCCGAGGCCGAGCGCGGCCAGCCCGATCCAGGCGGTGAGGAAGCCGAAGCGCGGGCCGATGCCTTCGGTCACGAAGGTATAGGCGGAGCCGCTGGAGGGTAGCTCGCGCGAAAGCTCGCTGTACTGGTTGGCGACGAGCAGCGCGACGACGAAGCCGACGAGATAGCAGAGCGGGATCGCCGCGCCGGCCAGCCCGGCCTGCGGGATGGTGTTGAAGAAGATCGAGGCGGCGGGCGACATGACGGCGACGGAGATCACGATGGCGTGCGGCAGGCCCAGCGCGCCGCGACGCAGCGTGGGCCCGGAGGCGGCGCCAGCGGTCGTCTCGGTCGCGGATGTCGTCGCGGGTGTGGCGGCGTCGGTCATCGCTGTCTCCTATCGCGGATGGCGGATTTCGGGTTCAGTCAGTGTGATCTATGCGAAGATGGCCGGCTCCAGCTATGACATCTCGGCCTGGCTGCCGCTGCCAGCGGATGGGGTGGGCGTGACGGCCGGGATGGAGCTGTCGGCGTCGAGCAGGCGGCGCAGGTAGTCGTTGAGGAAGACGCCGCCAGGGTCGAGCGCGGCGCGCACGCGGCGGAAGTCGTGCCAGCGGGGATAGCGCGCGGCGAGGGTGGCGGCGTCGAGGGTGTGCATTTTGCCCCAGTGCGGCCGGCCATCGTAGCGCTGGTAGATCTCTTCGACGGCGCGGAAGTAGCGTTCGTAGGGCATGCCGCGATACATATGGACGGCGATATAGGCGGAGTCGCGCTGGTAGGCGGGGCTGAGCCAGATGTCGTCGCCGCGCACGAAGCGGCATTCGATGGGGAAGTGGACGTTGAAGCGCTCGCGCGCCAGGCAGGCGCGGATCTCGGCGAGCACGGCGGGGAATTGCTCGGCCGGGATGTTGTACTCCATCTCCTGGAACTTGACGAGGCGCGGCGTGGCGAAGAGGCGGTGGCTGTAGTCGGTCTCGGTGACGCTGGCGATGCCCCAGGCGGAGACGCGGCTCACGGTGCGCGAGGCGGGCGGCGCGAGGCGGCATAGCTCGGAGAGCGCCCAGTAGAGGCCGTTCTCCAAGAGCAGCTTGTTGAGCGTGCCGAAGATGTTGCTTTTGGATGGCGGCTCATCGGTCTCGTTGAGGAATTTGGCCTGCGCCCAGGGGGTGTAGGGCATCCAGAAGAACTCGAAGTGGCTGTTGTCGCGCTTGTAGCGTTCCAGGTTGGCGAGGTAGTCGTCCACACGCTCGCGCCGGCTGACGAAGCGCAGCCGCTTGGCCGGCACGACGCGCAGTGTCACGGCGGCGATCACGCCGAGCGCGCCCAGTGAGACCTGCGCGGCCTTGAAGATGTCGGGGTTATGCGTCTCGGAGCACTCGATCACGTCGCCGGACGCGGTGACGAGGGTGAGGCCGGCGACCTGGGTGGCGAGCGTGCCGAAGCGGATGCCGGTGCCGTGCGTGCCGGTGCTGATCGCGCCAGCGATGCTCTGCACGTCAATGTCGCCGAGGTTCTCCTGCGCCAGCCCATGCGCGAGCAGCTCGTCGCCCAGGCGTTTGAGGCGCGTGCCGCCCCAGACGCGCACCGCGCCGCGCTCGGCGTCCACCGACGCGACGCCCTGCATGCGGTCCAGCGAGATCAGCAGATCGTCGGTTTGGACGAGCGGCGTGAAGGAGTGGCCGTCGCCGACCACGCGCGCATGCCGGCCCGCGCGGGCGCAGTCCGCGACCAGCGCGGCCAGCTCGTCCAGACCGCGCGGCAACGCGAGCGTCCGCGGCGCGGCGCGCACCGAGCCGGACCAGTTCCGCCAGCGATAGCGCCCGCCGCGCCGTCTCATGCCACCCATACCGCTCATGCGCCCACTCCCCTCAGAGGAAACACTGGCCATCGCCGCGATACGTCGCCGCCTCGCCTACTACCGCCCCGCCCTGGACGAGCAGCAGCGAGCTGAAGCGCTCGCATAGCTCGCCGGCCTTGCTGTGGCGCAGGAAGATCGGGTCGCCAATGTCGAGCCGCTCCGGCCCAGCGTAGTGGATCGGCGTCTGCACCTCGCCCGCGCCCTCCAATGAGTCCAGCCGGGCGCCGGCGGGCAGGAAGGGCAGCGGCGCTTTGTCGGCGCCCGCCGCGCCTGAGGCGGTGTAGCCGCCGCCGAGGCAGGTGTAGATGCCCGGCGCGGGGCGGCGCACGATCTCGATGGCGTAGCCGGCGGCCGGCAGATAGCGGAAGTCGTGGTAGTTGTCGAAGAGCGCCGGGGCGTAGAACGCGGAGCCGACGGTGATCTCGGTCACGGCCGGCTCGCGTTGGGTGGTGGCGATGCTGCCGGTGCCGCCGCCGTTGACGAAACGTAGCTGCGCGCCCATCTCTGTCGCGAGCTGGACGAGGGCGGCGCGGCGGCGCGCGACCTCGCGGACGGAGCGGGCTTTGAGCCGGCGCACCAGGGCGTTCTTGAGCGCCTTGCCGGGATAGCTATCACCGACGCCGGCAACCTGCGCCTCGTAGCCCATGATGCCGTCGAGGTAGACGTGTGCGGAGCCGATGATGCGCGCGAGCACGGGGCGCGCGTCCGCCGGGGTGCGCAGTGGCGAGCGCCAGGTGCCGAAGTGCAGGCCGGGCGCGGGCAGCGCCATGTCACTATCCAGGCAGAGCGGCAGGCGCACGGCGTGCGCCTGGGCGGCGGCTTCAATACGCTCGACCTGGGCGAGGCTATCCACCATCAGGGTGATATGGGCGCCGCCGGCGGTGGCACGGGCGACCGCGGCGAGATCGCCGTGGTGGACGCAGGGGTAGCCGATCAGCAGATCGTCGAAGCCCTGGGCGGCGAGCCAGACCGCCTCGCGGGCGGTGAAGGCCATCAACCCCTGGATGGATGGATCGGCGGCGAGCAAGCGCCGCAGCATGGCGGCGCAGCGCACGGACTTCGAGGCGACACGCACGCGCTTGCCGGCGGCGCGCACCAGCACGGCGTGGATGTTGGCGTCGAGCAGGTCGAGGTCCACGAAGGCGAAGGGCATGCGCCGGCCGGCGAATATCTCACGGTAATAACGGTAATAGGCGTAGTCGTGGGCAGGGATGGGGGCGTGGGCATGCCTATCCGCCGGAGTGTGGAGCGCCGCGCCCGCGACTGTGGTCGCGCCCGCGTCGCGCTCGTCGTGCCGCTGTTCGAGCATGGACATGCCTCCCTCTGCCGTACGCGTCGCCGGTCATGAAAGTGATTGACCGAAAGGTGCCAGATGCCGGCGTGATTGTCAAGCCGCTGAGGCTCGTGTGCAAACTCAGCATGTGTTGACAGGGATGGGCCACCTCTCTATACTGGCGGCACCCGGTCCGCCGGCCGACGTCCCTTCGCATGGACGGCGCGGCGTGGCCGTGAGCGATTCCCGTGATCTAAGTGGCACGTACAACACGCTTCAGGCGCAGCACAGGAGGCTCTCAGCATGCGCAACATCCTCATCGGTCTCGGCGTTCTCATCATCATCGTCGGCGCGCTCAACCACTACGTCATGCAGGCCAACCCCGTCGCTCACACGAGCACGATCCTCGGCGTGGTCGGCGTCGTCGTCGCGCTGATCGGCGTTGGCATGATGTTCATGGGCGGCAAGAAGGCCGCCTGATCCCTCGCTTGTCCCATTTGGCGCACGCGCCAACACGGCGCCTGGAGCCGGCCGCTCGCGTTCCCAACACGGCGCGACGCCCGCTCCGGGTGCCGTGTCGCGTGCGGCAGACGACTTGGATGCCACGCCGTTCAGCCGTTCAGACGCCATCATGACGTGCGTGGTATACTCCCGGCGCAGTTGATCGCGTGCGCGCAGCCTTTGTGCGGCCCTCGGCAGAGCTTCCATGCTTCTTCACCGCTCGCCCCACGAATCCTTGCAGTGGCGTACAGCCTGGACGACTGTGTTGTGTCAACGCCGTTGCCTAATGGGTGGCAGCGCCACGTTGCTCATGGAGGAAAGGGCCACTATGTCCACACGCATCTATGTTGGAGGTTTGCCGTTCTCGACGACCGATCAAGAGCTGAACGCGCTGTTCAGCGCGTACGGTGAGGTTGGCGAGGCGACCGTCGCGATGGACCGGGCTACCGGCCAGAGCAAGGGCTTCGGCTTCGTGGAGATGCCCGACGACGAGGCGGCCCAGACCGCCATCTCCGCGCTCAACGGCCATGTGCTCGATAACCGCACGATCCGCGTCGAGCGCGCCCAGCCGCGTGCCGACCGGGGAGCGGGTGGCCCTCGCCGCGAGCGGCGCTGGTAAGTCATTCGTTCAGCCACCCCTCAGCGGACGGGCACACATGCTCGTCCGCTACTCGTGTCGTTTCAACCGATAGGCTCCTGAACGCTCTCGGCCATCAATGGCTGGAGCACGGGCGCAATGGGCATGAATGCCCCACGGATTCCAGGTATGCTGTCGTGGTCTCGCACTAGGGAATCCACCCGCGGCGCGACTGGTGTCATGCGCAAAATGTGAAAGCCAGGAACAAGATGCAAGAACCTCAGACCGTCCACGCTGTGGAAACGGTGGATGCGCTCGACACTATGGACACATTGCGCGAGCGCGTGCGGCGCCTGGAGGCCGACAACATGGCGATGCGCACAATTGTGTTGCGCATGGCGGAGGCGCGCATGTGCCGAGACACCGTCACAATGATCGAGTCGTGCCCGCATTGCTCGCTTAAGCGCGGTGGGGAGTACGGCTACAGCGGGAAACACGACGAGAATTGCGTCGTGTCACAGGCCCGCGGACTCGGTTTCTGATACGCTTTTAGTGCCGCTGCCGGCCGGCCCCTCCGCGCGAGATCGGCGTCGAGCCGGCACTCGTCTCTCCGCGCCGCCCTGCCGTCCATCGCCATGTGGTATACTGCCGTCGCAGTTGATTGCGTACGCACAGTTTTTGTGCGGCTCCGTGCAGAGCCTTCACTCCTCTCCACCTACCGCCCCACGAATGCTTGAAGTGGCGCACAGACTGAACGACTCTGTGTTGTCTCGATGCCGTCGCCCCACGGGCGGCAGCGCCACATGCTCCGCAGGAAGGGGCCGTCATGTCTACTCGCATTTACGTTGGAGGTCTGCCGTTCTCGGCGAACGACCAGGACCTGTTCACACTCTTTCGCTCGTACGGTGAGGTCGGCGAGGCGACCGTCGCGATGGACCGGGCTACCGGCCAGAGCAAGGGCTTCGGCTTCGTGGAGATGCCCGACGACGAGGCCGCGCGCAACGCCATCGCCAAGCTCAACGGCTACACGCTCGACAACCGCTCGATCCGTGTTGATTTGGCCCAGCCGCGGGCGGATCGCGGCGCTGCTCGCCCGCAACGCTGGTAAGTCACCCACGGGCGGGCGGCACACACCGCCCGCCCGTGGTGCTCGCGGCAGGGGTGAGAACACTCCCTGCCGTGGGCATATGCCCCATGACCCGCGCAGGCGCTGGCCTTCACAGTCGGCCTAGCCTCCCCTCCCATTATGAGCCGCGCGCGGTGCATCCCACGAGCCTGGTGTCTCTGGCCGGTGCCCTCATCGCGTGGCGCCTCGAATACCGGGACGCCGTTCCCTGATGGGCAGGCGCTATGCCGTCACCAGCCGATGCTCCGATCTGCCACATCGTGGACTGCGATCAGTCTCCCACCCACATCTGTGACCGCTGCGAGAAACCGTGTTGCGAGCAGCACGCGCGGTGGGTCACCATCGAGCGCCGCGTCGAGCGGATCGAATTGGCGCGCTATCCGCGCTCACTCTCACGCATCCCTACACGCAGCGAGACCTATCTGCTCTGCGCGCACTGCACCAAGAATCGGCAGCCGTTCGCCGGTAGAGCGGACCGGTGAGATCGGGCGGATGGCAGCGGCGCGTTCCGCGCTTCCTATGTGCTTTCATTTGTGCTTTCATTGTGCTTCCATCGAGAACGGAGAGTCGGATGCCCACCAACGTCGGCGAACAGGTTCTCGACGCGCTGCTCACGCTCAGCTATGCCGTGGAGATTGCGGACGACGGCATGATCACCGCCACCAACGGCACACAGACGCTGCATGGCAAGGCCGAGCACGGCGCCATCGAATGGGCCGACCGCTCGCAGACCTACCACGTGATTCAGCAGGCGTACATCGTCAAGCTCCGCCAGCGCATCGCCGCGTTTCCAGCTCCTGTACCCGCTCATGCGGGCGGCAGCGCCGGCGAAGCGTAGGTGAAGCGTAGGTGATATGAGACATGCCGCACCCGGCTGCGCAGCCATTCGCGGCTAGCTCGCCGCCTATCCTGGCCTGAGGGACACCTGTTTCGTGGACGGCGAGCGCGTCCAGTCCCAGCGCGGCGACTCCTACGGCGGCTGGATCACTGCCTGTGCTCACCTTGAGCCGGCCGCCACGTATTTTGGCAGACAACGCTTACCGAGAAGTGTGTGCCGAGCGAATAGCGGACATCGTGCTGGACCTCGAAACATACCGCGGCACATCTCGGCTCTACATTCCATGATACGTGCCCCTAATCGCTCATTCGCCAGACGACGCGGTATCATTCAGCCAGACACACGCTGCCGCTATGCGAAAGGAGCGCCGCCCATGCCTCGCGCCATTGACTTCCACGTCCACCTGCCCATCGCTGAGTTCATGGATGTCGCCATTGGGCCGTTCCGCGCGGCGGCCGAACACTACTTCCGCAGCGAGGTCAAGCTGCGCGACGTGGAAGAGATTGCCGATTACTACGCCGCCCAGGACATCATCGGCGTGCTGCTCGCCTGGGACGCCGAGACGGCCACGGGTAGGAAGCCGTTGCGCAATGACACGGTGGCGGAGATTGTCCGCCGTTACCCCAGCCAGTTCGTCGGCTTTGCCAGCGTGGACCCGCACAAGGGCGACGCCGCTATCACTGAGATGGAGCGCGCCGTCAAAGACCTTGGCCTCGCGGGCGCCAAGTTCCACCCCGGCGTCCAGGCCTTCTACCCCAACGAGCCGCGCTTCCGCCCGTTGTTCGAGAAGGTCGCCGCGCTCGGCATCCCCGCGCTGTTCCATACTGGCACTAACGGCCTGGGTGCCGGTATGGCCGGTGGTGGCGGCATCAAGCTCGATTACACGCGCCCGATCTACCTGGACTCACTCGCCGCCGACGTGCCCGCGCTGACCATCATCGGCGCGCACCCCTCCTGGCCCTGGGAGCAGGAGATGATTGCCATCCTCCAGCACAAGCCCAACGTGTACAACGACCTCTCCGGCTGGTCGCCCAAGTACATCCCGCCCGCGCTGCTCACAGAGGCCGCCGGCCGCCTGAACGCCAAGTTCCTCTTCGGCTCCGATTACCCCTTCATCCCGCCCGACCGCTGGCTGAGTGACTTCGCGAAGCTGGACGGTTGGAGCGACGACGCCCGCGCGAATGTGCTCTGGCGCAACGGCCGGCGGCTGCTCGTGCATACGGCGGTGGCGGGCATGTCGTTCGGCTGAGGTGGGCGAGCTGGAGCCGCCGGGGTGGTGAAAGAGGCGAATCGCCATGCGCATTGAGCGGCTCGATCATCTCGTGCTCACCGTGCGCGATGTTCAGGCCACCGCCGACTTCTATGCGCGTGTGCTGGGCATGCGCGTCGAAACGTTCGCGGACGACGCGGGGCGCCTCCGTCTCGCGCTGCGTTTCGGCGACCAGAAGATCAACCTGCACCAGGCCGGCCACGAGTTCGAGCCGAAGGCGCTGCATCCCACGCCGGGCGCCGGCGACCTCTGCTTCATCACCACTGCCAGCCCCGAAGAGATCGCCGCGCACCTGCATGCCTGCGGCGTCGCCATCCTCGCGGGGCCGGTCCCGCGCACCGGCGCCCTGGGGCCAATGACCTCCGTCTACTTCCGCGATCCCGACCAGAACCTGATCGAGATCGCCCACTACGACGAACGGTAGTGGGCGATCAGGGCGACATCTTGGCAATCCGCGCGGCAGCGGGCATTCATGCCCTTGCGTCCGTTCTCCGGCCATGTATGGCCGAGAGTCTTACGGCCGTGTATCCATGACAGGTCGCGGGTCGCGCAGCAGCCGTGCGGCAAGCAGCACGATCCAGCCCCAGCCGGCGACAACCGCGATGCGCTGGAGCAGGCCCGTCGGCGCGTTGGGCCAGACACCCCGCATGTCGAGCACTGAGGTGACGTTGCTGGCGATGAAGAACAGCACGACCACCACGCCGGACAGGATAGAGTACACCGCCCAGCCCCGCCAACGCGCATCCCCCGTGAACCGCCGCGCCAGCACGAAGCATGCGACGGTCAGCGATACGAAGCTGACCAGGCCCGCCAGCCCATGCAGCATGGCGTGGAGCGTGCCGTGGAGCGCCGGGGAGCCAGCCGGGGAGCTCGTGCCCAGCGGATAGCCCAGCGCCGGATCGGTCGAGAAGATGCCGGCGGCGATCAGGGCCGCACCGAAGAGCGCCAGCGCCACCGGCCCGGCGACCGCGCCCTTGCCGCCGCCGAATGCCCGGCGCAGCCCCACGGCGAACCCGATGCAGAGCAGCCCACAGACGAGGAAGTTCACGATCTGCTCCCAGCCCTGGTCGCTCAGGCTGAGCTGGCTCCCGAAGTGGCGCCAGGCACTATAGCCCGGCCGCGTCGCGCCCTCGATAAGCAAGACGACGACGAACAGCGCCGGCCCGATGACGCCCGCGGCGAGCAGCGGCCGCGTCAGCCGATCAGCCGCGTGTGTCTCGGCGCGCGACGCCGGCGCGGGTGTTCCCTTTGTGTGCGTCACAGATGCGTCCACGATATGCGCTCCCCTCCGTGTTCCTCCAGCGATCTTCGCGGCCTCAGATGTCGCACGTGTCGCCGGCACTCCCAGTATGCCTCTGGCCGCGACGCGGGGCATCGGTCTGCGCGCCGATTCGGCATCCGCCTCCAGACCGAGCTTGAGAGAGTGCCGGGATAGTGCTGGGGTAGTGCCGGGCCGCAACAGGCGCTACGCGCCGCGCCGGCCTGCCAGCCATGCCGTCGCCATGAACAGCACCCCGCCCAGCATCCACCACGGCTCCCACAGCAGCAGATGCCAGCGAACCGCCGTGGCGCCCACGGACGCGGGAACGCTGAGCGCACCTGCCGCCATCAGCCCAAATTGGATCATGCTCGCGCCGCCGTACAGCAACATCAGCGCGCCCGCGCCCCAGGCGCCGCTGAGCCGCATCCAGCGCGGAATCCCCCGGCCCCACGGTTGGACGAGCGCCAGCGCGAACAGCCCGCCCAGCGTCTTCAACGCGCCCGTGGCCCACAAGAGCGCGACCCATCCCGGATCGCGCGCCAGCACCGGCTTCGTGATGGCCTCTCCTATGGTCTCAGCGCCCGCGGTTCCCCCGGCTGCCCAGTAGACGCTCAGCGCGGCGAACGCGAGCGCCCAGGCGCAGGCCGCGTATGCCGCCCACTCCGCCGCGTGCCGTCGTGTCGTGATCGCCTTCGTCCTCGTCTCGACCGATCCATATCTCACCGTCGCGCTCCTCTCTCTCCTCCATGCCGATCCATCGCATCACCCATGCGTCTGACAAGATGAGGACAATCTCGAACGACACGTGCGCGCCCAGGAGTGATAGTCGCTCAGCCCGCGTCGTTCTTTTAGTGGATTCATATGGTACAATTGTACGACGGCACAGCGACGCGGACGTATGGCGGTGAGGGGTGGCGGCGTATGAACTCCATATCAGCCAGATGGGCAGATCGGCCAATGCGCGGCAGCTCGCCGCGCCAATCAAAAGCGGCAAAAGCGGCAATGGTATGATGGCGGCGCGCGTCTCGCCGCGGGCGCGCGACGTGCGAGCGGAAGGCATGGATGATGAGCGATCAGGGAGCGCGGCAATGACCGTTACGACACGCGGCACGACATCGGAAGCGGACGCGGAGCGCCGGTGGAAGCGTCCGCGCCTGCCGCGCCCGCCGCTGCCTGCCCTCACGCGCGCCGAGTGGGCCTACCTCGGCGCGCTGCTGCTCGCCTACGCCTACTTCCTCGCCCCCGCCAATACCAACACCATCTCTCGCTACGATATGGTTTACGCGCTGGCCCACGGCACCGCGATCATAGACTCGCACGCGGCCAATACGATAGATGTCAGCGCCTACAACGGTCACTTCTACTCGCCGCGCTCGCTCGGCCTCTCGCTGCTGGCCGTGCCGGTCTTCCGCATCTTCGCTTTCATGGCGGACCGCCCGGCGCCGGAGACCGCGCTGCTCACCGCGCCGATCTCCATCCTCAATCTGTTCACCGTCGTGCCGGTCGCCATCGCCGCCGCGCTCGTCTTTGCGCGCTTCGTCGCGCGGCTGCGCCCCGCGCTCGCCGGCACACCGCTGCCGCTCGTCGCCGCGACCGCCTTCGCCCTCGGCACGCTCTTTGTCCCCTTCGCCGCCGTCTTCTTCAGCCACGCCTTCGCCGGTGGCCTCGCCTTCCTCGGCTTCTATCTGCTCTATCGCGCCCGCGCGTGCGCCGCCCCCACAAAGTTCTTGCTGGCCGCCGGCCTGCTCACTGGCTTCGCGGTCATCAGCGAGTACCCCGCCGCCGTGATCGCCGCCGTGCTGTGCGTCTACGTCTGGGCGGTCTTTCCCGGCCGGCGGGCGCGCGCGCTGGCGCTCTTTGTCGCCGGCACGCTGCCCAGCGTCGCCCTGCTCGGCTGGTACGACGCCTTCGCCTTCGGCAACCCGCTCCATCTCAGCTACGAGTTCGTCGCCGGCTCTCAGTTCGCCGGCCAACACAGCGGCCTCTTCGGCATCACCCTCCCCAGCCTCGCATCCGCATGGGAGATTCTGGTCTGGCCGCGCGGCTTGCTCGTCAACTCGCCGCTGCTCGCGCTCGTCCCGCTCGGCCTCTATCGCTGGCTGCGCGGCGATGCGCGCCCTTGCGCCGAGGCGCTGGTCTGCCTGGCGGTGACAATCCTCTACCCGCTGCTGATCTCGTCGTACTTCCTGCCGATGGCGGGCGAGAACCTGCCCGGTCCGCGCCTGCTGGTGCCGATGCTGCCCTTCGCCTGCCTCGCGCTGGCCTGGGTGGTGGACGATCCGCGCGGGTGGCTGCGCGCGCTCTTCGCCGCGCTGCTCGCCTTCAGTGTGATCCTCGCCTTCCTCTGGGTCGCGTTGGGCGTGCGCGAGTACCACACCTATCCGACCTATCCCGTGGCGGAGCTGTTCATGCCGATCCTCACCAGCGGTGTCGTGCCGCCGCTGAATGGCCTCACTCCGCCCAACCTCGGTGCGCTCGCGCTCCACCTGCCCCAGCTCGCCAGCGTCTACGTCGCTTTCATCCCGTTGCTCGCCTGGCTGGCCTACGTTGTCTCGCGCCTGTTCACGTGGCCGCGGCGCGTGTGCGGGCCGGCCGGCGATTGAAATCGCGCCTGGAGAGCCTACGGCCGCGACGTCCGCCTACGCGGACTCAAATCAAATAAGGATCAACAAGCACACGCTCTGCCTACTCCCGCTCGATCATCGTGCCGGCGCCCTCATGGGTGAAGAGCTCGCGGATCAACACATGCGGCTCGCGCCCGTCCACGATATGCACGCGCGCCGTCGTCTCCAGCGCGCGCAGGCACGCCTCGGCCTTGGGGATCATGCCGCCGGAGATCGTGCCGTCCGCGATCAGCGCGCGCACGCGCCCATCGGAGAGCGCCGGCAGCAGCTTGCCGGCGCGGTCGAGGATGCCGGGAATGTTGCTCAGGTAGAGCAGCTTGGCCGCGCCCAGTCCGCGCGCCAGGTCCGCCGCCGCGTCGTCGGCGTTGATGTTGAGCACGGCGCCGTCCGCGTCCATGCCCAGCGGCGCCACCACCGGGATGTACCCGGCGGCTGCCAGCGCGACCACCGGCCCCGGTTGCACCGCCGCGACGCGCCCGACGAACCCCAGCTCCGGCGCGAGCCGCTCCGCGCGCAACAGCCCACCATCCACGCCGGAAAGGCCCACCGCCTGCCCGCCGAGCCGGCCGATCAGTCCCACCAGCTCGCTATTCACCTTGCCCACCAGCACCATGCGCACCACGTCCAGGGTCGCCGCGTCCGTCACGCGCAGGCCGCGGTCAAAGCGCGGCGGGATGCCGAGCCGCCCCAGCCAGTCGTTGATCTCCGCGCCGCCGCCATGCACCAGCACCGGCCGCGCGCCGAGGCCGCGCAGCCAGACGATGTCCTCCAGGGCGTCGCGCTGGTTCTCTAGCGTGCTGCCGCCGAGCTTGATCACCAGCGTGCGCTCGCGCAGCGCCTCGATGTACGGCTGCGCCTCTTTGAGCACCTGCGCGATCACCTCGTGCCGCCCGACGCGGCTCGCCGCCGCCATCGCGCCGACGCTCGCCATCGCCCCATCCGCCATCAGGGATACACTCCTTCGCGGGGCAGCCCCAGCGTCTCCGGCAGCCCATACATCAGGTTCGCGCACTGCACCGCCTGCCCCGCCGCACCCTTCACCAGATTGTCGAGCGCGCTCACGACGATCAGCCGGCCGCTGGCGGCGTCCACGACGGGATGCACGAAGCAGAGGTTGGAGCCGAGCGTCCACTTGGTGTGTGGCGGGCGCGTTGAGAGCCGCACGAACGGCTCATCCCGGTAGGCCGTCTCGTATGCTTGCCGCACATCATCCGCCGTCACACCGGCGCGCAACGGCGCATAGCACGTCGCCAGGATGCCGCGTGTCATCGGCACCAGATGGGGGATGAAGGTGAGCCGCACACGAGGATGCCGCCCATCCCGCCGATCCCGCTCCGGCGCGACGCGCGCCAACTCCTGTGTGATCTCCGGCGCGTGGCGGTGGCCGCTCAGCCCGTAGGCCGATACGTCCTCGTTGGCCTCGCCGTAGTGCGAGCCGAGCTTGAGCGCGCGTCCGGCGCCGCTGATGCCCGACTTGGCATCCACGATCACGTCCGGCTCGATCAGCCCGGCGCGCAGGGCCGGACCGAGCGCCAGCAGCGCGGCGGTCGGGTAGCAGCCGGGGCAGGCCACCAGCCGCGCCGCCGGCAGCCGCTCACGCGCCCACTCGGCCAGCCCATAGACGACCTCTTCCAGCAGCGCGGACGCGGGATGCTCGTAGCCGTACCAGCGCGGGTACAGCGTCTTGTCGCGCAGGCGGAAGCCCGCCGAGAGGTCTACCACGCGCCGGTCCGCCGCCAGCCAGTCCGCCGCCAGCGCCACCGCCGCTTCGTCGGGCAGCGCGGCGAAGACGACCGCGGCGCGCTCGACCTGTTCGGTGAACGTCAGGTCCAGCGCTGGCAGGCTGGGGAAAACATCAGCGACGGGCCGGCCAGCCTCCGAACGGGCCGTCACCTCGATCAGATCGAATGCGGGGTGGGTGCGGAGCAGCCGCAGCAGCTCGACGCCGCCGTAGCCCGTGCCGTTCACCACCGCCGCCGGGATGCGCTTCACTGCCGCCATGCCGGTACTCGCTCGCTGTCTGTCGTATGTTCGGACGC
>JAICVS010000066.1 GCA_025935195.1 Ktedonobacterales bacterium
GCTGCCGCACGCTCTACAACGTCGCCCTGGAACAACGCAAAACGTGGTGGGCGCGGGGGCAGGGCATCGGCGCCACCTACTACCAGCAGAAGGCCGAGCTGCCAGACCTCAAAGCCGCCCACCCCGAATACGCCGAGGTGCATTCTCAGGTCGTGCAAGACGTGCTGTTGCGGCTGGACCGGGCCTTCCAGGCGTTCTTTCGCCGCCTGAAGGCCAGGGAGCAGCCCGGCTATCCCCGCTTCCAGGGCCGCGACCGTTACCACTCCTTCACCTATCCGCAGTATGGCAATGGGGCGGTATTGGACGGCGGCGTGCTCAGCTTGTCCAAGCTTGGCCGCATCCCCATCCGGCTGCACCGCCCCCTCGAAGGCACGCCCAAGACCGTCACCATCAGCCGGGAAGCGGATGGCTGGTATGCCTGTATCTCCTGCGATGCGGTACCCGTCCACCAGCTCCCGCCGACCGGCCAGGAGACGGGCATTGATGTGGGGCTGGTGCATTTCCTCACCCGTGCCGACGGCGCGCACGTTCCCAATCCTCGCCACCTGCGGAAAGCGGAGAAAGCCCTGAAGCGGGCGCAGCGCCGGGTCAGCCGCTGCAAGAAGGGCAGCAACCGCCGCCGCAAGGCGGTCAAGCTGCTGCAAAAGCACCATCTGAAGGTACGGCGGCAACGGCGTCACTTCCACCACACGACGGCGTTGGACCTGCTGCGTGCCTACGACACCATCTATCTGGAAGACGTGCGGGTCGCCAACATGATGCGGAACCACTCCCTGGCCAAGAGCATCAGTGATGCTGGCTGGGGGCAGTTCCGTGCCATCCTCGAAGGCAAAGCAGCATACGCTGGCCGTCGGGTTGTTGCCGTGCCGCCCGCCTATACCAGCCAGGACTGTAGCGGCTGCGGGGAGCGCGTGCGGAAAAGTCTGTCTGTGCGCACTCACGTCTGCCCGGCATGCGGGCTGGTGATCGACCGCGACGAAAACGCGGCAAAGAACATTCAACGGGCCGGGCAGGCCCGTCGGGGACTCGCGGGACCACCTGCGGGGGTGAACCGAGAAGCCCCTTCCCTTTAGGGATGGGGAGCATGTCACCGGGGGAAAACGGCCTGATGCGCATTTCCAGCGAGGGCGCCGTCCAATCGGCGCGCGACGTTAGCGCGCCGTTAAGCGAGCCTCGCCAGCAGCGTCCGTGCCCGGCGCAGATCGGGCGTCTCGAAGCCCTCGGTAAACCATCCGTAGATGTCCTCGAGCAGCCGCCGCGCCTCGTCCGCGCGTCCCTGCTCACTCCACAAACGGGCAAGGCTCGTCGCCGCCCGCAGCTCCAGCGACCTCGCCCGCTGCTCGCGCGCGATCACGCGCGCCCGCGCCAGCGCCGCCTCGACATCGCGCGTGTCCGTGCCGCGCGCCCAGAGCAATTCGCCGCGCATACGGTGGAGCTCCGCATCCCACCACCGCTCGTTATGCGCCCGTGACTCCGCCATCGCCTCGTCAATCACCGCCAGCCCCTCGTCGTTCTGGCCGGATCGACGACACAGGCGCGCCAGCAGCCCAAGGTAGTATGGGTGGCGCAGCCGGGCGCCCGTCGCCTCGAACTCCTCGATGGCCTCGCGCAGGCGCGCGATGTGGTCGGCGTCAGGCTGGTCCCACGCCTCCGCGTAGCGCAGCAGGATGCTCGCCCATACCCGGTAATAGGGAGCCTTGTACTGAACCGTCAGCTCATAAGCCGCCTCGGCCTGCTCCCTGGCCGTGCCGTGATCGGCGCGGAGCTGCTGCAGCAGCGCCAGATACGTCGTCGCCAACGCCTGATTGAACGGCAGCTCCATATCGCTGGCGATCTGGATCGCCTCACGCCCGCGACTCAGCGCCCGCTCTGGATAGCCCAGGCACCAGAGGGCATGAGACTGCCAGGCGCGGCCCAGCACCGCGTCGCTCCACCCGTGCGCATCCAGCGCACCCCGCGGCACGACTGAATCATCGTCCGTGGCGAACATCCGCTCGTATGCCTCGTCGGCCTCGGCGATATAGCCCAGGTGCAGCCGCACACCCGCCAGCATAATCCCAGAGAGCGGTGTTGTGCGCCCCATCCGCGCATAGACCGCGCGCAGCTCCTCATCCACCAACTGGACGCGCTCCAGTTTGGCCTGCACGACCAGCATAGACTCGAAGCCATAGAGCGCTTCCGCCCGCTGCTCATCCGTACCCACCGAGTCGCAGAGCGCCAGGATGCGATAGAGGACGCGCTCCAGCTCCGGCGCGGTCCACCCCCGGATAACGCGATAGATCGGCGCCAGCGCCAGCAGCAGCCTCAGCTCCCGCGCATCCCGCGCCGCGCCGCCGGGCAGTCGATCCAGCAGCGTGAGCGCGCGCGTGAGCAGGCTGATGGCGTCGTCGTTCGCGTACACGCGCCGCGCCACAGTCGCCGCCCGCTGATACGCGGGAATGGCCTGCTCGGCCAGCCCCGCGCGCTCGAAGTGCGCGGCGATCTGCGCGCTCACGGAGTCGAGGTCATCCGCGTAGACCACCTCGAGCGCCTGCGCGATGCGCCGGTGCAGCAGCCGGCGCTGCGGCGCGCTGATCTCGGCGTAGGCCACCTCACGCAGCTTGTCATGCGTGAAGTCGTAGGTGTTCACCCCCTGCTCGCGCACGATGCGCTTCTGCCACAGCTCGTCCAGCGCCCGCACGGCGGCGTCCTCGTCCGTCCCGGCGGCGCGTGCCAGCACATCCAACCGGAACGCCCGCCCGATGGTGGCGGCGAGCGCGGCCAGCTCGCGCGCACGCGCCGAGAGCCGCGCCAGCCGGCCGGCGATCACCGCCCGCACGCGCGGCGGCAGCGTCGCGAGCAGCGCGGGATCGCCTTCATCTGGCGGGGCTACTGGGCCTCGCTCCCGCCCGCTCCCCGCCATCCCCGCCATCCCCGCCATCCCCGGTAAAGCATCGAGTCCAGCCCGCATCGTCTCGACGACGAACAGCGGATTGCCCTCCGTCTCGTGGTAGAGCCGCATAGCGGCGACCACGTCCAGCTCACGGTGGGCGAGCTGGCTGCCCAGCCGGGCGGTTTCGGCGGCGTCCAGCGGCTGCGGCGTGATCTCCGTGACGCTCAGCGTATTGCGCAAGTGCAGCAGCAGCGTGCGCAGCGGGTGTTCCGGCGTGATCTCCTCCGCCCGCGCGCTGCCGACGACCAGCAGGCGCGCGTTGGCGTCGAAGCGCAGCAGAAAGTGCAGCCACTCCAGCGTTTCCTCGTCGCACCATTGCAGGTCATCTATGAGCAGCAACAGCGGTTGCGGCGCGGCCAGCACGGCGCGGGCCAGGGCCTCGAAGAAGCGCTGGCGCTGCCCATATTCGCTGATCGGCTCATGGGGCGGCAGATCGGGCCGCTCGGCCAACAGCTCCGGCAGGACGCGCGAGACCTCCGTCAGCCAGAGGGAATCGAGCCGGGC
Organism: Ktedonobacterales bacterium; assembly: GCA_025935195.1. Classification (GTDB taxonomy): domain Bacteria; phylum Chloroflexota; class Ktedonobacteria; order Ktedonobacterales; family JADMIN01; genus JAICVS01. The sequence continues at coordinate 3,437 of JAICVS010000066.1, forward strand.
CAGGTGAGCGCGCGGCCCTTCGCCGCGCAGCCAGTCCGTCACCGGCGCCAGTGAGAGGCGCCCCTCAGCCGCGTAACAACGCGCTCTCGCCGTGGTGGCGCCCTGTTGGCCGGCCCACACCAGCAGCTCCTCCGCCAGCCGCGATTTGCCGATGCCGGCCTCACCGCTCACCAGGGCGAAGCCTGGGCCGTGCGCGCACGCCCGCTGCCAGGCGTCGCGCAGCCGCTCCCATTCGCGCTCCCGCCCGATCAGGGATGGCGAGATGCTCAGGCTCTGTACCCTGCTTGGCTCCACTGGACTCGCCGCCCCGCCCGCGCCGCCCTCAGTGCGCACCAGGCGCTCGTATGCCTGCCGCGTCTCAGCGCTCGGCGCGATGCCCAGCTCGCGCTGCAGCGCGGTGGCGCAGGCATGATACATCCGCAGCGCCCCGGCGCGGTCGCCCGTGCGCGCCAGCAGGCGCATCAGCCGGCGGTAGGCGTCCTCATTCAGCGCGTCGTGCCGGATCATGCGCCGGGCGTAGCCGATGGCGGCGGCATGGTCGCCTGCCTCCTCCAACAGCGCCACCAGCCGGTCCAGCACCCGCAGCGAGCGCAGGCGCAGCCGCTCGCGCTCCGGCGCGATCCAGTCGTCGTAGCAGCTCGGCAGCAGATCGGCCTGGAACAGGCCCGCCGCCCGCTCCAGGGTCGCCCGTAGCGTGCCGCGCGCATCCGCGCCTGTCCCGCCCGTTGCCTCCGCTGTCTCCGCTGTCTCCGCCGCTGCCAGCGCGCGCTCGAGCTCGGCGACGTCGAGGCTGCACGGCGCATCGGGCCGCCACCGTAACGTGCTCGCGTCCGACGCGAGGAAAGTAGTGGGGTCGGGCAGCGCGAGACGCAGCGTGTGGAGCGCCTGGCGCAGGTTGTTGCGCGCCTGCCCTTCAGGAGCGTCCGGCCAGAACTGGAATGCCAAATGTTGCCGCAGTTGCGGGGTGTCGCGGTGCAGCACGAGATAGGCGAGCAGCGATTGCAGCCGCGGCGTGTTGACGCCGGCCACCGTGGCCTCGCCATAGGTCAGGCTGAAGGTTCCGAGCAATCGGATGTGCAGCGTTTGCGTCGCCGTCGCCATCCCCGCACCCTCCACAACGACCCGCGGTGACCCGCTCGTCTTCCGCGCGCGCCCTGTTCACGCGACGACCTCACCGCGCTAATTCTATCATTGCGCGGCGGACACCCCACTGGCCCTTCAGTGTATTCTCAGTTGTGATCCCGGTATGGTTGCGGTGCCGCTCTCCGCCGCCCGCGTGCTCGGTGCGCGGCACGCGGGTGCCATCTCGCGCCGCCGCGCTGTGGCATACTGTGGAGCGTGAGTTCATGGGGCGCACAGGGGAGGCAGGCGTGACGACGGCAAAGACCTCTCTGGAGCGGATTCCCCGCATCCATCCGGCGACGGCGCTGCGCTATGGCTGGCCTGTCCTCGCACTGCTCGCCGTCCTCTGGTTCCCCTTCGATTGGCTCAGCACCGTCTGGCCGGCCTTCGGCATACCCTTCCGCGCCGTCTTCCGCAACATCCACGACCACTTCATCGGGCACACTGTCTTCTTCCTGCTCGTCGGCCTGCTCGTCCTCACCTACCTGCCAGCCGTGCGGCGCCGCCCCCAGTGGTACTTCCCTGGCCTGGTGCTGGCGGCGCTCGTCCAGGAGACGATCCAGGCGCTTTTCCGTGGTCAGGCGCCAGCCTTCACGGACGTGAACGCCTTCAAAGGCGACGCGCTCGGCGGCACATTGGCGTTCGCGCTGTGGGCGCTGTGGCTCGTCGTCCCGCTGCTCCGGCGCGTCCCTGCTGGCAGCCGTGATCCGGCGTTGCGTTGATCGCCTCACCATGCTACCATCCCCAGCCATCCCCATAGAGGAAAAGAGTCGCATCCAATGCCGTCCCTGCTCGTCAAGAACGCCGCGCTGCTCGTCGCCATGGACGACGCCGACACGCGCTGGACGAATGGCGGCATCTTCGCGCGCGACAACGTCATCGAGCGGGTAGGGCCGAGCGAGACGCTGCCGGAACAGGCGGACGTAGTCCTTGACACGCGCGGCCTGATCATCCTGCCCGGACTGGTGAACACGCATCACCACTTCTATCAGACGCTCACACGCAACCTGCCGGCGGCGCAGGACGCCGACCTGTTCCACTGGCTGCGCACGCTCTACCCCATCTGGGCCGGCCTGACGCCCGAGGCCATCACCGTCAGCACCAAGATCGCCCTCGCCGAGCTGATGCTCTCCGGCTGCACCACCACCAGCGACCACACCTATATCTGGCCGAACGGCGCACGCCTCGACGACCAGATCGCCGCCGCGCGCGCGATGGGCGTCCGCTTCCACGCCGCCCGCGGCTCCATGTCGGTCGGCGAATCGCGCGGCGGCCTCCCGCCCGATCGCGTGGTCGAGGATGAAGAGGCGATCCTGCGCGACTCACAGCGGCTGATCGAGCAGTATCACGACCCCGCGCGCTACGCCATGCTGCGCATCGTGCTGGCCCCCTGCTCACCCTTCTCCGTCTCGCCCGACCTGATGCGCCAGAGCGTCGCGCTCGCCCGCGCCTATGGCGTCCACGTCCACACGCACCTGGCTGAGACCCGTGACGAGGCCGCCTACTGCCTGGAAACCTTCGGCCGCTCGCCCGTCGAGCTGGCCGAAGACCTCGGCTGGATGGGGCCGGATGTCTGGCACGCGCACATGGTGCATCCATCCGCGCCCGAGATCGCCCGCCTGGGCGCGACGCATACTGGCATAGCCCATTGCCCCACCTCGAACATGCGCCTCGCCTCCGGCATCGCGCCACTGCGGGCGCTACGCGACGCCGGCGCGCGCGTCGGCCTGGGCGTGGACGGCTCCGCCTCCAACGACAGCTCGCACCTGCTGGCCGAGGCGCGCCAGGCGTTGCTGCTCCAGCGCGTCACCGGCGATCCGGCGGCGCTGACAGCCCACCAGGCACTCTGGCTAGCGACGCGCGGCGGCGCGGCGACCCTGGGCCGCGACGACATCGCTCAGCTCGCGCCGGGCATGGCGGCGGACTTCGTCGGCTTCCGCCTCGACACCCTCGGCCTTGCCGGCGCCGCCCCACACGATCCCCTCGCCGCCCTCGTCTTCTGCCAGCCACAGCAGGTGGACCTGAGCGTCATCAACGGCCGCATCCGCGTGCGCGACGGCCGCCTGCTCGACCTCGACCTACCCCCACTCATTGCGCGGCACAACGCCATCGCCCGCGCCCTCGTCCGCGGCGAGCCGCGCTGACCCTCGGCGGCATGCCGTCCATGCGAGCACCCAGTCTAGCCTCGTCGCGCCGTCATGCCACATTCCTTGGATCGTTGCCTTTCGTCGGCCAGCGCCGGCCGTGATCACCGCCGATCTAGCCGTACCTCACTTCTTCCGTTTCTCGTACTCGCGGTGAGTTCCGAGCCAATACCACGTGATCTCATCACGGTCGCGGATGCCGAGCGCGCGGATGTTGCGGGTAATGCGGGCTGACCAAATGTGCTTCTGTGCGTTCACCTCCTCGAAATTGAGACCTGGGGAAAAGGGATCGTCCTTAAACTGCTCATAGGCTTCTCGGGCCTGCTTGCGCGCTTCGCTGGACAGAGTTCTGAGAGCATCGCGGAATGACTTCGTCGTGTGGGAGTTCATGCCTCCTCCGCGAAGTCCTTGGGTCGAAGGGGCCGTGTCCGTCCTTGCCGTATCTCTTCGCGCGCAGCCTCATAGAGGGCATCCGGTCCGGGTTCGTTGAGCACGCGCCTCCACTCGATGTCCTCGAGCCATTGTTCGATCTGGTCCGCGAGCTGCTGTTGGTCGTGCGGGCCAAGCCGTTCGAGATCGTGCATGATAGCTTGCAATCGTTCGTCGAGCATGATCCCCCCTTTCAGGTGTCTCAGTGTACCACGTCTGGCATGTTTGGTTTTTGGCGGAGGTCTGGGGTGGCGCGGCAGGATCGGCGTCATGTGATGATGGGGTACCTATCCACAGGCACCCTTGACACACCCCCCACTCCATGGTATATTCGTTCTATCATCGCGGCGCCACCGCGCGCCGCACGCACCTGAACAACCGCATAGAGCGGGCAAATACCGCGTCCTCACGTTATGGCAGCCGCGAGCGAGACGGCCTGTACGCATCCGCATCCCACCCAAACCTTGCCGTTTTTGCCACCCACCGTGCCATTCGTTGCCACTTTGTTGCCGTTTCTTGCCGCTTTTGCCACCCATAACGTCAAATGTCAAGTTGCCAGATCGCGCAACTCGGCTTGAAATCGGCATTCGAGAGGAGCATACCCTTGACACGCGGCCAAAAAGCGGCAAAAACGGCAATGTTGACTGGTGCGGTCAACATTGCCGCTCCCCGTCTCCCAGTCCGCGAAGGCGGACTTTGCGGCCGTAGGCCCTCCAGGCGCGGTTTCAACCGCCGGCCGGCCGGCGCGGGCAGCGTATCCGCCCTCATGGGAAAACGCCCTCATACCGCGAGGCCAACGCATGCCACCACCTCAACGCACACCGGCGTCAACCTGTTACATAGACGTTTCCAGCCATTGCACGGTACACTACGCGCTACCAACCCCCACAGGAAGGGGCAAACCACATGGCGACGCCACACCTCACGCTCGCCCAGATCAACGCGCTCGATCAGGCTGACTTCGTCGCCGCTCTCGGCGGCCTGTTCGAAGGCCCGCCCTGGATCGTCGCGCGCGCCTGGCAGCGGCGGCCGTTCGCTGGCGTCGCGCGGCTCCACGAGGCGCTCTGTGCCGTCATGTACGCCGCGCCCGAGGCGGAGCGGGTCGCGCTGCTGCGCACACATCCCGATCTCGTCGGCCGCGCGGCGCTGGCTGGCACCCTCGGCCCCGCCTCCACCGCGGAACAGGTGGCGGCCGGGCTGGATCGCCTCTCGCCCGACGAGATCGCGGCGTTCACGGGGCTGAACGCCAGCTACCGCGAGCGTTTCGGCTTCCCGTTCGTCATCTGCGCCCGCGAGAACCGCAAAGAGAGCATCCTGTCCGGCTTCACGGCGCGGTTGGCGCATCCGCGCGAGCATGAGATTCAGGTCGCGCTCACCGAGGTCGGCAAGATCTGCCGGCTCCGCCTGTCGGACCTCGTGCGCGTGGATGACGGCGAGGAGCGCGATGTCAGCATAAGCGCCGGATCTGACCACTAGTGGGAGGGAGCGACGATGGGCGGCGAAGGCGAGCACGAGTACACCATCAGCTATGGCAAGGCGCGGGTGCCGCTCTATCGCGTCTCCGCGCACCCGCTGGCGAACCTGCCCCCCATCCCCGAATCCGCCTTCACGGGCAGGGACAACACGCTCTTCGCCGTCGAGGTGGACATGGAAGTCTTCGGCACCGGCTTCCTGCCCGCCTACATCACCGGCGACAACTCGCGCGTCGTCGCCACCGATAGCATGAAGAACGTCATCCTGCATCAGGCGCTCGCCTACGACGGCGCCACACTCGAAGGCTTCCTCGATCACCTGGGGCGCTATTTCCTCGCCACCTACCCGCATCTGGAGTCGCTGCGCGTCGCCGCGCGCGAGATGCCCTTCGCCGCCGCCCAGGTGCCGCTGGACGCTGATGCCGCTGGTGGCGCCTTCGGCCCAAGCAGCGTCCTCTTCGCGCGCACTGAGGGCGATCACACCGTCGCCTCGCTGGACTTCACCCGCGCAGGCGACCGCACCGTGCTGACCGCGCACCGCTGCGGGCGCGTCGGCCTGCGACTGCTCAAGGTCACGGGCAGCTCGTTCACACGCTTCGTGCGCGACGCCAACACGACGCTACCGGAGCGCGGCGACCGCCCGCTGTACATCTCCCTCGACATCTCCTGGACGTATGCGGATGCCGCCGATGCGCTCGGCGGCGATCCCGCGCGCTACGTCGCCGCCGAACAGGTGCGCGACGTCGCGCTGGCCGTCTTCCACCAGTTCGTCAGCGAGTCCATCCAGCACCTCGTCCACGAGATGGGGCAGCGGCTGCTGGAACGCTTCCCACGGCTCGCCTCGGTCTCCTTCGAGGCAGAGAACCATACGCCCGACCCCATCGCCGTCTCAGACACCGATCCGAAAGTCAAAGTCTACAGCAGCCCGTTCCCCGCGTTCGGCCTGATCAAGCTGACCATGTCGCGGTCCGGGTGAAGTGGGATGTGACTACTCTCCCGGATAAATCCGGGAGCTTCTAGGGGCAAGCCCCAAGGTGTGTAGCCCCACACCTAAAATGTTCAGACTGGCGTTCAAATCGCGGTCCAATACCACCCCGCAACAGGGGCAGGTATAGACGCGATCTGAGAGGGAGAGCACTTGCCGATGCCCACACTGCGAGCAATCTTGCGACGTGTACGCCGGGTTCACAGCCACATACTTTCGACCGGCCCATGCTGCCTTGTACGAAAGCAGGTCCGCGAACTGACTCCAGGCGGCGTCGTGAATGCTCTTGGCGAGACAATGGTTGTGCACCATACGGTTGACCGACAAATCTTCCACGGCAATCAGATCAAAGGCGTTGACAATGCGGCGACTGTGCTGGTGGGTGAAATCACTGCGGCGCCACGTTGTGCGCTCGTACACGCGGGCTACCACCGTGCGCCGCGCGGCTCGCTCTGGCGTCCCCTTCTCGGCTTTGCTGAGTCGGCGCTGTGCTTTGGCGAGCGCCTTTTCCTCCTGGCGGAAGAAGCGTGGGTTGGCAATTGCCTGCCGCGTGCTGAGCATGGCGAACGTCGTGAGGCCCATGTCAACGCCCACCTGCTGGCTGGTGGGAGGCAACGGCGCTGGCTCGGCGCACTCACACGAGAAACTGACGTACCATTTGCCGGTGCTGCTGCGTCGGATGGTAGCCGTCTTGGGCGTGCCTTCCAGGGGCCGGTGGTAGACGAGCTTGATGCGTCCAACGTTCATGACGTACAGCCGCCCAGTACCCGTTTCCAGCTCGCAGCCCACTGGCACCTGCGGGAAGGTGATGCTGTCGTAGCGCCCCTGGCCCCGGAAGCGCGGATAGCCCGGTTCCTTCTCCCCCGCCTTCACCCGCCGGAAGAACGCTTGAAAGGCGAGGTCAATGCGCACCGCCACATTCTGCAACACCTGCGACTGCACCCCGGCCAGCGATGGGCGCTCCGCTTTGAGGGCGGGCAGTTCCGCATGCTGGTCATAGAGTCGCACCGACTCCTGGCGTTGCTCTCAGGCATCACGGCGCTCGGCCAGCAGGTGGTTGTACAGCCACCGGCATTCCTCAAGGTGCTGCTCAAGGCGTCGCACTTGGGCGGGTGTCGGATAGAGGCGGTACTTGAAGGTCTTACGCATGTCTAGATTATAACACAAAGCATGCGTGTTCACAAGGGGAGAGGGCCATTCATCCCCTGGCTCAAGCCGAGGGGCTTTCTGGCCCATTTCTGTAAGCAACAACGAGAGAGGGAGCGGCATGGCCGGTCATCTCACCACGCACGTGCTCGACATCACGCAAGGCCGCCCCGCCGCCGGCATGGCGGTGGAGCTATGGCGGCTCGACATCACGCGTGAGACGCGCACGCTGCTGCGGGCGGCGCGCACCAACGCCGACGGGCGCACCGCCGCGCCCATGCTTGCGGACGCGGAGATGGCGGTAGGCGTCTACGAGCTGGTCTTCGCGGTCGGCGACTACTTCCGCGCGCAGGGGATGGCGGCGCCTGAGCCGGCCTTCCTCGACCGCGTGCCGATCCGCTTCGGCATCGCCGATCCCACCGCCCACTATCACGTGCCGCTGCTCACCTCACCGTGGGCCTATAGCACCTATCGCGGCAGCTAGCCTGGCTCCCCCTCGCCGCGCGCGGAGAGGGGGTTGGGGAGTGAGGACTTCTCATGAGCATCGAGGTATCCGCCCGCGCCGTTCTGGAGCGGTGCGACATCCTGGCCGCACACAGCGAGGAGCCGGATCGGCTCACCCGCCGCTACGGCACGCCGCCGATGACCCACGTCAACGACGTGGTAGCCGGATGGATGCGCGCCGCCGGCATGGTCGTGCGCCGCGACAACATCGGCAATCTCATCGGCCGCTACGAGGCAAGCGAGACGAGCGCGGCGGGCGTTGGTGCCAGCGGGACGTTCCTGCTCGGCTCGCACCTCGACACCGTACGCGACGCCGGGCGCTACGACGGGCCGCTCGGCGTGCTGGTCGCGCTGGCCGCCGTCGAGCGCCTGCACGCGCGCGGCCAGCGGCTGCCGTTCGCGCTGGAACTCCTCGCCTTCGCGGACGAGGAGGGCGTGCGCTATCACAGCGGCTATCTCGGCAGCAGCATCTACGCCGGCAGGTTCCGCGCCGAGACGCTGCGCGCCGTGGATGACGATGGCATTCCGCTCGCCGCGGCCATCCGCGCCTTCGGTGGCGACCCAGACGCCCTGGCTGGCGACGCGCGCGCGCCCGGCGATCTGCTCGGCTACTGCGAGGTGCATATCGAGCAAGGGCCGGTGCTCGAAGCGCGTGATCTGCCCGTCGGCGTCGTCTCGTCCATCCAGGGCCAGAGCCGCATGACGCTGGGATTTACCGGCGAAGCGGGCCACGCCGGCACCGTGCCGGTGAGCATGCGCCGCGACGCGCTCGGCGCCGCCAGCGAATTCGTGCTGGCGGTCGAGGCCGAGGCGCGCGGCACCGGCGGATTGGTGGCGACGGTCGGGCAGCTTGCTGTGGAGCCGGGCGCGAGCAACGTCATTCCCGGCCGGGCGATCCTTAGCCTGGACGTGCGTCATCCCGATGACGCGACGCGCGCGGCGGCCGGCGCGCGGCTGCGCGAGCACGCGCAAGAGATCGGGCGGTCGCGGCAGGTGACGCTGGACTGGCGCGAGTTAGGGCAAAGCCGCTCAGTCACCTGTGACACGCACCTCTCGGCGCTGCTGGCCCGCGCCGCCACGGATTCGGGCTATGCGGCGCTCAGTCTGCCCAGCGGCGCCGGGCACGATGGCGTGATGCTCTCGCGCCTGACCGGGATCGCGATGCTCTTCGTGCGCTGCAAAGGCGGCGTCAGCCACAACCCGGCTGAATCGGTCAGGCAAGAGGATGTCGCCGTCGCCATTGAGGTGCTAGGGCGCTTCTTGTCGCTGGTCGCGGCGGAGCGAGGCGAGCCATGAGCAGCCAATACGATCTCATCCTGCGCGGTGGCGCGCTGGTCACACCGGAGGGCGTCGCGCGGGCGGACCTCGCGGTGGCGGACGGCCGCATCGCCGCGCTCGGTCCGGAGCTTGAAGGCTCCGCTACAGAGACGCTTGACGCCACCGGGCTGCACATCTTTCCCGGCGTCATAGACGCGCACCTGCATTTCAACGAGCCGGGCCGCACCGAGTGGGAGGGCTTCGCCACCGGCACGCGCGCGCTGGCCGCCGGCGGCGTCACCGCCTTCTTCGATATGCCGCTCAACGCCCATCCGCCGACACTAGATGCCGCCAGCTTCGACCTCAAATATGCCGCCGCCCGCGCCGCCTCGCTGGTGGACTTCGGCCTCTGGGGCGGCCTCGTGCCGGGCAATGTGGAGCGCATGGACGAGCTGGCCGCGCGCGGCGTGGTCGGCTACAAAGCGTTCATGGCGAACAGCGGCATCGAGGATTTCGTCATGGCGGACGACCTCACGCTCTACGAGGGCATGGCGCGCGCCGCCACGCTCGGCCGTATCGTCGCCGTCCACGCCGAGAACGACACGCTGACCCGCGAGCTAGCGCGTCGCGCCATCGCCGCGGGGCGCACCGGCGTGCGCGATTTCCTTGCCTCACGTCCTATCATCGCCGAGCTTGAGGCGATCCAGCGCGCCATCCTCTTCGCGGAAGAGACCGGCTGCGCGCTCCACATGGTGCATGTCAGCACCGGGCGCGGCGTCGCGCTGGTGGCCGCGGCGCGTGCGCGCGGCGTGGACGTGAGCTGCGAGACATGCCCGCACTATCTCGTCCTCACCGAAGACGACGTGGAAGCCCTGGGAGCCGTGGCGAAGTGCGCGCCGCCCGTCCGCTCGCGCGCGGAGCAAGATGCGCTCTGGCGCTGCCTTGCCGATGGCACGCTGCCACTGGTCGCTTCCGACCACTCGCCCGCGCCCGCCGAGATGAAGACCGGCGCGGACTTCTTCCGCGGCTGGGGCGGCATCTCCGGCTGCCAATCGCTGCTGCCGCTGCTGCTGACAGAGGGACATGTGGCCCGATCCCTGCCGCTGGAGACCATCGCCGCCGTCACGTCCACCTATGTCGCGCGCCGGTTCGCCATCCCCAGCAAAGGGCGCATCGCCGTAGGCGCGGACGCCGATCTGGCGCTGGTGGACCTCGCCACGAGCGCCGCGCTGCGCGCGCACGATCTGCACTACCGTCACAAACACAGCCCCTACGTCGGCAGGACACTGCGCGGGCAGGTGGTGCGGACGCTCGTGCGCGGCCACACGGTGTATCATGACGGCACGTTCGCGGGTGAGCCGGCCGGGCGCCTGCTGCGGCCCGCCGGGCGCCAGGGGGTGACGATATGATGTGGCAGACCTACCTGCGTCCCATAAGCCTGGATGATGCGCTCGATCTGCTGGAGCGGTATCGCGAACACGCGCGCCTCATCGCCGGTGGAACGGACGTGCTGGTGGAGCTGCAGCGCGGCGTGCGGCCGACCGAGACGCTGATTGACCTCACCGCCGTGCGCGAGCTGCGCTACGTGCGCGACGAGGGGGACAGTATCCTGCTCGGCGCGCTCGCCACCCACAACGACGTGGTGGCCTCACGGACATGTGTTGATCGCGCGCTGCCACTGGCGCAGGCCTGCTGGGAGGTCGGAGCGCCGCAGATCCGCGCGCGCGCCACGATCGCGGGTAACCTCGTCACCGCCTCGCCCGCCAACGACACCATCACCCCGCTCGTGGCGCTCGGCGCCGCGGTCGTGCTGCTCAGCCGCGCCAGTGGCGAGCGCGTGGTCCCGCTCGCGGACTTCTATCAGGGCGTGCGTCGAACGGTGCTGCGGCCCGGCGAGCTGCTGCGCGAGATCCGCGTGCCCGCGCTCGCGCCCGCCGCGCGCGGCCTCTTCCTCAAGCTGGGGCTGCGCCGCGCGCAGGCGATCGCGGTCGTCAACGTCGCCTTCGCGCTCACCTTCGAGGGGGAGACGGTGCGCGACGCGCGCATCACCCTCGGCTGCGTCGCGCCGACCATCGTGCGCGCCCGCGCCGCCGAGGCCGCTCTCGCGGGCAGGCGGCTGGACGAGGCGGCGTGCGTCGAGGCCGGGCGGCTCGCGGCCGCGGACGCCGCGCCCATAGACGACATCCGCGGCTCCGCCACCTACCGGCGCGCGACGCTCGCCGGGCTGGTCGCCGCCGGCCTGCGGCGCCTCGCCTCCGGCACACAGGCGGATGGCTGGCCGGCTCGCCCGGTGCTGCTGGATACGGGCAAACCCGTCGTGACACCCGGTTCCCCGCTCGACAGCGCGATCACCACGACGATCAACGGCACGCCCCATGTCTTCGCTGAGGCCGCCACGCGCAAGACGCTGCTCAACGCGCTGCGTGAGGACGCCAGGCTGACCGGCACCAAGGAGGGCTGCGCCGAGGGCGAGTGCGGCGCCTGCACGGTCTGGCTGAACGGGCAGGCCGTCATGTCGTGCCTCGTGCCGGCGGCGCAGGCCCACAACGCCGCCATCACCACCATCGAAGGGCTGGCCGCCACCGCATCTTCCTCCCCTCCCCTCTCAGGGGAGGGGCCGGGGGAGAGGTCCGCGCCGCTGCATCCGCTGCAACGGGCGTTCGTCGAGCACGCCGCCGTCCAGTGCGGCTACTGCATCCCCGGCATGCTGATGGCCGGGGCGAAGCTGCTGCAAGAACATCCGCGGCCCGCTGCCGATGACGTACGGGCTGCGCTCGGCGGCAACATCTGCCGCTGCACCGGCTATCGCAAAATCCTGGACGCGGTCCTGAGCGTGGGCCGGGGAGGAGGGCAGCAGCTATGACATCCGCTGAGAGCCTGATCGGCGCCGCGCTGCCGCGCCCCGACGCGCTCGCCAAAGTGACCGGCGCGGCCCGCTACCCCGCCGATCTCGTGCGGCCCGATATGCTGCGCCTGCGCATCGTCTTCGCCGGCCGCCCCCACGCCCGCATCCGCCGCCTGGACACCGCCGCCGCGCTCGCGCATCCCGGTGTCCTCGCCGTGCTGACGGCCGCCGACGTCCCCTACAACGCCTACGGGCTGATTGATGCCGATCAGCCGGCGCTCTGCCAGGATGTGGTGCGCTTCGAGGGGGATCGGGTGGCGCTGGTCGTTGCCGAGAGCAATGAAGCCGCTGAAGCGGGCGCGAAGCTGGTCGCGGTGGACTATGAGAATTTGCCGGCCGTCACCGATCCGCGCGCGGCGCTCGCCCCTGATGCCCCGCTGGTCCACGAGCGGCTCGGCACCAACCTGCTGCTCCATGTGCCCATTCGCAAAGGCGACGTGGCGCGCGGGTTCGCCGCGGCGGCGGTCGTCCTCGATGGCGAGTTCTCGACCTCCTGGCAGGAGCATGCCTACTTGCAGCCGGAGGCGGGCGTCGCCTACATGGACGACGCGGGCCGCGTGGTGATCGAGACGGCCGGCCAATGGCTGCACGAGGACCGCCGCCAGATCGCCGAGATGCTGCGGCTGCCGGAGGATCAGGTCGTCGTGCGCTACGCCGCCATCGGCGGCGCCTTCGGCGGGCGCGAAGACCTCTCCGTGCAGCACTTGCTGGCGCTGGCGGCCTGGAAGCTGCGCCGGCCCGTCGCCATCGTCTGGAGCCGCGAAGAGTCCATGATCGCCCACCACAAGCGGCACCCCATCACCATCCGCTGCCGTTGGGGCGCAGGCAGCGATGGCAAGATCACAGCGGTGGAGGCCGAGGTGATCGCCGACGGCGGCGCCTACGCCTCGACCAGCGCCGAAGTCACCAAGGTCGCGACGCTCTTCGCCACCGGCTGCTACGAGGTTGCCAACGTTGCCGTGGACGGCCGCGCCGTCTACACCAACAACATCCCCTGCGGCGCGTTTCGCGGCTTCGGCGCCCCGCAGGCGCAGTTCGCCAGCGAAGTGATGGTGACACGGCTGGCGCACGCGCTGGGCCTCGACCCCGCGGAGCTGCGGCGGCGCAACATCTATCGTGAGGGCAGCGTCGAGCCGACGGGCCAGCCCGTGCCGGAGGGGGTGAGCGCGGCGGCGGTGCTGGATCGCTGTATCGCGGAGGCGCGGGCCCGCCTAGGGTACGGCGAGCCGCGCGCACAGCCCGCCGATCCCCGCATCCGGCGCGGCGTCGGCATCGCCTGCGGTATCAAGAACGTGGGCTATTCCTTCGGCTACCCTGAGCAAGCCACCGCGACCGTCGAGCTGTTCGGCGTGGCCGAGCTGGAGCGCGCCCAGGTGCGCATCGGCGCGGCGGATGTCGGCCAGGGCGCGCATCTCGCCCTGCGCCAGATCGCCGCCGCGACGCTGGGCATCCCGCCGGAGCGCATCACCATGATCACCGACGACAGCAGTGAGGCGCCCAACGCCGGCAGCGCCTCAGCCTCGCGCATGACGCTCGTCGGCGGGCGCGCGGTGCGCGACGCCTGCCTGGCCGCGCGCGAGCAATGGAGCGCCACCGAGGAGTATCACGGCATGGCGACGGTGCAATTCCGCCCGTCCGCCACCACCCCGCTCGACCCAGTGACGGGCGCGGGCCGGCCGAACTACAGTTACGGCTACGCCGCCCAGGCCGTCGAGGTCGAGGTGAATCTGCTCACCGGCCAGGTGCGCGTGCCGCGCATCATCAGCGTCCACGACGTCGGCCGCGCCATCAACCGCCAGCAGGTGGAAGGGCAGATCGAAGGCTGCCTGGCCCAGGCGCTCGGCTACGCCCTGCTCGAACACTTCCAGGTGCGCGACGGCCGCATCCTCACACCCTACTTCAGCACCTACCTGCTCCCCACCGCGCCCGACATGCCGGACGAGATCGTGCCAATCATCCTGGAGACGGCCGATCCGGAGGGGCCGTTCGGCGCGCGCGGCGTGGCCGAGATGGCGCTGGTGCCGCTCACGCCCGCCATCGCCAGCGCCATCCACGACGCGACCGGCGTCTGGCTCACCCAGCAGCCGATGACGCCGGAGCGCGTGCTCGCCGCGCTGGACGCCGTGACCAAGAGACAATAGCGCGGCGTTGCCCGGCAACCGCGCGGCGCTCTACGGATGCTGAGGTCCATGGTACAATCACGTGACAGCGGGAGGGGAGGATGCTATGACCGGCACATTGCAAGAGATGTTCGAGCGGATAGAGCGCCTACCGGACCCGGTACAGACCGAGGCAGCGGCGCGGATCAGCGAGCTGCTTGACGAGCTGGAAGATCGGGCGTGGGAAGAAGCCTTCGCCGATCCAGCCTCGAATGCCTTCTTCGCGGCTGCCGAAGCCGAGATAGCGCAGGCCGAGAGGGAAGGGAAGCTCATCCCGCTCGAAGAGATACTGAGGTGATCCCCGTCATGACCACGCTTCGCATCACCGTCGGGCCGTTCACCTACACCGCCCGCATGGAGGAGGCCGACGCCCCACAGACCTGCGCCGCCTTCCGCGCGTTGCTGCCCTACCGTCAGAAGATCATCCACGCCCGCTGGAGCGGCGAGGCATGCTGGATTCCGCTCGGCGACTTCAAGCTCGATGTGGGCTACGAGAACCACACCAGCCATCCAGCGCCGGGCGAGATCCTCTTCTATCCTGGCGGCTACAGCGAGACGGAGATCCTCTTCCCCTACGGCGCGTGCCTGTTCGCCAGCAAGCTCGGCCAGCTCGCCGGCAACCACTTCCTCACGGTCGAATCCGGCCGCGAGCGCCTGTGCGAGATGGGCCGGTTGGTCCTCTACGAAGGCGCGCGGGACATCAGCTTCGAGCTGGCCTCATGACTGCACCGGCACGATCCGCCATGCCCCCACGTCCAGCACGCCAAAGTCCGTGATCTTCAGCTTCGGCACGACGCTCAGCGCCAGAAACGACAGGAAGATGAACGGGTGCGGCTGCGCCACCCCCGTGTCCGCCGCCGCTCGCTCCAATCGCTCCAGCGCCGCGGCGACCTCACGCGCCGGCAGCGGCGACATCAGCCCCGCAATCGGCAGCGGCAGCCGCTCGACCACCGCGCCGTTGCGCGTGAGCACCAGTCCGCCGTGCAGGCGCTCGACCTCGCGCACGGCCAGCGCCATGTCCGCATCATCCGCGCCCGCGACCACGATATTGTGGGCGTCGTGCGCGACCGAGGAGGCCATCGCCCCCGCGCGCAGCCCCAACCCGCGCAGCAGCCCAACACCCACCCGCCCCCGCCCATAGCGTTCGACCACCGCGACCTTGAGCAGATCGCGCTCCGCATCGGCCGCCAGATAGCCCTCGCGCGCCTCCACGTCCATCGTCACGTCGTCGGTCACGATCTGGTCGCGCACCATACCGATCACACGTGCGGCGCCGGTATGGCCGGGCAGACGCAGGGCATCGGCGCTGAAGCCATTCAAGCGGATCGTGCCGTCCACCACCTCGCCCCAACCTGCCGGCACGCCCGGTACCGGAAAGAGCGCCTGGCCGTCCTCGGCCACCAGCTCCCCACCGACGTAGACCTGC
Source organism: Ktedonobacterales bacterium (assembly GCA_025935195.1). Classification (GTDB taxonomy): domain Bacteria; phylum Chloroflexota; class Ktedonobacteria; order Ktedonobacterales; family JADMIN01; genus JAICVS01. The sequence continues at coordinate 18,986 of JAICVS010000066.1, forward strand.
CGCGGGCGGAAGTCGCGCAGATCGGGGACGACGAGCAGGTCGGCCAGGTAGCCCGGCGCGAGCGCGCCACGGTCGGCGAAGCCGAAGTAGTGCGCCGGGTGCAGGCTCGCCATCGTGATCGCCTGGATAGGATCGAGCCCCCCGGCGACGGCCTGGCGCACGATGCGGTCGAGATCACCCTCACGCAGCAGATCGCCGCAGGTCAGGTCGTCGGCGACGAACCCCGCCCGCTCCGGCAGATGCTCCAGCACGACGGGCAGCAGCGCCTCCAGGTTGCGCATTGAGCCTTCGCGCACCCAGAGCCACAGGCCCAGGCGCACCTTCTCCAGCGCCTCCGCCGCCGCCACCGACTCGTGGTCCGACTGCGCGCCCGCCGCCACATAGCCGCACAAATCCAGCCCGCGCAGCCCCGGCGCGTGCCCGTCCACCGCCAGCCCGCGCGGCGTCACGCCTCCCGGCCGGCCCAGCTCGATCATCTGGAGCATCGTCTCGTCGCCGTTCAGCACGCCCGGATAGTTCATCACCTCCCCGACCGAGGCGATGCGCGGGTCCGCCGCCAGCGGGATCAAGTCGTCCGCGCGCAGGGTCGCGCCGTTGCTCTCGAACTGGCTTGCCGGCACGCATGAGGGCAGCGTGAACGCGAGGCGCACGGGCACGCCCTCGGCGGCGGCCAGCATCCAGCGGATGCCATCCACGCCAGCGACGTTGGCGATCTCGTGCGGATCGCTGACACAGGTGGTCGTGCCGTGCGGCGCCAGCGCGCGGGCGAACTCGGCCGGACCGAGCAGCGCGCTCTCGATGTGTGTGTGCGCCTCGATCAGCCCCGGAACCAAATAATGGCCGCCGACATCCACCTCGCGCGCGCCACCATAAGCGCCAGGCGCCGCGACACCCGCGATGCGCGCATGATAGACCGCCACATCCGCTGGATAGACCTCATGCGAGAAGACGTTGACGACACGCCCGCCGCGCAGAACGAGATCAGCGGGCTGAACTCCGCGCGCCACGCGGATGAGCTCGCCTCGCTCTCGTACAAGGTCATGCCGGCCCATCCCACCTGTCAACATCACGCGCTCCTACCGTAGCTGGCTAGAGATTGTGCCCGCAGTATAGCATCGGAACCTGGCGACTCCTCGATCCCGATCAGCGTATGGCGCGGGCGATCGTCCACCCGCTTGTGCCGCCGCCGCGGCCGTGACCACAGGGCCAGCGCCTCCACTCGTTTAGCCCTTCATGCAAACACCCTCTAACATTCACAAGCCATACGCTCTCTCGCCCCGTGCTTGACAACCCATCCGCCGCGGTGATAGCCTCGCACGCATGAACATCCGCCTCCATCGCCCGCACCCCCTCCTGCGCGACGCCCGCGCCGAGGGCTGGGCCATCCACCGCAACCGCAATCGCAAAACGAGCGTCGCCGCCACGTAAGCCCGGCGCCGGCAGCTTACGTGGCGAGCGGATCGAGACACGGCGCCGCCCGCGATTGCCTCGCCATGCGCGCTCCTTGCGCACCCCGGCGATATCATCTGGCGCGCACCATCTGTCTCTGCCCTCCTCGAATCCGCATTTGCTCCCTCCATCCCCCCTCTGCCTGCCGCCGGGCAACGGATCATCCGTACCCGATCCGTCGTCCGCGCGCCCCGCGCACCGGCGCGCTCACCCCAGACAGGCGTACAGCTATGCTTCCCACCCCATCCGCGCCCAATCCGCGCGCCGCGAATCCATCCCCTCAGCCCGCGCCCTCGGCTCCCCGCTCCCTCTGGCGCAACCGCGACTTTGTGCTGCTCTGGGCCGGCCAGGCCGTCTCCACCGCCGGCACCCAGGTCAGCGACCTCGCCATGCCCCTGCTCGTCCTCGCTCTCACCGGCTCCCCCGCCCAGGCCGGCATCGTCGCCGCCTTCGGCGCGCTCCCCCGCTTCCTGCTCGCCCTGCCCGCCGGCGTCCTCGTGGACCGCTGGGACCGCAAGCGCGTGATGATCGTCTGCGACCTTGCCCGCGCGCTCGCGCTCGCCAGCATTCCCCTCGCCTTTGCCCTTGGCCGCCTCACCATGCCCCAGCTCGATATCGTCGCCTTCATCCTTGGCGCTGGCGCCACCCTCTTCTTCCTCGCCCGCGTCTCCGCCCTGCCGCGTGTCGTTTCCCGCACGCAGCTCCCCGCCGCCGTCGCGCGCAACGAAGCCGCCGACAGCGCCGTCACCCTCTTCGGCCCACCGCTCGGCGGCGGCGTCTTCGCCCTCAGCCACGCCCTCCCCTTCCTGGCCGATGCGCTCTCCTACGCCGTCTCCGCCCTCTCGCTCGGCCTCATCCGCATTCCCTTCCAGGCCGAGCGCGACCCGAACATCGCCCCGCCGCGCTTCTGGCCCGATATGCTGTCTGGCCTGCGCTGGCTCTGGCATGCCCCGCTCGTGCGCTTCATGGCCTTCGTCTACGCCGGCTTCGCCCTCTTCAACGGCGGCAGCTCGCTCGCCGTGATTGTGCTCGCCCAGCGGCGCGGCGCCTCCCCGCTCGCCATCGGCCTGATCTTCGCCGCCGGCGGCGTCGGCGGATTGATTGGCGCGCTCGTCGCCGCTCGCGTCAACGCGCGTCACCGCTTCGGCCGCGTCCTCCCCATCCTCCAATGGGCCTACCCCCTCGCCTTCTTCCTGTATGCCGTCGCCCCCACGCCGCTGTTGATGGCCTTCATCGAGGCCGGCATCATGCTCAACGACCAGATCTACGATGTCGTCTGGCCCAGCTATCGCATGGCCCTCATCCCCGACGCCCTCCAGGGCCGCGTCACCAGCGCCTACCGCCTCATCCTCTCCAGCATGCTCCCCGTCGGCGCCGCCACCGGCGGTATCCTCGTCCAGCGTCTCGGCCCCGCGCCCGCCCTCGTCGTCATGGGCCTCGGCCTCGCCGCGCTCGCCCTCGTCGTCACCCTCAACCCCCACGTCCGCCACGCCCCACCCATCTCATCGCTCGACCCAGGACTGTGATCCATTTCACATCACCGCGCCCATCCTCGCGCGTCGTACTTGAGTAGGGGCATATCGCTCCTCTATACAACTCATCGGCTCTTCCATCGAGGTACGCTCATGCGCCGCGCTTCCAACCGCATCCCACCACTCTGCCTCCTCATCCTCACCGCGCTGCTCGCCGCTTGCGGTCAGGCAACCACAGGCCGCGCCGCGACAACACCGGCGCCTACCCTCGTCCCCACGGCCACACCGGCCCCGACTGCCATTCCAACGGTCAATCTGACAGCCGGGCAGCCCTGTGCTCCCGGCCCCCACGACACGCACACCTACTATCAGCTCGGCGACCTTGTCGTGCGCCAGGTCAGCTTCGGCCTCGCTTACCCCTCCCAGCAGATTCCCGATGGCACACCGCTCGCGCCGCTCAAGCTCACCAACAACGTTGTCAACAACGAGTTTCCTGGCAGCCCTGCCGTCAACCCGCACCTGCAAGAGCCGGGCGGCGGCTTCGGCTTCGCTGTCTGCAACGCTTCCGCCACGCAGTCCCATGTCTTGCAGAGCGTCAGCGTCAAGATTCAGAGCGCCACGCCGTATACGGGGCAGCTTAGCTCATGGCAGTTCTGCGACGGCGACTATGCTCGCCCTGGCCCTGCCTTCTTCGGCGGCTGTGGCGGTGGCTATGCCGGCGACGAGTATCTGCATGCCGGCTTCGCCGCGGATGCCGGCGCTGGCGCCTCCGTCGTCGTCGCTCAGACCGGCACGGGAGTGACATCCCTATTTGGCGACCAGAAAGCGCCGCCGCTCCCCCTGACCCTCCCGTTCGGCAAGTTCGTCGAGATCAACGTCGGCCTCACCGCTCCGACCGCCGCCGCCACCTACGTCTTCAGCTTCGCTGTCACAGTGGATGGCGCTGCGCCCGTCTACTTCAGCGATTCACAGCCCATGCTGCTGGCCCCCGTCGCCCACAAGTGGACCGGCCCCGCCTGCGAGAAGTCCGCCATGCTCGCGCAGATCCCGACCACCGTCACCAACCCGCCCACCCGTTACATCTGCCCAGAATCCTGATCCATATACGAAGCGCGACGAGGCCCCGAGCGGATGACCGCCGCCCTGGGCCTCGTCATTCCATCCAAATACGTACCCATCTATCCAGACGGCGATGGGCGCGCGCTGTGCTACACTGCCCCTATGTCTGATAGAACACGAGCGGAGGATGTGAGCTCATGAGCGCGCCCCGTACCTACCTGACCCACCTCGAATGCGCCGACTGCGCGGCCACCTATCCCGCCGACGCCGAGCAGCATCGCTGCGCCTGCGGCGGCATCCTGCTCGCCCGCTACGACCTGGAGCGGCTGGCCCGCGAAGTGTCGCGCGACGAGATTGCCGCGCGTCCGTGGGGCGAGGGGCTCTGGCGCTACGCCCCGCTGCTGCCCGTTGACGATCCCGCCGACCGCGTGACGCTCGGCGAGGGCGCGACTCCGCTGCTGCCATTGCCGGATCTCTCCGCCGAGCTCGATGCCGAGGTCTGGCTGAAAGATGAGGGGCTGAAC
>JAICVS010000247.1 GCA_025935195.1 Ktedonobacterales bacterium
CACGGTCACTTCCGTACGCACATCTACCGCTCTCTACGTACAATTACCTATAGACAGGGGGGTAAGTCGCTATACTGATGCGGCAGCCGATTGGATACCGGATGGAAGACAAGGAGTAAGGTGCATGTCGAGGAAACTGACCAGGATCGCCGTCCTTGGAGTGCTGTTGTGTGGTGCGGTGTTTGCGAGCGTGCGGGGCGGCGGCGGTGTGAGTGTGGCGCATGCGGCGGCGACGCTGCCGTCCGCGAGCGGGCCGGTCTACACCCATCGAAGCGTGCAGTCGCTAGCGATGCCGGCGGCGGCCTGCGCCCAACTCAAAGCCGAGTTTCCGAGCCAGGCCAGCAACCCGAAGGCATGTGTTAGCACGGCGACGGTCGAGTGGACGGACCTACAGAGCACGACGGGTGTCTCGCAGCAGATGCTTGGTATCAGCCCGGACTTGGTGATTGGCGGCGGGGGCTGCCCGGTGGCTGGGAATGTGGGCTACCACGCGACCTACGACCACTCCCCCTGGTTCGTCTTGGAGATGTGGGTGACGGTCGGGTACAACGGGGCGTGCGGCACACCCACCGATGTCAGCGACCGGGGGCAGCTTGACTGGTGTGCTATCGTTGTCTGTCAGGACCACTCGATGAGCCACTGGATTTTCGGCACCGACCTGATGGTGCAAAACGGTTTCAACGAGTGTGTCGCACCCAACACCATCTGCCAGTGGCTCTACCAGCAGTTCGAGTTCAGCACCGACGGGACGTTCAAGTACACTGAAGTCTAGCGACGAAAGGAGCGGGACGCATGCCCACGCACGCCCCGGAGATAGTCAGCACAGTCCTCTTACTGCTACTCGTGGCGGTGGGAGCGTTCTTGGCGGTGCGCCGCATAGTGGTCAGTCGGCGACGGCACGACTAGGCGCGTTCGGTTCGGGCGGCTCGTTCCTGCGGGGGCGGGCCGCTTGTCGTCTGTACGGAGCGTGGCCTGCTGGCAGGTCCATCGGCGCCGGCCATGCGTCACGGGGCGCGGGGCGCGCTGTTCGTGCTGTCGCTTCCTACCATATAGGTGGTAGCGGGCCGTAGGCTGTGCTAGACTGCCGGTGTAACAGCAGGGGGATGCTATTGTCGGGGCAGGAACTAGAGGGCATTGCCGCACTTGCGGCCTACGTGCTCTATGTCCTGGCTATCGCCGCTGTCATCACCAGCGTGCTAGTGGTGGCGTGGCGACGAGCGCGACCGCGACAATAGCGCCCGTTCCACACGACGCGGCGCGATCCACGCGATCCAGCTGCCGCGCCAGCCCCGGACCTGATCGTGTCATATGCTCTTGGTCGGCAGTGCAAATCTGTCCGCTCTGTCCGCCACCACCTACAGCCTCTCGCTACCCAGGCGAGGGCTTTTGCGTGGCATCATGGGCGTCGAGGGGAAGCGGGCGGCATCTCGCGGCCGGATCGTGCCTGATCAGTCCCTTGGCCTGCCTCTACCATAGATGAATGGGCGCCCCAACCGGAGGAGTCTCCAGGGGAGGGGCGCCCGTTGGTGTGCCTGATGGCGCGGTGTATGTTTGAGCGCTACACATAGCGGCGGCGCGGCCCGCCAATGAACGTGTCCGCACTGAGGAAGGCAGCGATCATCAGCCCGATCCAGGCCAGCACAGTCACGAGCCGGAGAATCCCGCCGACCAGCCCAAAGATGATGTGGAACAGCACACCGATCAGCGGAATGGCTCCCAGCACGCCGCCGAACAGGCCGATGACAAGGGCGATCACACTCAGCGTCCCGAACACGATCACCGATTGCCAGGCGTGGCGGCGCACGTTCTGATTCTTCTGCTCGATGACGAGGAAAATCAGCCCGCTGATCCAGCCAAGCACGTAGCACAACACTCGCTCGATGCGCTCATCAATGCCCAGCACCGTTGGGCTGGACAGGCGCGGCCCTGAATACATATTCTCCTCGCTCCCCTCTCTGTTCGTATCTTGAATGAGCCTCCGCACAGTCTACGGAGCGACGGCGAGAGGGTTGCAGGACGGGCCACGCGCAGGCTTGCTGGCCGCCACATGTGCTATCATGGGGAGGCCACAGTGAGGCGGCGCGGGCCACACGGGTCATCCCATCCGGCGGGCGGCGCGCGGCGGCGCGGACCGGATGCGCGAGGAGGAGCCTACGATGGAGAGCCTGGTTGGGCGCGAGCTACTCTCGCGGCGGGTGCGGGCGGTCAAGCCGTCGGGCATTCGCAAGTTCTTCGACATCGCGGCCAGCATGCCCGACGTCGTCTCACTGGGGGTGGGCGAGCCGGATTTCGTCACCCCCGACAATATCCGCCAGGCGGGCATCCAATCCATCGCGGACGGCGATACCCACTACACATCCAACTATGGCACGCTGGCGCTGCGCGAGGCCATCGCGGATACGCTGCACCGCCGCTACGGCGTGCGCTACGATCCGCGCACCGAGATCTTCGTCACCGTCGGCGTGAGCGAGGGCGTGGACGCGGCGATGCGCGCGCTGCTCGACCCCGGCGACGAGGTGCTCATCCCCGATCCCGGCTATGTCGCCTACGAGGCCGACGTCGTCTTCGCCGGCGGCAGCGTCGTGCCGGTGCCAACCAGCGTCGCGGACCAGTTCGAGGTGAAGGCCGGCGCCATCGAGGCGGCGATCACCCCGCGCGCCAAGGCGATCTTGCTCGGCAACCCCAACAATCCGACCGGCGCCGTCATCGGCCGCGACGAGCTGGAGAAGATCGGCCGGCTCGCCGTCGCGCGCGATCTGGTCGTCGTCTCCGATGAGGTGTACAGCCGGCTTGTCTACGGCGACGCGCACGCCTGCATCGCCGCCGTGCCGGGCATGCGCGAGCGCACCATCCTGGTGGACGGCTTCTCCAAGGCGTACGCCATGACCGGCTGGCGCGTCGGCTATGCCTGCGCGCCCGCGCCCATCCTGGAGGCGATGCTCAAAATCCACCAGTACGCCATCATGTGCGCGCCGACGATGAGCCAGGCCGCCGCGCTGGAGGCGCTGCTGCACGGCGAGGCGGATGTCGCGCGCATGGTGGCGAGCTACGACGAGCGGCGCCAGTTCTTCGTCGCCGGGCTGAACGCCATCGGTCTGCCCACCTACGAGCCGAAGGGCGCGTTTTACGCCTTTCCGTCCATCGCGCGCACCGGCCTCAGCGCGGATGAGTTCGCCGAAAAGCTGCTTTTCGAGGAGCAGGTGGCCGTCGTCCCCGGCAGCGCCTTCGGCCAGGCCGGCGAGGGCTTCGTGCGCTGCACCTATTGCACGGCGCGCGACAAGCTGGCGGTGGCGCTGGAGCGCATGGGGCGCTTCGTGCAGCGATATAGCTGACGCCAGCCTGGCATGGGCCGGATTACCCCTGGCATTCATGCGAGGAGCGTCATTCACTAGAGGATACAGACAGCATGGCAAGCGCGACGCCCGCGGCGGCGGTGGACTACGAGGTCGTGATCGGGCTGGAGGTGCATTCGCAGCTCCTGACCACCAGCAAGATGTTCTGCGGCTGCCGCGCCGATTACGCGGGCGCCGCGCCGAACTCGCACACCTGCCCCGTCTGCATGGGCTATCCCGGCGTGCTGCCCGTCATCAACCGCGAGGCGGTGGACGATACCATCATGACGGCGCTCGCCCTCAACTGCGACATCCCCGACTTCTCGAAGTTCGACCGCAAGAACTATGGCTATCCTGATCTGCCCAAGGGCTATCAAATCTCGCAGTACGACCGCCCGTTCAGTCGCGACGGCTACGTGACCATCCGCCACGACGGGCGGGAGCAGCGCATCGGCATCACGCGCGTCCACCTGGAGGAAGATACCGGCCGGCTCGTCCACACCAACGCGGCGGGCCACAGTTATACGCTGGTGGACCTCAACCGCGCCGGCGTGCCGCTGATGGAGATCGTCAGCGAGCCGGACATGCGCAGCCCCGAAG
>JAICVS010000216.1 GCA_025935195.1 Ktedonobacterales bacterium
AGGGCGTGATAGGGCGTGATAGGGCGCGCATTGCGACCAACGCGGACACAGCAGGAGTTGCCACATGAAGATGGGCCGCGAGCGCAACATCCTGCGTTGGGACGCGCATGCCGCGCTGCTGCGCGACCATATCGCGCGCACGGAGGCCGCGCTGCTCGCGCTTGGCGAGCCTACTGCCCCGGCCGAGCGCGAGCGCGCCGTGCGGATGGGTGCGGAGCTGGCCGATCTGCGCCGCCGCCTACGCGGCCTCGGCCCCTCACCACGCGCGAAGATGGGATGATGTCCGCTCAGATACGTTCAGCCACCGCCGCGCCCATCTCGCCTGTCGAGACGATGGTGCCGCGCGCCGTGGCGATGTCGGGAGTGCGATAGCCCGCCGCGATCACGGACGCCACCGCGCTCTCCACCGCCTCCGCCGCGCGCGTCAGACCCAGCGAGTAGCGCAACAGCAGCGCGGCGCTCAGGATTGCCGCCAGCGGGTTCGCCTTCCCCTGGCCCGTGATGTCCGGTGCCGTGCCGTGGATCGGCTCGTACAGGCCGAAGCGCCCATGCGCCGTCATGCGCGTGCCCAGGCTTGCCGAGGGCAACATGCCCATCGAGCCGGCCAGCATCGAGGCCTCGTCTGTCAGGATGTCGCCAAACATGTTCTCTGTCACGATCACATCAAAGTCGCGCGGCTGGCGGATCAAGCCCATCGCGCACGAATCCACCAGCAGGTGGCGCAGCGTCACGTCCGGGTAGTCGCGTGCCACGCGCTCGGCCACGCGCCGCCAGAGCCGCGAGCAGCTCAGCACGTTCGCCTTGTCCACCGAGGTCACACGCTGGCGCCGCCCGCGCGCCAGCTCGCAGGCGTAGCGCACGATGCGCTCGATCTCCGCCTCGCTGTAGACCATCGTATCCACCGCCGACGCGCCGCCCGCCTCCACGGCCCCCGCACTGTCCTCGCGGATCTCGCTCGGCTTGCCATAGTACAGGCCGCCCGTCAGCTCGCGCACGACCACCATGTCCACGCCGCGCAGCGTCTCGCGCTTGATCGTTGAGGCGCCCAGCAGGGCGGGCAGCGGCCGCACCGGCCGCACGTTGGCGAAGAGCGCCAGCTCTTTGCGCAGGCGGAAGAGCGCGTTCTCCGGCTGCGCCTTCGCGTCCGGCCGGCCCACGCCCGCGCCCCCCACCGCGCCGAAGAGCACGGCGTCGCTCGCCTGGCAGAGCGCCATCGTGGCATCGCTGATCGCCTCGCCCTCCACCGCAATCGCCGCCTGCCCCACCAGCGCCTCGCGCAGCGTGAACGTGTGGCTGGAGCGCCGTTCGACGGCACGCAGCGCGCCTACCGCCTCAGCCGTCACCTCCGGCCCGATGCCGTCGCCCGCGAGCACCGCAATCGTATACTCTGCCATTATCCGCTCCTGATCGCCCTGTGATGACACTTCTTCAGGGAGCTATCCCGCACCTGGCCTGATCTGGCTCCCCTCTCCTCGCAAGGAGAGAGGTTGGGGGTGAGGAGCCTCCCGTCCGCCCCGACGCGACACCGCTCTATCTACGCACACACCGCCCGGTTGCGTCAACCACGTCGCGCCGCAACACTCGAACGGTCCCACACGCCTTGACACCGCGCGCGTGTCGTCGCTATAGTACCCGCGCGGCAGGGACGCGCCGAGCGCGCGACGTGAGGGGTTGCCGGCGGGAGGTGTGACAATGCGGGACCGCGCACGGCAGCGGCTGGTGGCCGGAGTCAAGAGCCGGCGCGCATCCCCACGCGAGCTGCGCCAGGCGGCGCAGCGCCTGCAAGAGCTTCAGGAAGAGCTCAAGCAGATCGAGCTGACCCCTGAGGCCAAGCAAGGCGAGGACCGCGCCAGCCGCTATTCGCGCGTGCTGCGCCTGCGCACGATGCGCGAGGACTTCGAGGCGCGGATACCGCGCCGTGATCCCGACCATCCCAACGGCACGCTGCTCGCGCTCGTCATGACCATCGCCTCGTTCTTCTTGTGCGCGTCGTGCGTCATCGTCTCGCTGGGCATTGTGCAGCTCATCAACCAGAAGCCCGACCCGACTACCACCGCCAACGGCTTCTGGTCCGCGATGGAGCAGAAAGACTATGCCCAGGTGCGCACGAATTTCTTCTCGCCCACCCTGCGCGTGACCTTCGATCAGTCGCAATTCGCCAATGCCGCCAAGCAGGCGGATGACGACTACGGCAGCATCACGAACGCGGTGATTCAAGGTCCGGCCCAGGGCGATCCCAACACGCGCGTCACGATAACGTATCTGGTCACACGGTCGAAGAACAACAAAGATGTTTCCTACAAAGCGGCGCTCGCGCTGCTGCTGCATGGCGGCGCCTGGGGTGTGGATGACCTCGGCGCGGCGATTGACCCGCACGCCGCCGGCCTGCCCACGCCCCCTCCTACCGCCTCGCCCCAGCCCACTGATGCGCCGGCCGCCCTATTACGCGACGACGGCGACCCCGCCGCCTAGGCTTCTTCTCGAATTCTGCACGGAACTCGTCGTTCACCCAGTGCGCCTCTTCCCTGTCTCACAAAGACTCCCTACATACTCCAGGCTAACGCGGCTGGGAACCGCTAGGGCCACCACAAGAGTCCTACCCGCTCTATCCTCTTGGTCCCTTGCGCTTGTCACAATACGCCGCCGTCGCCCATAATAGTCAGGCTGAGAAACGAGAGAAGTGGCCGTAGCGCCCATGCGTGGCCATGCGCCGCGACACCAGGCCGGCACGCGGGCGGAGGCGGCGTATGGCGCCACGGAGGGAGGCGCGCATCCAGCTGCCGTATTTTCGCTCGGGCAAAGCGGGAGCGAGAGGGATGCGCGAAGATGTGACGATGAGCATGCAGCGCGATCCCTATCGGATGAACTCGGGACGGGCGTACCCCGGTGCCGGTGGCCAGGCGCGGAAACTGCCGCTTGCCAGCCTCATCCATCGTACGCTTGTCTCCGTCGCGGAGCGCGAGCAGCAGCGCGCGCGACTAATCGCTGTGCTGATTCTGGTGCAGGCGCTGATGACGGTGGCAGTCGCCGTGGGCTACACGGGCGCACGCACGGCGCCGCTGGTCTTCGCCCTCACGGCGGGCGCGTTAGCCGTCTATGGGGCGGCGTTCGCGGCCAACCGCTGGTTCCGGCGCGTGGCGGTCGCGGCGTATATCCTGGTCATCGGTGGCAGTCTCGCCGTGGCGGCGCAGGCGGTGGCGTTCGCGCTGGCCGGGCACCCGCAAGACGCGGCGCACTATGCGCTGCTATTCATCCCGATCATCCTGGACGCGGGCCTATTGTTCGTGCCGGAGGTGACGCTGATCACCGCGTGCGCCACGGCGACACTCGCCGCGTTCGCCATCCTGTTCGCGCTCTCGCTCCAGCCGGTGCTTGACAAGCATGTGGCGTATCAGCTCGTGGTCTATACAGTGGGGATGCAGGCGGTGGCGGGGCTGGTGGCGTGGCTGCTGGCTCAGTTCATCCTGGAGTCGTCCGTGGAGATGCAGCGGGCGCAGGAGCTGCAGTTCGCCCAGGCACGCTACGAGGCGCTGGCGATGCAGGTGGATGAGACGGAGGGGTTGCTCGTGTTGAGCGCCGCCAGGATGCAGCAGGCGATCGGGCGCGCGCTCGGCGGGGAATATCTCACCCAGGTGGAGATTCCAGACGGGGAGCTGGCGCCGCTGGCCGAGAGCCTGAACCTACTGCTGGCGCGCTACGAAGCGGTGGCGCGGGCGGAACAGGAGCGCTCACTGGTGGATGCCTCGGTGCTGCCGCTGCTTGACAACATCTCGCGCATGGCGGAAGCGGGCACGGCCACGCCGACGCCAACGAGCCTGCCCGTCATGACCAACACGCCGCTCGACAGCGTATCGCTGGCGTTGAGCCAGATGCAGCTCGTGATGGCGAAGCGTATGACGCACATGCAGCGACTGGCGGCCGAGGTGGTGGGCGGCGTGACTCACAGCGAGAAGCCGCTGCCAGAGGTATCAAAGGCGGTGCGGGAGTCGTTGCGCATCGCCGGGGTGCTGATCGCCACCGCCGACGCGACGGTGGGCGCGGCGCAGCGGCAGCTCGCGACGCTGGAAGGTGCGCGGCGCGCGCTCGCGGCCGTGCTGCCGGGCGAGGTGACACGCATGCCGGCCGAGGAAGCTGGGCGGCGCGAGGCGGCGGCAGGGTTGGACGCGCTCTCGCCGGCCGATCTGCGCGGGCTGGGGCACGACCTGGGCATTGGGAGTCCGGGGTATACCGAGCAGTACGAGGCGCTGTGGAGCCAAGACGCGGCGGGCGGCTCCGCGGGCATCGCGCCGTTGACGGTGCCGATACGGGCGTTGTCGCCTGACGAGGGTGATCCGCCTACCGGCGCGGCGGGGGTGTTCGCGGCGGGTGAGCTGCCGGCGGAGCTGGTGGACGCCTGGAATCTGCTGCTCCAGATGGACATGGAGTGCCGGGCGCTGGAGCGCGCGCTGGTTCAGCTCGGGCGCGAGGTGGGTGTGCAGTCGCGACTGCTGCGCTCGGCGGATGCCGGTATCGCCTGGTTTGATGGGGCGCTGGTGGCGGTGCGGTCGAACGCGGAGCAACTGCAACACCTGGCGGGGGCGGGCATGCCCGTGCCGGGAATAGCCGAGGCGGCGCCCTCGCGCCCATTGGAGCCGTCCGGCCAGGCACGGCAGCCGGAGGGTGTGCCGCACTCGCGGCCGCTGGCGCCGAGCACGCCGCTGGATCGCCTGGATCGTGACGGGCGCATTCCGGCCGATCCGACGCCCTATGGCACGAACGCGCAGGGAGCGCCGGCCACCAGTGGGCCGCTTGGCGCTGCTGGCGGCACGGGCATTCCATATGCGCCGGGGTCGTTGCGCGCGGCAGACCTGCTTGGGCTGGGCGACGCGGGCGGCAACGACTCGCTGGCGGGTCTGCCAGGGCTTCCGGGCATGCCCGGTATGGCGGCGGACTTCTTCGCCGAGCAGGAACAGGAGCGGCGCGACGAGGCATAGCGGCGGGGTTCCTCACCCCCCAGCCCCCTCTCCTCGCGAGGAGAGGGGGGAGGCAGAACGGCGACTGAAAACGATGGCTCAGTACACGATGGCCTCGGTGTAGTCGCCGAAGACAGTGCGGAAGATGCCCATCACCTCGCCGAGGGTGGCGTAGGCGCGGACGGCATCCAGGATGAAGGGCATGGTGTTGCCGCCGGCGCGGGTGGCCTCTTCCAGGGCGGCGAGGGCGGCGCCGACGCGCTCGTTGTCGCGTTCTTGCCGCGTGCGGCGTAGCCGGTCGAGGTGGATGCGCTCCTTGGCCGGGTCTACATAGAGGGTGGGGATGGGGGCCGGATCGTTCAGCACGTAGTCGTTGACGCCGACGATCACGCGCTGTTTGTTCTCGACCTCGCGCTGGAAGCGGTAAGAAGCCTCAGCGATCTCCTTCTGGAAGAAGCCGTTGCGGATGCATTCGAGCACGCCGCCAAGCTCACGGATCTGGTCTATGTAGGCGACGGCCTGGCGCTCGGTCTCGTCCGTCAGGGCCTCCACAAAGAAGGAGCCGGCGAGCGGGTCCACCGTGTTGGTGACGCCGCTCTCGCTGGCGATGATCTGCTGCGTGCGCAGGGCGATCAGCGCGGCCTTCTCGGTGGGCAGGGCCAGCGCCTCATCCAGCGAGTTAGTGTGCAATGAGTTGGTGCCGCCGAGCACCGCCGCCAGCGCTTGGATGGTGACGCGCGCGACGTTGATATCGGGCTGCTGGGCGGTCAGCGAGACGCCGGCGGTCTGCGCGTGTGTGCGCAGCGTCCATGAGCGCGGGTCTTTGGCGCCGTAGCGCTCGCGCATCTCGTGCGCCCAG
>JAICVS010000151.1 GCA_025935195.1 Ktedonobacterales bacterium
CCCAGGTTATGTTGCACATTCGCCCAGCCTGTCTCGTCGCGTTCGCGCGTACACACCTCCAACGCGGAGCGGTAGCTTGCTTCTGCCTCTTGCAGGAGCCGTAAGAATTGATCCCCCTCGGTCATGACTGCCTGCCGAAGAAACACGTTGCCCAGGTTATGTTGCACATTCGCCCAGCCTGTCTCGTCGCGTTCGCGCGTACACACCTCCAACGCGGAGCGCAGGGCCTTTTCCGCTGCCAGGAGAAGTTGTGCCCTCACATCTCCGGCAGTCCGTTCGGCATGTCTGAACAGCGCATACCCTAGCCTAGACTGCAGCCTAGACTGCGCGTCTGCCCACGCTGCCGGATCGCGCTCGCGCGTAACCACTTCCAGAGCGGCGCGCAGGGCCACCACCGCCGCTTCCAGTAGACGTAGACTCGCGTCGCCTGGCGCCAACTCCGCTTGGTCAATGAGTGAGCTCCCGAGACCTCTTTGCGCACGCGCCCAGTCGAACGGGAAGCGGGCACGATCATAAAGCTCCAGCGCGGTGCGGAAGCACTCTTCGGCGTGGCGCTTGTTGGGTAACAGATCGTCAGGGCGCTTCGTCGCCGCGCCCACATGCAGATGCAGGAACGCGAAGCCGAGACTGATCAACTCCTTTGCGTCTCGCTGGCTCGTGAGGCTCTGTTGCAGTTTGATCCAATAGTCGGTAATGGCCGCACGCGGGGGCGGAAAACTCTTGATGGCTCGCTCCAGGTAGACATCAGCCACAGGCTCCAGGTTCCGCTCGCCGTCGGTATTCGCCGATCCGAGCCGCACGAAGCCCGCAAAGATGAGATCATTACGGGCGCGTTCCCAACGCCAGCGCGCCAGGCGAAAGACATCTTTAGCCGTTTCGCGCGTCAGCGACGCGGGATACGTATAGATGCCCGCTGACCGCAGCAGTTTCAGCGTGTGGAGCAGTTGCTTTGCGGGCTCCTTCAACCTCGGATAGATCTCATCCCGCATGTTGGCGACGCCGAGCAAGACCGAGCCCGGCGTCTGGTCGAACTCCTCCATATCCGCCGCGACGCCGACCTTGTCGAGCGCCTCCACGAGCGCATCTCCCTGCTCTCGGCTGATGTCTGTCAGGGAGATCGGCGCAAGCGTACGCAGCAAGTCTCCGAGGTATTTCTCCGCCTCATCCTTATCCACACCCAGGCGACAGGTCGCAATCACCACCAGCGGTATGCCCGCCTCGGCAAACCGGCGCGGCAGATCATTGAGGGTGGCTGCCTCGCCCCAACTGATGTACTTGCTCAGACCATCGAGCCAGAGCACAGTAGGCCGGCCGGCGTGAGCGATATAGTCAAAAGGGCGTTCCGGCTTATAGGGCCACTTGACGAGCGTCCAACCCGGCAAGACATCCTGCATGGCCTCCCAGGCGAGGCGACGCTTACCCGCCATAGGCCGGCCAAATACGCAGATTCCACGCGCTATCTCGGCTCCGACCATAGCGTCGCTCGCGGAATCGGTAGCAGAATCGACCGCGGCGCGCAGCGCTTTACGGGCGATGTCGCCGGCGTCGGCATCGGTTTCGGCGTCACGGCGAGGCAGATACACCTCATCAACATATCGCTCCAGACCGACATCCCTGGGATCGAGCTGGTCCACTCGTTTCAGGACATATTCGATGGTTGCGTTGCCGATGAGGGCGGCCCGTTCCAAGCGATGCGCGATGTACCCGGTGATGGTGAGCAGCACAGCCAGTGAGAGTCCCGAGGTAGCCGCCACAGGTTGCGAGCGCAACAAACGAACCGCGAACCACGTGTCTGGGCTGGTGACGCCGGGAGTGCCATCTGTGAGATACGATACGAGGATGCTCACGAACAGTCCGCCCACGATGACCGTAGACCAGAGCCTCCCGATGAGATCCCATACACGAGCCAGTAGCCATCTGGCAGGGTGCTGTTTGCGCGAAATGGCGTACGGACGGTACGTACGTCGGCGAGTGCGCGGCGAGCGCGGGGGACGCAACATGCCATCCCCCTTTCCATGCTCCATGAGTACAACCGCACTCGTGCCGGGTGACGACCAGGCGTTACAGTATCGGCAGTATAGATAGACTTGAACACTGCGTCAATATGCCATGAAGGAGACAAATTCGGACTAAATCTATGGCTCACTATACCGGCGGCTGGCGGAAGGCTTCGCCGGTCTCATTCAGCCGGTCAACGACGATGCCGAGCGCGTCCACGGCCTCCGAGGGCATGCCGAGCTGCTCGGCGTACGAGCGCAGCATCTGCGCGTATTGCAGCATCGGCGGCAGCGACGCGGCCACCATACGCAGCAGCCCAATTGCCTGGTCGCGGCTCGCCGCCACCCACGCCGCGTCCTGCGCGCGGTCGGGCATCTCCTCCACCGTCGCGAACTGATCGGTGATGTCGGATCGCGGCACGCCGCGCCCGAAGTAGCGGCTGAGAATGGTCTCCAGCTCGCCGCGCGCCACCGCCAGCAGACTACCCACTTCGGCCAGCAGGCGCGCTTCGGCCAGCACGCGCCCCAGCAGCCACCACTCCTGCACGGCCAGCGCCTGCTCCACATCTGTCAGCCGCTTGCACAACGCCTCAGCCCGCTCGCCGAGCATGCCGATTGCCTGTGTGGCCTGTGACGGATCGCCGCCCGGCGGCAGCCCTCCCGAACCCGACGGTGGTCGCATCATGGCCCCGGCCTCCTCATAGCACGCATAGCCGCATGCGCGCGGGACGGATCACTCCCTTCCTCGCACTTTACCGGCTTCCCATCACTACGTCAAGTGGGCGGCCGCAATCCCAGCCGCGCCGCCACGCGCTGGCAGTCAGGCGCCCGCACATCCGGCCATCCGCGCCGGGCAGACGATGACGCCTGCTCTGGCGATCTCGCCAGCGCATCCCCCGTCCTGGCACCGAAGGAAGCGCACCGGCAGACCGAAAATTGACGGCCCAGCGGCGGTATGCTAGAGTGGCGCGGAAGCAACGATGCCTTACACGAACGAATTTAAGCCACATCGGCGTGACGAACATCTGCCACCCACGCCGTCCACCGTACGGCGCGCATCACTTGGAAAGGGGACGCTGGACGCATGAGTGTGGACATCGCGCGCCTGACCGCGCATCTCCCGCCACAGCAGCGCGAGACGATACAACACGAATATCGGCGCAAGGCCGACGGCGAGACCGCCGCCTTCCTCTACTGCTTCTTCCTCGGCATCTTCGGCGCCCATCGCTTCTACCTCCACCAGTGGAGCAAGGGCGTCGCGCGCCTGCTGCTCCCGCTGCTGGCCGTGGTGGCGGCGGCCAGTGTGCTCGCGCTCAGCCTCGATCCGACGCTGATCGTCGTGACCGCTGGGCCGCTGCTGCTGATCGCGCTGATCTGGATGATTATTGACCTCTTCCGTATAGACGCCGAGGTCGCCGCGCGCAATCTCAAGCTCGCCGAGCGGCTGATCGCCAACGCGCTGCTGGCTGATGCGTCGGTCGAGCGACAGGCCGCCGCGAAGCTGGATACCGTCGTGCGCGAGACCGCCGCACGCGCTCAGACCGCCGCTGGTGCCGATGAGGCGGCGACCGAGCGCGAGGCAGCCTCAGCCGCCGGCGCCGGCATGTTGGCGGCCGCGGCAGTGGCCGGCGAGCGCGCCGAGGACACGCTGGCTGTGAGCAGCGGCGCTTTCGACAGCACGACGCTCACCGAGGTTAGCGCCTCGCCCGATGCCGAGACTCGCCGGCACGAGCAGCCCTATGAGCCGCGGACCGCCAGCACCACTGAGTCTTCCCACGCGGACGAGATGGCGATTGACCGTGATTCGGTCGCCCGGCTCGCGGCCGGCGCGGCCAGCATCGGCCGGATGGATGGCCTGGACAGCCTGGACGCTTTGGACGCCGGCATGGCGGATGCGCTGGACGTCTCGGTGGACGAAAGCGTGACGCGCACACAGAGCCAGTCCGGCTTCAGCACCACTGAGAGCGTCGAGTCGTATCGCACCGTCGGCGTGGCTGAGACGGCGGAGCGCGACGAGCTGGCCGAGGTCATGCCGCCAGCGCCGCCAACCGCGATAGAAGCGGAGGCGGCGACGGTGCCGGACCTGCCGCCTATGACATTCGAGTCACCAGAGAGCGGCGCGCTCTTCGGCATCGCCCCGCGCACCACGCCCGACGTCACCGACCGCGGCACGCCGCTGCCCGCCGTGCCGCTGCTGGCGGATGTCGCGACGGCGAGCGCGGTCCCGCTCATCATCCGCCTGCCGGAGACCACCGGAGAGCGGCCCGCCGCCGACCTGTACACGCAGCCGGAGCCGGAGCCGCCGCCCGCCGCCGGCGACGAGGCGTTGCTCGTTCTGGAGCCGGTGCCGGCTGGTGAGCCTGCTCCGCGCGACGAGCTAGCAAACGTGCCGGTTGTGCCGGTTGTGCCGGTTGTGCCGGTTGTGCCGGTCATGACGGAGCCGGCGCACTCCACGCCCGGCCAGGGCGAAACCCTCGCCGAGCTGGCCGCGTTCGCCGCTGCCGCTGGTGCCGGTGCCGGCGCGGCATCCGCGCAGGACATCACGCATCACGACGAGATCGAAGCCGCACACTACGCCATGAAGCGCATCCGTGTCGTGCGCCAGGTGCGTGTGGAAGGCCAGGTGGTTGAAGAGCAAGCGGCTGAGGAATACATCGAGGTGGATGCTGATCCTGAGCCGGTCAAGGCGCGGCTGCGCGAGCAATTGCGCCTGCGGGCTGAGGCGGCCGAGCGCGCGGGCGGTGGCGCGCAGGCGTAACCTGCCCCACATCGCGTGGTCTCAGACGAAGGTGGCCTGCCACGCGGCGGATCGCCTTCGTCTGAGACCACGCGATGCACGCGCTGGCGTATGGGGAACCTCCAGAGTGGGCAGACGCGCACATGTGATATAGTGTGGGGTGAGCGTGCGCCGCGCGGAGTTTGCGGGCGCGCACGCGGCGACATGATCCGTTACCCGTACCCGCACGCGAATTCTCGCAAGGTCCAGTCATTTGCTCTTACCCCTTCCACACTGCCTCATCGGCCCATTGGCCTTCCCCCACCTCTCCCAGCGCCTTCCGACATCCGTCCCGCGCTATGGAATGCCTTCAGATGGGATGGTATGCTCTGGGCGGCGCGCGGATGGCGGGGAGGCGTCGTTCTCATGTGGCATACTGTGGCGCAACCAATGGCGCGGTTGGCGCCATGCGCCGGCCCGAACGGAGCGGCCGGAACGTGGCGCTCACCGTGGCACGCATTCTGGCATGACGCCTGCCAACGCCTGATAGACGCCTTGACTTGACATGACCCAACCAGAACCAAACCCGGCGACAGGCCCCACGCGATGGACGGCTCCCAGCCGGTGACACGCGAAGCGCGCGACGCGCGGATAGCGGATGAACGATAGGGTGGACCCCACGATGGCAAAAAATCTCGTAATCGTCGAATCGCCGGCAAAGGCGAAGACCATAGAAAAGTTCCTCGGCAGCGACTTCGAGGTGCGCGCCTCGATGGGCCACATCATCGATCTGCCGCGCACCGGACTCGGTGTGGACACCAAACACAACTTCGAGCCGAAGTATGAGGTCATCGAGAAGAAAGACGGCCTGATCAAGCAGCTCAAGGACGCCAGCAAGAAGGCCGAAATCGTCTATCTCGCGCCCGACCCGGATCGGGAGGGCGAGTTCATCGCCTGGTCGCTCAAGAAGATGCTCGGCCTGCGCAAGCCGCGTCGCGCCGTCTTCAACGAGATCACCAAGAAAGCCGTGCGCGACGCCATCTCGCAGCCGCGCGAGATTGACGAGAACCTCTTCAATGCGCAGCAGGCGCGGCGCGTCCTCGACCGGCTCGTCGGCTATAAGATCAGCCCGCTGCTCTGGCGGCGCGTGCAGCGCGGCACCAGCGCCGGGCGTGTGCAATCCGTCGCGCTGCGGCTGATCTGCGCGCGCGAGGCCGAGGTGCGCGCCTTCGTGCCGGAGGAATACTGGACCATTGCCGCCACGTTGAGCAAGGCCGGCCAGACGGCCACCTTCGAGGCGCAGTTCTTGGGCCGGCGCGGCTCCGCCGAGATCGCCAGCGACGACAGCGACAGCAATGCGCCGGGCGAGGGGAATGAGCCGGGGAGTGAGCCGGGGAATGAGCTGGGCAAGAGTGGCGCCGCGACTGATAGCGCGAACAACGCCAACAACGCGAAAGCCGGCAAAAACGGCAACAGCCGCGCCGGGCGCATCCGCATCGAATCTGAGGAACAGGTCAAGGCCATTCTGCGCGAGCTGGAGGGCGCGGCCTATACGGTGGCGCGTGTCGAGCAGAAGGACGTGCGCCGCCAACCATTCCTGCCCTACACCACCAGCACCATGCAGCAGGACGCCTCGGTCCGCCTCAAGTTCAAGCCCAAGCGCACCATGAGCCTGGCGCAGCATCTCTACGAGGGCATCGCGCTCGGCGACGGCGAGCAGCAGGGCCTCATCACCTACATGCGCACCGACTCCACCCGCGTCTCAACGGAGGCGCAGGCGGCCGTCAAAGAGTACATCAGCGGCCGGTTCGGCAAGGCGTACGCCGGCGAGGGGCGCACGGCGAAGGCCAAGGCCAACGTGCAGGACGCCCACGAGGCCATCCGCCCGACTGACGTCACACTGACGCCGGAACAGGTGAAGCCATACCTGACGCCCGAGCAGCTCAAGCTGTATCAGCTCATCTGGCGCCGCTTCGTCGCCGCCTTCATGACACCCGCCGTCTTCGACACGGTGCGCGCCGACATCGCCGCCGGCGACTTCGTCTTCCGCGCCACCGGCTCTACGCTCAAATTCCCCGGCTTCACCGCCGTCTGGCCGCGCGAGGAGGATGGCGACACGCTGCCCGCGCTGGCGGAAGGCGAGCCGCTGACGCTGCGCAAGCTCGCGCCCGACCAGCACTTCACCCAGCCGCCCGCGCGCTTCACCGAGGCCAGCCTGATCAAGGAGCTGGAGGAGCGCGGTATCGGCCGGCCCAGCACCTACGTGCCTATCGTCAGCACGATTCAAGATCGCGGCTACGTCGAGCAGCAAGATCGCCGCTTTGTGCCCACCTGGCTCGGCGAGACGGTCAACGAGCTGCTGCTCAAGCACTTCACCGAGATCGTGGACGTCAACTTCACGGCCGACATGGAGCGCCGCCTCGATGCCGTCGAGGAGGGCGAGCGTGAGTGGACCGCGTTCCTCAAGGACTTTTACGCCGCGCTGCGCGAGCAGCTCACCCGCGCCGAGGCCGAGATGGACAAGGTGCAGAAGCCGGTCGAGGAGGCTAATGAGAACTGCCCCGAATGCGGCCGACCGCTGCTGATCCGCAGCGGGCGCTTCGGCCGCTTCATCTCGTGCTCCGGCTATCCCGACTGCACGTTCAAGAAGCCGTTCATGATCAAGACCGGCGCGATCTGCCCTGACTGCGGTGGCGAGCTGGTCGAGCGCAAGTCGCGCAAGTCCGCCAAGGTCTTCTATGGCTGCGCCAACTACCCGACCTGCAACTTCGCCGTCTGGGATCGGCCGCTGCCGCTGCCCTGCCCGGAGTGTGGCGGGCTGCTGACGATTGGCAACGGCAAGACCGAGGCTGCCTGCTACAGGTGCGGCGCCGTCGTCGCCGGCGCACTGGAGGGCGAGCCGCGTGTCGTCGGCCACCGTCAGCCGGAGGCCGAGCGGGTGCGCGATCTGGCCGAGAAGCGCGCGGCGCGCGCAACGACGGAGGCGCAAGACGACGGCACGACATCGTCGGCCCGGCGCGCACGCACGACCGCGGCGGCGAATGGGGCAACCAGAACCACCAGGGCCACATCCGCGCGCAAGACCACGACGACGCGCAAAACGACGACGGCACGCAAGACCACCACGGCACGTACACCCGCTACCACGACCCGCCGCACCACCGCCACGACAGCACGGCGAGCGAAGGCGACCGGCGGCGCGAAGGCATCGGAGGCGGCGGCCTCGTAATATCCCGGCAATGTGGGCGCGGCGAGCGCATCGCATATGCCGGCATGCGGCGTACATGCGATATAATGTCGTGGAGCATGTGAAGACGCGACATAAGGGCATTTATGACACAGCGAGTAACAGGCGAGATGCACGCGACCACCATCCTGGCGGTGCGCCGTGGCCGCGATGTGGCGATGGCGGGGGATGGGCAGGTGACGGTGGGTGAGATGGTGATGAAGCATACGGCGCGCAAAATTCGCCGTCTGGCGAGCGGCCATGTCCTCGCCGGCTTCGCCGGCTCTACCGCTGACGCCCTGACGCTCTTTGACAAGTTCGAGAGTATGCTGGAACGCTACCAGGGCAATCTGCGCCGCGCCGCCGTCGAGCTGACCAAAGAGTGGCGCACGGACAAGTACCTGCGCCGGCTCGAAGCGATGCTGCTGGTCGCCAGCCGCGATGAGCTGCTCGTCTTGACAGGTGACGGCGACGTGATCGAGCCGGACGACGGCGTGGCGGCGATTGGCTCTGGCGGCTCCTATGCCCAGGCGGCGGCGCGCGCGCTGATTCGCCATACGGAGCTGCCGGCGGCTGAGGTCGCCCGCGCGGCGATGGAGATCGCCGCCGCGATGTGCATCTATACCAACGACCGCATCCTGCTATTTTCGCTCGATGATGAAGCCGGTGTGTCCGCTAGCGCCGAAAGTGTGGCGGCTGCCCCGGTCGCCACAGCGTAGACGCGGTGCGGCGGGCGTTGGTATGTGATGATCGTGTACGTGTGCTGGCGCAGAGAGAGAATGCAGAGAGAGAATGCTATGAAGGAACTGACTCCCCAGCAGATCGTGCGGGAGTTGGACCGCTATATCGTCGGACAGACCGAGGCGAAGCGGACAGTAGCCGTCGCGCTGCGCAACCGCTATCGCCGGCTGGCGCTGCCCGCTGAGATGCAGGCCGAGATCACGCCGAAGAATATCCTCATGATCGGCCCGACCGGTGTCGGCAAGACGGAGATCGCGCGCCGGCTTGCCAAACTGGCCGATGCGCCCTTCATCAAGGTCGAGGCCACCAAGTTCACCCAGGTCGGCTACGTCGGCCGCGACGTGGAATCGATCATCCGCGACCTCATGGACGCCGCCGTCGCTCTGGTTCACGATGAGCGCGTGTCCGCGGTGCGCGAGCGCGCCGCCAAGTCCGCTGAGGAGCGCATCCTCGACATCCTGACGGAGAAGGAGATCGCGGCCGAACAGCCCGTCGCCCGGACCGCCGCCGCGCGTGGCGGCGCGAGCAAGGGCCGTGCGAAGAGTGTCGCGGCCGTCGTGTCTGGCGGCGCCAGCGCGACCGCCAGCGCACCTGTCGCCACCACCACCCGCGCGCGCCAGCGCAAGCAGACGCGCAAGGTGATGGCCGAGCGGTTGGCACGCAACGAGCTGGAAGAGCAGATGATCGAGATCGAGCTGGAGCCGGAGGAGGGCTATAGCTCCGTCTTCGAGTTCGTCGCGGGCATGGCCGGAGACGATATCAGCGAGGGCTTTCAGGAGTTCCTCAATACGATGCCGAGCGGGCGCCGCCGCAGCCGCCAGGTCTCCGTCAAAGAGGCGCGCAAGCTGCTCACCCAGGAAGAGGCCAACAAGCTGGTTGACCTGGAGACGGTGGTCGAGCAGGCCACCCAGCGTGTCGAGCAGTCCGGCGTGATCTTCCTGGACGAGCTGGACAAGGTGGTGGGCAGCAAGGTGGATGTCGGGCCGGATGTCTCCGGCGAGGGTGTCCAGCGCGATCTGCTGCCGATTGTCGAAGGTTCGACGGTGATGACGCGCTTTGGCCCGATCAAGACCGATCACATCCTCTGGATCGCGGCCGGCGCGTTCCACCAGGCCAAGCCTTCTGACCTCATCCCGGAGCTGCAGGGCCGGCTGCCGCTGCGTGTCGAGCTGGCGCCGCTCACCGAGCGTGACTATGAGCGCATCCTCACACAGCCCGAAAACGCGCTCACGCGCCAGTATCAGGCGCTGCTCTCCGTCGAGAACGTCACGCTGGAGTTCCCGCCCGATGGGCTGGCCGAGGTCGCGCGCTGCGCCCAGCGCATGAACGAGCGCGTGGAGAACATCGGCGCGCGCCGCCTGCACACCATCATGGAGAAGGTGCTGGAGGAAGTCTCGTTCGACGCGCCCGATCTCGCCGGCCAGACGATCACGGTGGACGCCGCCTTTGTCCGAGCGCGCCTCGACAAGCTGCTCGCCGACGAAGACCTCAGCCGCTATATTCTGTAGCATCCGCTCGCCAGGCCAGTGCTTGCACAGCACGCTCACCTGCCCGTCTCGGCTCCCCTTTGCTTCACTAGGTAGAGAAGAAGCCGAGACGGGCAAGTATATCCTGGGGCGTGTGGGATACAAGGCAGATGCCTCTGC
>JAICVS010000212.1 GCA_025935195.1 Ktedonobacterales bacterium
CCGGGAACAGAGGCGTGGCGTATAGACCATCCCGTGGTACAGCTCGGCGCACCGACGCCGGTCGTCCGACCCACCCCGCCAGATGAAGGAGCCTTCGCCACGCCCACCCCCGGCACGGCCCCAGCGCCGACCGCGACGCCCAGACCCGCACCCACCGCCACACCACAGCCGGTTCCCACCGCGACGCCCAGACCCGCGCCTACCGCCGTACCCACCGCTACAGCCACTACCCCGCCCGCGGCGGGCGCCTACGCGCCGCCAGCGGATGACGGCGATGCTGATGAGCGGCACACTTCCCAGCAAGATGTGTCGATTCCCATCGAAGGATTCACGTCGCCGGTGAGCGCCAACTGCGGCGAGCGCGTCAGCATCTTCACTTCCACCTACGCGCCCTCCTACTCCTTCGCGGTGTATCGCCTGGGCTGGTATCAGGGCCACGGCGCGCGGCTCGTCTTCACGTCGCCTGGGATTAAAGGGATCATTCAGCCACACACGACATTCGATCCCGCGACACGGCTCGTGATCGCTCCCTGGCGGAACCCGTATGTCCTGAGCATTCCAGGCACCTGGGTCAGCGGTGTCTACATCGTCAAGCTGCTAACCTCGACCGGCTTCATGCACTACACCTTCTTCATCGTGCGTGACGACTCCAGTACGTCAAAGCTGCTGGCGACGCTCCCCGTGCTCACCTATCAGGCCTACAATCAATGGGGCGGCAGAAGCCTGTACTTTGGCATCAACAGCCGCGGCGACGATACGCGCGAGGATCGAGCCTACGCCATCAGCTTCGACCGGCCCTATGACGACAACGCGGGGCTCTCGCGGCTGGCGTACGCGGACTACAACCAGATCCGCTGGATGGAGCGCATGGGCTACGACCTCTCGTATGCCGCCGATGTCGATCTGGACCTGCGAGGCGCGCTGCTCAAGCAGCACCGCTTGCTGGTGGACATCGGCCACGACGAGTATTGGTCGCTGAACATGCGTCGCAATGTGGTGGCGGCGCGCGATGCGGGTGTCTCCCTCGCGTTCTTCGGCGCCGACGACGACTATTGGCAGGTGCGCCTCAAGAGTGACGCGCTCGGTCCCGATCGCATCATCGTGTGTTATAAGGATGCCGCGCTCGATCCCATTGCCAAAGTGCTGCCGCAGGAAACCACCGTCCACTTCCGTGAAAAGCCCGTCAACCTCCCAGAAGACGCGCTCCTCGGCCAGATGTATGGAATGATCGGTGTCGGAGATGCGGCGCTCACCCTCGTCGCGGGCGCGAGCGTGTTGGGCGTGCCGAACATGGGGCCAGGTGTCAGGGTGCCAGGAACGGTGGGTGGTGAGGTTGATTTCGTCCAGAAGACGACGACCGCGCCCGCCAACGTGACCATTCTTGCGTCATCCCCCACGATCTGTGGGAGTAGCGGCTGTCACCACAGCACGCATATCGCCAACTCCACCCTCTACACCGCCGCCAGCGGCGCGCGGGTCTTCGACGCGGGGACGTTTCAATGGAGCTGGGGGCTGGACAGCGACAGCATCATCCTCGGAGTACCAGGCCAGGACTACGCCAACGCGGACTTCCAGATGTTCACGGATCGCCTGTTCGCGTATCTGCTCCATGATGTGTAGAGATTGCGGTGAGTTGGAACGGCCAATGCGGCCGCCCGCACACCTATCAGGCCAAAGGGGTCGGTCGATTCCGCCGCCTCTGGCTGTGGGAAGCAGCGAGAACGAGCGGGTAGCGTTATGCGTGGCCCTCATTCTATGCGCGGCGATAGGTCCATACGTGGTGCATCGTCAGATTCAGCACCAGCGAGACGATGATGGCGATACCCTCGGCCAGCAGTGCCGCGATGCCCAGCCAATAATGCAGAGCGAAGCTCGCGACCAGCGTCACGCAGATTCCCAGCGCGGCGGTTGAATGAAAGCGCAGGCAGCGTACCCACCACGCGCGCGCATGGCCGGGGAGACGGTGAAAGGTCAAGCGATCATTGAGCACGAAATTGACGATCGTCGCCACCTGCGCGGCGGCGGCAAACGCCGCGATCCACCGTATGTTTGAGGCAAGTGGCGCCGCCAGGCGTGTATAGACCACGTTGAACACGACGAGGTTCACCAGGGCCGACACCCCGCCAACGAAGAGATAGCTTGCCAGCAGTTGAAGCGCGGCGGCGTTTCCCCGCGTCACGCGATCCAACCAGGCGATCAGCATCTTCGGGAGAGGCAGCCTCGCGGTCTCGTCACTGCTCCGATGGTCAGCGACGCAATATGCCCGGTCACCGGCAGAGCTATGGCCCTGCTCGCCCAGTGAATCTAGATCCGCTACGCGGGTGCGTTGCGCGCCAAGCGGCTCATTCACCCCCATGACCTCCCACATTCGCCCAGAGGTGGACACATCTCCGTGAGGCGATCATCGCCACGTCCGCTCGGCTCATCTGTGCCGCTCATCGAGCGGGCGATCATACCACTTGTGGAGCGTATGCGCGGATCGGCTCATTTCAAATCCTGTGCGCGCCAGGGCCTTCTGCGCGGCGATATTGGTGAGCACACAGCCGTATTCCACGGCGGTGTAATCGCGCTCGCTCAGCCAGCGGACTACCGCTGCCAGGAGGCTGCGCAGTACGCCCTGCCCCTGCGTTTGCGGGGCGACTGCCGCCAGCGGGACCGTGCAAAGCCCCTGGCCGAGATCTTTGAGGGCAAGGAATCCGACCAGCTCGCCATCGCGCCACGCCCCTAGCAGCAGATCTGCCGCGTCCGGCTCCCGGCAACAGCGCATGGCCCAGGAGATATATACCTCGCTGGCTTGCTGTTGGTCCACCCGTGGATCGGTGTGGTGGTGGCCGTTGTAGCCCTGGAATGCCTGCGCGGCGATACGACACACCATCTCTTCGTCCGCGGGCCCTATGGGCTGAACGATCGTGCCGTTCTCCTGTCCGCTGCGCTCAACTGGAGCGGGTCTGTCGAGCGACCGGCGCCACGAGACAAGCGTATCCATCAAGCGAAAGCCATCGGCCTCCAAGCATTGCATGCTGAGGGTATCTTCAGCTCGGCAGCGCGCGATCAAGAGATCGATGTCGTGCCGCAGGCAGAACTCATTGGCCTCGGCAAGCGATTCATGGGTAAGGGATGGGGCACGCGCGACGCACACGCCAATGCGGCGGCTATCTAGCTCGGAGATTGTCGTCGCCGCTCCAGTGGAAGGCCACTCTGAGACAATGACCGAGGAGCCAGGCGATGCCGCTAGGGCAACAGGTATATCAGCCATGCAACCGTACCTCCGATGTCACCGGCTTGGGGAGACGCTAGGGAATCTCATCTAGATGCTGTTGAAACTCGTCGGCCACGACGTAGACCGGCCTTTCCTGCAAGCGTGAATGCACCACCGCGATGTACTCACCGATGATGCCGAGCACGAACAGTTGGGCCGCGCCACGTATGGTATTGCTGGCGTTGCGCGATCTCTATCCCCATCTCACCGATGTCCGTGTCATCACGGCCGATTCTGGGCAGCAGATCGACATACCGGCGGGCGCGGTCGTCATTGATACTCGTGAACTGGGCTTCTATACGCACGCCCGCACAGCGCAGGAACTCAGCACGGCTGGGTGTTTGCCGCAGGGATGATGATGCGGCCCGTGCGCCTCCGCGCTGTGTACCCATCCGTCTCTCACTCCTCTCCCCAAAATTGTGCATGATGCACAAGTACAGCCGCCGAATGTCGTGCATATCAGCAGTTCTCAACGCGGTGACGAGCGGCTATGCTTTGTTCAGTTGGATAAGTTGTACAGCGTGTCCGGGATGCGGCCCGCCAGTTCCCTTCATTGCCGGGACGCGGCCGGACCAGACGGATCAGACAGAGCGGAGGAGGGAGCGGAGCATGACGATGACGCCCGAAGACGTGCTGCGGATGGCCCAGGAGAAGGGTGTCCGCATGGTTGACTTCAAGTTCACGGATGTGCCCGGCACCTGGCAGCACTTCAGCGTCCCGGTCCGCGCCCTCGACACGGCGCTCTTCGCGGAGGGCGTCGGCTTCGACGGCTCCAGCATCCGCGGCTTCCAGGAGATCAACGAGAGCGATATGCTCTTGCTGCCCGACCCCACCACTGCCGTGCTCGACCCTTTCACCGCCGAGCCGACGCTGAGCCTCACCTGCGACGTGACCCAGCCCGGCGCGCGCCGCGACCCGTACACGCGCGATCCACGCTATATCGCGCGCAAGGCGGAGCGGCACCTGAGCGCGAGCGGCATCGCCGACACCGCGTACTTCGGCCCCGAGGCCGAGTTCTTCGTCTTCGACGACGTCAAGTTCCGCTCGTCGCAGAATGAGCAGTGGGCTGTGGTGGACTCCGATGAGGCGCACTGGAACTCCGGCCGCAACGGCAGCGCCAACCTCGGCCACCGCAACCGCCCCAAGGAGGGCTACTTCCCCGTCGCGCCGAACGACACGCTGCAAGACCTGCGCGCGGCGATGGTGCTGACGATGGAGGCCTGCGGCATTGATGTCGAGGCGCAGCACCATGAGGTCGGCGCCGGCGGGCAATGCGAGATTGACATGCGCTTCGACTCGCTGCTGCGCATGGCCGACAAGGTGATGCTCTACAAGTACATCGTCAAGAACGTCGCGCGGCGCCACGGCAAGACCGCCACCTTCATGCCCAAGCCGATCTTCGGCGACAACGGCTCCGGCATGCACGTCCACATGAGCCTCTGGAAGGGCGAGCAACCGCTCTTCGCCGACGCCGAGGGCTACGGCGGCATCTCCGAGATGGCGCGCTTCTTCATCGGCGGGCTGCTGACGCACGCGCCGGCGGTGCTGGCGCTGGCCGCGCCCGGCACCAACAGCTATCGCCGGCTGGTACCGGGCTACGAGGCGCCGGTGAATCTGGTCTTCTCGCAGCGCAACCGCTCGGCCGCGGTACGCCTGCCGATGTACTTCGACAGCCCGAAGGCGAAGCGTGTCGAGTTCCGCCCGCCGGACCCGACCTGCAACCCGTACCTGACCTTCTCCGCGCTGCTGATGGCCGGCCTGGACGGCATCCGCCGCGAGATCGAGCCATCGAAGCATGGCTTCGGCCCGCTGGACCGCAACATCTACGAGATGTGCCCGGAGGAGATGCGCGAGATCAAGTCGGTGCCTGGCTCGCTGGATGAGGCGCTGACGGCGCTGGAGCTGGATCACGAGTTCCTGCTGGCCGGCGATGTCTTCACCAGCGATCTGCTGGGCAAGTACGTGGAGCTGAAGCGCGAGCAGGCGGCCGAGGTGCGCCTGCGTCCCGCGCCGCTGGAGTTCGCGCTGTACTACGACGCTTAACTCACTGCTCGTCCATCGTGCGAAGGGTGTGTCGTTCCGGCGAACGGCGCACCCTTTGCTACGACCCAACCTCCACCCCCCAACCCGCGCCAGGGAAGGGGCCGCCGGGTGAGGCATGGCGCTGATGGGGACGAGGCGTTTCTCACGACGCTCCTCGGCATGAATGCCAGGGGTAATCCCCGCACATCCCAGGCGGCAATGTTGACCTGCATGGTGAACATTGCCGTTTTTGCCGCTTTTCGATGTTGTTTTGGGCATGACCTCCTCTCGGATGCCGCATTCAAGCCGGTTTGCGCGGTTCGGCAACGTGACAGTGCGCGTTCTGGGTGGCAAAAACGGCAAGAAACGGCAAGGCGGATGGCAAAAACGGCAAGGCGGATGGCAAGAAGTGGCACCGTTTTGGGACGCTGGCGGGGTGTCCAGGGGCGTGCGGCGGCTGGTGCGTGTGGGTGAGGTGGGCATGTTTGGCTCTCGATGCGAGTGTTCAGGTGGGGATGGTGTCGGGTAGGCTTGTGTGTATGGAACTAATTTACCATGAATGGGGCGGGATGACAAGGGTGAGGGGATCGCGGCTCTGTGGGCTGACTTGTCGTCATTCGTTGGCTCTCGGCATACCTGCCGAGGCTCATCACGATATCAGGCCAATCGTGGCAATGACAACAGCCCAGAACACACCGGCAGCCTGCCGCTGGGCGACTGGGTGGCGCGCATCGCGGCGGGTGAGGCGGTGATCGGCCTGTTCATCGAGCTGATCCTGATCGCGACGTTCAGCAAGCGCTTTTTGGGGAATTGAG
>JAICVS010000047.1 GCA_025935195.1 Ktedonobacterales bacterium
AGCCGGCGGGCGCTGGCTGCTGGCCCTGCTCGCCCAGCTCCCCGGCGCCGTCGTCCGTGACGATCCGCTCACCCTCGCCTGGCAGCCGCCCATTCCCGCCGCTGTCGCTGTTGTCCCCGTCGCTGCCTCTCGCACTCCTCGTCGCAAACGAGTGCGGTCCTGAGCGTCCGGTAGCAGTGTCACAAGAAGCCTGCCCTTTGCCGGCGGTGTCTGAGCACGCGCGTACTACTATTGCTCCTAGCACATGAGTCCTACCAAACTGTGTGTCCCGCATATCGCTTGACAAACAACTCGTGTATTGATACATTCATCGCGTGATGAGGCGATGGCATGCAAATTGGGTAGCATCAGCTTCCCTTCATATCTATGCCTGCCTTGTCACAATCCTGATTCTCGTATTGTGGCGAAAGGACGCTCTCAGCATGCTCGGCAGTTTGCGTAGCGGAACGCATCGTGTCTGTCTCTTGCTCACCCTCGCTATCGTCGGAGTTGTCGCCCTGGTGATCATCGCATGCGGTGCGGCGTCGGACACCGCCAGCAACAGTGGCACAACCACCAATGGCGGCGGCACGTCCAGCACGACCAAGTCGCAGCACTTCAAGGTCGGCCAGCAGGTGAAGGTAGGCGACACCTATGTCGTCACCGTCAATTCCGTCAAGACGGACGCCGGCGACGACGTCTTCAAGCCCAAAGATGGCAACACCTTCCTCATCGTGGATGTGTCCGTGAAGAATGTGTCGAGCAAGGAGCAGGATCTATCGAGTCTGCTGCAATTCACGTTCAAGGACTCCAGCGGCCAGAAGTACGACGAGACCATTGTGTCCAATGCGACACCGCCGGATGGCAAGATCGAAGCGGGTGATGTCTCCAAGGGCCAGCTCGCCTATGAGGTGCCGGCCGCGCAGAAGTCCTTCACGCTCGCGTTCGAGGCCGACATTGTCAGTGGCGGTCAGACAACCTGGGATCTAAGCGTCTAGGGGTCTGAGCATTCAGCCGCGCGCTTACCCTCCAAAGCGGCCACCGACCCGAAGGCCGGTGGCCGCTTTCGCGTTCCCATCGCTTGCGCACGCTCGGTATCGGCACGGCCTCTGCCTTAGCCTCGCGCTCGGCACGTGCCATTTCAATAGCGCAGCGTGCCACCAGCGTGCGCGGGATATCAGTTCACCGCGCAAAGAGAAGCCCGGCGCTGTATAGCGTCGGGCCTCGTGATGAAGCTTATGAAAATGAGTGCCGGTAGGGTTGCTAGTCGAGGTAGTCCTTCAGGCGGCGGCTGCGGCTGGGGTGGCGCAACTTGCGCAGCGCCTTCGCCTCGATCTGGCGGATGCGCTCGCGCGTGACACGGAACTCTTTGCCCACCTCTTCGAGCGTGCGGCTGCGGCCGTCGTCCAGCCCGAAGCGCAGGCGCAACACGTCCTGCTCGCGCTGCGTCAGGCCATTGAGCGCGTCCTTCACCTGCTCCTTGAGCAGTTGATGGCTCGCCGCGTCGGCCGGCGCCAGCGCGGTGGCGTCCTCAATGAAGTCGCCCAGGTGGCTGTCGTCCTCCTCGCCGATTGGCGTTTCCAGGCTGACCGGCTCCTGGCTGATCTTGATGATCTCGCGCACCTTCTCGGCGCTGATCTGCATCTCCTCGGCGATCTCCTCGGCGGCCGGCTCGCGCCCCAGCTCTTGTAGCAGACGCCGGCTAATGCGGATGAGCCGGTTGATCGTCTCCACCATGTGGACAGGGATGCGGATGGTGCGCGCCTGGTCGGCGATGGCGCGGGTGATCGCCTGACGGATCCACCACGTCGCGTAGGTGGAGAACTTGAAGCCCTTGGTGTAGTCGAACTTCTCGACGGCGCGGATGAGGCCGATGTTGCCTTCCTGGATCAGGTCCAGCAGGCTCATGCCGCGGCCGATGTACTTCTTGGCAACGCTCACAACGAGGCGCAGGTTGGCCTCGGTCAACTTGCGCTGGCCCTCCTCGGCGTCCCACATGATGCGCTGGTTCTGCTCCTTGACGGGCTTCTGCCGTTCGAGCTTGCCGCGCTCCATGCGCTTGGCCAGCGCGACCTCTTCGGCGGCCGAGAGCAGTGGCACGCGCCCGATCTCGCGCAGGTACATGCGCACCGGATCGTCAATGGCGCCCTCCATCTCGGCCGCGAATGCGTTGATCTCCTCGCGGATCTCATCCCATTTGTGGCTGCCGGTGGACTCCATCTCCTCGGGTCGGGGCTCGCCCCAGGCGTCTCTTGGCGAGTTGAGCGGTTGGACTGCCATTGGCTCTTCCTCTAACTTGAACACGTCGCTGAAGGGATCGTCGTCGCCATCCTCGGCGGCGTCTTCCTCCTCATCGGCGACCGGCGTCTCAAAGAGAGCCTCTGGCTCCAGCGCGGGCGGTCGTCGCCGCGTGCCGAATCCCTCTCCCGCGAGTGTCTCATCTCCACGCACGTCTTGCCACGTCGTCACGGCCAGGCCCGTAGTCGCCTGGCCCCCCACCCGCGGATATGACGCCCGATCGAGCACGTCAAGAGCCTCCTCATCCACCACATCATCCGTCGCGTTCGCGGCGGCGTTACTCCACCTCATCGCCAGCGGATGGCCCTGGCGGCCGCTCCGCTGCTCCCGCACGTCCCGCATGCGTCTGCCCATCTCGCGCCGTCCTCCTGGAACGACACGACTGGACAGGAACGAGACCTTCCTGTACTATGGAACGCGCCAGCGGGCGTTCCGTATCGCCGTCGTGTTCGTTCATGGCCGCCACTGTGAATGTCTCAGCCCGGCCTAGCAGTGCCAGCCGCGCGCCCGCGGCGACTAGCCGTGCAGGCCGGATGCGGCGTCGAGCGCGCGCCGCTGGGATAAAAGTTGCTGCTTGCGCCGCAACAGCGCGCGCAGCGCCTCGCCATCGCCGGACTGCTCAGCATCGCGCTGCAAGTAGTCCAGCTCCGCCATCTCCTCCTCTATCCGCACCCGTTTGAGGCGATACGCCGCATCGCGCGCCGCTTTGATGAGCCCCTGCCCGTCGAGCGGCTCATCGGTCGCGACCATCGCCAGCGCCCGCGCGGCCGCTTCCTGAAGCGGGGACGGCAGGCCGTCGCGCAGACGCGGGAGATCGAACGCGTCGGCGCCGAGCGCCGCGGCGGCGGCCCGATAGAGCGCGCGCGTCTCAGTGCCGGCGAAGTCGCCCTCCGCGACGATACCGTAGACCTCGGGCCACACGACCGGATAGGTCAGCAGCAGCCCCAGGCATTCCTCTTCGCGCCGTACCAGCATGCGCAGCCGGACGTCGGGTCCAGTCACGATAGGATATGTGCCGGTCGCACTATACGACGGGCTAGGACTTGCCCGCCCACTTTCAGAGTACTTTTCTCCCAACCGCTCGACAGACGCGCCCGTTTGGTCTTCAGCGCCGCCACCCTGTTCAGCAGTTCTCTGTGAGGTTACGCGCGATTGCCTTTCCTGTCGAAGCCGCCTTTGTGTCTCGCGCAATTCCCTCTGAAGCACGGACGGTTCCATGCGAAGCTTATGTGCCAATTCGTCACCATAAACTTCCGCCTGTTTTTGGTCAGTGACCTCAGCTATCAGCGGCAGCAAGCGCCGCATGGCCTCGACTTTTCCTTGATATGTCCGTAGGTCTAGATCAGCCGTCTGGGAATCGATGAGGAAGTTGATGAGTGGTTGCGCTTGCTCTATGGCCCTTTGCCATACAGACGGGTCGCGACGCACAACCTCATCTGGATCTTCATGTGGTGGCAGCAACACAACCGTAATAGTCGCGTCGACCTGCTGCTCGAAGCGAAGGATTCCTTGTCTCTTGGTTCTATCTCGCCCTTCGGAACGAACTGACGGCTCGAACGTGGGAACGCTAATTCGATCAAATGCCTGCTGGGCAACGGTGATGCCGCGCACCATTGCGGCTTCTCCAGCGGCGTCCGGGTCGAGGGCGAGCGCGACGCGGCGTGTTAGCTTCTTGATCTGCTTGATGTGCTTGTCGGTGATGGCGCTGCCGATACAGGCGACGACGTTGCGAAAGCCGTATTGGTGCGTGACGAGCGCATCCATGTAGCCCTCGACGATCACCACCTGTCCGGCGCGGCGGATGCCCTCACGAGCGAGGTCCAGGCCGTAGAGCGTGGCGCTCTTGTCGAAGATGAGCGTCTGCGGCGTGTTGAGGTACTTTGGATGCCCGCCGCCCAGCTCGCGCCCGCCGAAGGCGATGGTCTGGCCGCGCGCGTCGCGGATGGGGAAGATCAGGCGGTTGCGGAAGGTGTCGTACAGGCCGCCGCCCTTGCCGGCGTCGCGCTCGCGCGCGATGCCGGCCTCGATCAGCTCCTTCGCCGTGTAGCCCTGTTCTTGTAAATAGCGGCTCAGGCGGTCACCCTCCGGCGCGTAGCCCAGGCGCCAGAGTGTGATGGACTCGCCATTCACGCCGCGCGAGTCCAGGTAGGTGCGCGCGTACCGCGCCTCCGGCGACTGGAGCAGTTGGTGATGCAGCCAGATAGCGGCGGCCTCGTTGAGCGCGCGCAGTCGCTTGCGTGCGGCCGCCTCGGGCGACTCCTGATGCGCCTCACCCTCGCGCGCGCCGCTCTCCAGCGCGATGCCGGCGCGCTCGGCCAGCAGCGCCAGCGCCTCACGGAAGTCCACGCCCTGCTGCTTCTCGACGAAGGTAAAGATGTCGCCGTTCTCGCCACAGCCGAAGCAGCGATACCAGCCCTCCGGGTAGACGTAGAACGACGGCGTGCGCTCGCCGTGGAACGGGCAGAGGCCCTTGAACGCCTTGCCCGACTTCCGCAGTGGGACGACCGCGCCGATCTCGTCCACGATGTCGAGCTTCTGCTTGATGCGCTCGACGATGCTGCTACTCTCGGCCACGTCTGCCTCGTCACGAATGCCGCTGAATCAGAGAGAAGACGAGAGAGGATGCGTTATGTGCGTACAGAGTGAAATACGGAGCCGGCTACACTACTAGTAACGCACGAGATGCGGTCGGATGGCGAGGAGAGGATGGCGCAATCACAACCTCACTCATCCCCATCCACCAGCCGCCGCACCACGGCCGACATCACGGCGATGACGCCGATACCCAGCAGCGCGCCCGCGCCCATCCACAGCGCGCGCCGCGCCCAGAGCGGTACGGTGAGCGCCGCCTCCCGTGGTGGCAGCGGCGGCAGCGCGACGATGTGGCCGCGCGGCGTCGTGATCCGCACCGCCCTCCGCTTCGCGAGTGCCGGCGCGACCGCGACGACGGGTTCCGCTGCCGCATGCGCCGTGCGCACGCCAGATGAGATGCGCTCGCTGATAGCCCGCGCGATCTGGCGGCACGCCTCGGCGCTCACGCTCGCCGCGCCGGTCGCGCCGGTCGCGTCCACGTCGAAGGCGTAGGCCATCGCCGTGTGGCCGTCGCGTGGCACCAGATCGACCGCGCCACGCGCGCTGAAGGCGTTGTCAGGGCCGGCGCCGCGCAGCTCGACACGCAGATAGGCCGGCGGCCGCGCCGCCGTGACATGGATCGAGACGGTGGAGACGGAGCCGCCGGCACGCACACGTGCCTCGAAGGCGATAGCACCCCCCGTGCCCGATGGGCCGAGCTGGATCAGCCGCTCGCAGCCGGGGATGGCGTGCGCCAGGGCATCCGCATCGAGCAGCGCCGCGAAGACACCCGCGACCTCCCCAGTGATGGTCTGCCCGCCTTCTACGCGCATATCACCTGCCTCCTCGCGTACCTTCAACGGCCGGGCGCCGCATCCATGCCAGTATATCGCGCCGCGGGCGGGCGGCGCAAAGCGGAGTATGTATGGAAATGAGATTGTACGCGCCTCGTGCCGTATGGTAGGATAAGGCAACGCCAGTTCAGGCTTGGAGGGGAGGCACATCATGGCGAATGCTGTTGAGCGCGACAGCGGATGGCGCCCCGTGCAAAGGGCAATGGCAAAGCCTCACGGCGCGCGCGACAGGCGCGGAACGCTCAGATGAGCGGCACGCTCGGCGAGCCGAATGCTTCCACAACTGTGACGGTCTCCACAGCGGGCGTATGCCAGCTATCAGTACCGGCTCTGAACAGGGATATGGGCAAGAGCAGCCCTGCATAAAGAAACATTTAGGTCTACATATATTGCGCGTTTAGGGTGATGATGCTATCATGAGGGAAGCGGCACGTCTCACTGGGCGGTGGCGCGACCTGACACAACGGGATGTCCTCGAGACGAGGCAGTGGAAAAGGGGCCGGTTCCGTGGGTTTTCTCTCGCCATATCGCCAGTACTTCGAGATCGTGCAGATCATCGTGGCGGTCGCGCTGACGGTATCAATCCTGCTGCAGGCGCGCGGCGCCGGGCTGGGCAGTGTCTTCGGCGGGACGGGCACCGTCTTCAAGACACGCCGCGGCATTGACAAGCTGCTGTTCCGCTTCACGATCGTCTTCACCGTGCTGTTCCTACTGATCTCGCTCATCGGCACGGCCATCCCGACACCCAAGTAGTTGCGGACGGCGTGAAGAGAGCGACGTGAGGGAGCGCACGCGGCGGCAATGGCGCCGCTGGCACGCATCCATTTGGCGACCTGACCACATGTGACGACGAGCCGAGCGATGAGGCCCGACTTCGAGCAAGTCGGGCCTTCGTTTTGGGCAGATCGTGATAGGGTCGCGGCGCGACGCATGGCTAGCCCGGTGGCGCGTTGCCCAGACCGTTCGTCCGAGAGAGGGGCTGGGAGCGACACCGGTCAGCGCCGGAAGTAGTCGGCGTTGATCTGGATGTACTCGCGCCACTCTGGTGGCACACCACCTTCCTCGAAGATGGCGTCCACCGGGCAGGCCGGCTCACAGGCGCCACAGTCAATGCACTCGTCGGGATCAATGTAGTACTGCTCGTCTTCTTCGCGCGCGTGAATGCAGTCCACTGGGCAGACATCCACACAGGAGGCGTCTTTGACGCCGACGCAGGGCTGGGTGATCACATAGGTCATGCGCTGGTCCTCGCGGGGTTGGAGATGGCTCGCGGCCGGCACCGCCGGTGAAGAGGGCGGCGGTATGGCATAGACAGGGGTATCGCGGCGTGGGCGGCCACCGGGGTTGGTGGCAGGCCCTATGCGGATGTCACCGCATGGTGATGCTCCACATGGAGGCGCGCTCGCGATCCTTCCACAATTCTAGCGTCCCGTCGCGGGCGCGTCAAAGACGCCCCGCGACGCTGGGCGCGGCGTATCGGTCCTTGGCAGCGGCCGCGTTGAGCCAGTTGAGCCAGGCGCCACCAGAGCAAGAGCGGCATCCGTGGCGGCGGCCGGCGGATGCCCAAGGAGACATCGTCCATGGCGATTCGTGAGGCGACGCTGGCCGGGTTGAGCCGCGAGCAACTGCTCGACATGCACTACAAAATGGTCCTGCTGCGCCGGTTCGAGGAGAAGGCGGCCCAGGAATATTCGAACGCCAAGATCGGCGGCTTCCTGCACCTGTACATCGGCCAGGAGGCGAACGGCGTCGGCGCCTTCTCCGCGCTCCAGCCCGAAGATTACGTGCTCAGCGCTTACCGCGAGCACGGCTACGCCATTCTCAAAGGCATGGACCCGAAGGCGGTGATGGCGGAGCTCTTCGGCAAGGCGACGGGCGTCAGCAAGGGCAAGGGCGGCTCGATGCATATGTACAGCAATGAGCTGCACCTGCTCGGCGGCCAGGCCATCGTCGGCGGCCAGCTCGTGATGGCGGCGGGCGTCGGCCTCGCCGTGCAATACCTGGGCGAGCGGCGCATCGTGCTGGCGCTCTTCGGCGACGGCGCGGTGGACGAGGGCGCATTCCATGAGGCGATGAACCTGGCCGGAGTCTGGAAGCTGCCGGTGGTCTTCCTCTGCGAGAACAACCAGTATTCGATGGGCATGGCGGTGACGAAAGCCTGGGCCGTGCCAACGCTGGAGCCGCGCGCCGCCGCGTATGGCATGCCCTACACGCGCGTGGACGGCATGGACGTGCTGGCCGTGCGCGAGGCGCTGCTGGATGCCCGTGAGCGCGCCGTCTCGGGTGGCGGCCCCACGCTGATCGAGGCGGTGACCTATCGCTTCCGCGGCCACTCGATGGCCGACCCCGCCTATTACCGCACGCGCGACGAGGAGAAGCAATGGCGCGCGACGCGCGACCCCATCGCGCTCTTCGAGGAGAAGCTGAAAGCCGCTGGGCTGATGCGCGACGAGGACATCAAGGTGGCAAACGACCGTGTGGACGCCGAGGTGGACGAGTGTGCCCGCTTTGCCGACGAAAGCCCGGACCCCGCCCCCGATGAGCTGTACACGGACGTGACTGTGGAGGGCGCCGGCGCCATCGCCTGGCGCAGCCGGCCCAGCACGCCACGCGACTAATCGAGACACGAGAAACGCGGGAGAAGCAGACGATCATGCGCACGATTGCATACCGCGACGCGCTGCGCGAGGCGATTCGCGACGAGATGCGCCGCGACGAGCGCGTCTTCATCATGGGCGAGGACATCGCCGGCTACGGCGGCACCTATGCCGTCACCAAGGGTCTGATTGACGAGTTCGGCGAGAAGCGCGTGCGCGACACGCCGCTGGCCGAGCTGGTGATCGCCGGCGCGGGCATCGGCGCCGCGCTGGGCGGGCTGCGGCCGATCGTCGAGATCATGACGGCCAACTTCAGCCTGCTGGCGAGCGACCAGATCATCAACAGCGCGGCCAAGTGGCACTACATGTTCGGCGGCCAGGCGCACGTACCGATCGTCTTCCGCATGCCTGGCGGTGGCGGCGCCCAGCGCGGCGCGCAGCACTCGCAGATGCTCGAGACGATGTACGCCCACATCCCCGGCCTCAAGGTGGTCATGCCCGCCACCCCCTACGACGCCAAGGGCATGCTCAAGTCCGCCATCCGCGACGACGACCCGGTGCTCTTCGTCGAGCATGAGCTGCTCTACAGTGTGAAGGGCGAGGTGCCTGATGAGAGCGAGGAGTACACCGTCCCGCTCAACCGCGGCATCGTGCGTCGCGAGGGGCGCGACGTGACGATCGTCACCTTCTCGCGCATGGTTCACATCTGCATGCAGGCGGCCGAGGATCTGGCGAAAGAGGGCATCGCGGCGGAGGTGATTGACCTGCGCGCCATCCGCCCGATTGACCTGGAGCTGGTGATGGACTCGGTGAAGAAGACGAACCGCGTGGTGGTCGCCGAGGAGGGCTGGAAGTATTACGGCACCGGCCAGGGCATCGCGGCGATGATCTACGAGCACGCCTTTGACTACCTGGACGCGCCGGTCGGCCATGTGGCGGGCGCGGACGTGCCGATGCCCTATTCGAAGCCGCTGGAGCGCGCGGCGCTGCCGACCAAGGCTGACGTAGTGGCGGCGGTGACGGCCATCGTGCCCGCGCGGCAAGCAGCGGCGACGCCCACACCCGCCGCGGCGGGCGCACGCTAGAGGCCGGCGAGGAGACATGCCATGCAGACGGTGGTGATGCCGAAGCTCGGCGATACGATGGAAGAGGGCAAGATCCTCAACTGGCTCAAGCGGGAGGGCGACCCGGTCGCGCGCGGCGACGCGCTCGCCGAGATCGAGACCGACAAGGTCAACATCGAGGTCGAGTCGTTCTTCGAGGGCGTGCTGCGCAAGGTGCTGGCACAGGAGGGCGCGACACTGGCCGTCGGCGCGCCGATCGCGCTGGTGGGCGCGGCCGGCGAGCCGATCCCCGCCGAGGTCGCGGGCGCGCCGGCCCAAACAGTGGCGGCGTCCGCGCCGACGGAGAACACACCGGCCGCCGAGCCGCACGCCGACGGCCAGGCCGAGGCCGCTCCGGAGACGGTTCGCCCAACCGAGATGCCGCAGCCGGCGACGGCGAGCGGCCAAAAGCAGCCCGCGCCCGCCGGCCAGGTCAGCTATGCCGACCGCGAGTACGGTGAGGAGACGCTGCCGCGCGAGCTGGCGAATGGTGTGCCGGCGACCGCGGCGGCGAACGGGCGCACAGCGCAAGTGATGCCGAGCGCGGCGGTGGCCGCGCCACCGCCCCAGGCGCCGGCGGTGAACGGCGGGCGCATCTTCATCAGCCCCATCGCCCGGCACATCGCCCAGGAGCACGACCTCGACATCACGCGCATCCGTGGTACCGGCCCCAACGGGCGCATCATCCGTGACGACGTGGCGGCGGCGCTGGCCCAGCCGCAACAGCCAGCGGCGCAGGCGCCCGCCATACAGCCCATGCAGCCCGCGGCCGTCATCCCGCCGGCACAGTCGGGCGAGGAGGTCGCGGCGGTCCCGCTCAGCAACATCCGCAAGACCATCGCGCGCCGCCTGCAACAGAGCATGCAGACCGCGCCGCACTTCTACGTCACGATGGCGATTGACGCGACGCAGCTCGTCGCCTTCAACGCCTCCGTGAACGAGTACGCGGCGACGCTGCAGCCAGCCGTCAAGGTCACGCTGAACGACCTGATCGTGAAGGGCGTCGCGGCGACGCTGGCGAAGATGCCCCAGGTCAACGTCTCGTTCGACGGCGAGCGGCTGCTCTACAAGAAGCGCATCAACGTCGGCGTGGCGGTCGCGCTGGAGCAGGGCTTGATCGTGCCGGTGATCCGCGACGCGGACAAGCGCGGCGTGCTCGATCTGGCGCGCGAGTCGCGCCGCCTGATCGAGGCGGCGCGTGCCGGCAAGCTGAAGCCGGAGGAGTTCTCCGGCGGCACCTTCTCGGTAAGCAACCTCGGCATGTTCGGCGTGGAGGAGTTCACCGCGATCATCAATCCGCCGGAGGCGGCCATCCTGGCAATTGGCGCTGCCGTACCGACGCCGGTGGTGAAAGACGGGCAGGTCGTCGTGCGCGACATGATGCGCGTGACCCTCTCGGTGGACCACCGCGCGCTGGACGGCGCGACGGCGGCGCGCTTCCTCCAGGAGCTCAAGCGCGTGCTGGAGCATCCGCTCGGCATGCTGCTCTAGCTGAGAGGTGACACATATCAGGACGGCCGGCGTGGCGACGCGCCGGCCGTCGTCATTATGGCATGCGGTGGTCGGCGCGGCTGATGTCGAAGATACGCTGGGGATGTCTCGCGGGCGGATACGCCGCTATCGCGGCCACTACAGAGAGGAGCCGCGCCAGGGATCGTCGTCGTACGGGCGGAGGGGACGGGGGGAGGGCGGCTGCCAATCATCAGGCGCGCTCTGCCATTCTCCCCATGTGCGCGGCGCGGGCGGCGGTGGATAGTCGCTCTCGTCATCGCGGTAGGGGGAGCGCTTTCGCCCTTGCATCACGGTGGCGTAGGCCGCCGCGCGCGCGGCCGCCGCGCGGCATGACGAATCCAACCATCCCACCCGCCGCCAGCAGCAGCGCGACGATGGCG
Organism: Ktedonobacterales bacterium; assembly: GCA_025935195.1. Lineage (GTDB taxonomy): Bacteria > Chloroflexota > Ktedonobacteria > Ktedonobacterales > JADMIN01 > JAICVS01. The sequence continues at coordinate 11,295 of JAICVS010000047.1, forward strand.
ACGAGAACGAATAGCAGCGGCGAAGGGCCGCGCGCCGCCGGTGCGCTGGAAGCCCTGGAAGCCCTGTGAGCGCCGCCGGCGGCGCGCGCCGTTCGGGGCGGTTCGCCGATCACGAGCGCGGCGAGCATGGTGAGCGCGACGAGCGCCGCGCGCGGAACGATGGCGGAAAGCCGCCAGCCCATCGCCACCCGCCCCTTTCCGCCGTGCGCGCGACACGTCTGATCGCGCTGCCCAGCCTCGCTCCTCATTCTGCCCGAACTCGCCCGCGAAGTCAACCGGCCGGCAGCGCTCGCCTCCAGAGGGAGCGGTGTGATGGCGTGAGCGCACGCAATAGCCAGATCGTCCGTGTTGCGCCCGGCGCGGCAACCGTGTTATACTGGGCGATGGCATTTTGATAGGAGGATACAACGATGTCGGTGGCAACGCTGGTGCGGGCGGTCGAAGAGGCGCAGCTGCGCGAGGACCGCCCACAAATCGATCCCGGTGACTCGGTGCGCGTCCACCTGAAGGTGGTCGAAGGCACGCGCGAGCGCATCCAGATCTTCGAGGGCCTGGTGATCCGCCTGCGCGGCGACGGGCTGCGACGCGCCTTCACCGTGCGGCGCATCGGCGCGCACAACGTAGGCGTGGAGCGCAGCTTCCTGCTGCACTCGCCGCAGATCGACAAGATCGAGATCGTGCGGCACAACGTCGTGCGCCGCAAGAACCTGTACTACATGCGCGGCCTGACCGGCAAGGCGGCTCGCCTGAAGGAGCGCCGCGACTAGCCGCGCGCGAGCGAGCGAATCAGCGCGCCACCGTGAGCGGAGGCAGACCGATATCCGTCGGGCCGGCCTCCGTCTTTTTGCTATACACAGACGTACGGAGCGGGAAGCATGGAGCCGCCGCCGGGGCAGATCGCCCTCCCCTTGCGCTTGGGCGTCGGCGCGTGCCGCTGCTGCGGGCTGGACGAAGTGGGGCGCGGCGCCCTGGCAGGGCCGCTCGTCGCCGCCGCGGTGGTGCTGCCCGAGGACTTCGCGGCGCGGCTCGGCCGGCTCGCCCCATTCCTGCGCGACTCCAAGACGGTGCCGAAGGAGCGGCGCGTGGAGCTGGCGGCGCTCGTGCGCATGCACGCGCTCGCGCTGGAGCTGGCGGTGGTGCCGGTGGAAGCGATCAACGCGCGCGGCATCGGCTGGGCCAACGGCGAGGCGTTCCGCATGCTGATCGCGCGCGTGGCGGCGGACGAGTACGTGGTGGACGGCAAGGTACGTCCGCCGGCCCCGTCGGAGCGCGCGGGCCGGGTGCGCTGCCTGGTCAAGGCGGATGCGCAGGTGCCGGCCGTCTCAGCCGCCTCGCTGGTCGCGAAGGTGTACCGTGACGACCTGATGACGGCGCTGCACGCGCGCCATCCCACATATGGCTGGGCGAGCAACGCCGGCTACGGCACGCCGACACACCTGGCGGCGCTGCGCGCGCACGGCCCCTCGCCGGAGCATCGCGCGCTCTTCGTCGCGACGGCACTCTCCGGCGGCCAGCGCGCGAAACGCGGCAGGCGCGACAAGACGACGCCGGCTGAACCCGACGGCCAGCCGGCGCTGCTCGATGCCTGAATGGCTCGATGTGCAAATTGTTTTGAGCAGTATCCAGGTCCACCGACTGCGCTTAGAAGCGGCGATACGATGGACCCGAATGATCTGATACTAGAGGGCGTCTGAGAAGGCTCTAGGGCTGGACAATGCGGCATAGCTGAAGCATACAGCATGTGCCGTCTGATCGCTGTGACGGCGCTGATTTCCTGGGAGGAGGCGCTGCCATGACGCCCCGTCGCTGGTATGCCACCGACCTAACGGGCAGAGAATGAGCGCTCATTGCCCCTTTCCTGCTACCGGCCAAGCCAGGCGAGCGACCGCGCTCACCCGATCGGCGCGACGTGCTCAACGCGCGCGCTCGGCTATTGGCTGCGCAGCGGTGGGGCGTGGCATCTGCTGCCGCACGACTTCCCGCCCTGGAAGACGGTCTACCCCACCTGGCGCACCTGGCGGCTGAGCGGCGACTGGGAACGCGTCCATGCCGTGCCGCGCGAGCGGACGCGCCAGCGTGCGGGACGTGAACCCATCCCAAGCGCCGGCATCAGCGACCGTCAATCGGTAGTCAATCGGTGAAGACCACGGAAAGGGGGGGCCCGCGGGCAGCCGGGGCGACGACGACGGCAAGAAAGGTGAGCGGGCGCAAGCGCCATCTGCTCGTGGATACGGGCGGACTGGTCCTCAAGGCGCTGGTGCATGCCGCCGATATGACCGACCGCCAAGGCGGCCAGCAGCTCTTGGCGGCCATGGGCGATCTTGGCGACGACCTTCCTACGTGTGGGCGACGTGTGGGCCGACAGCGCCTACCAGGGCAGCTTCAAAGACTGGGTGGACCAGACGCCCCACTGGACCGTGGACGTGGTCAAGCGCCCCGCCACGTGGGTCTGGGTCAAGGCCGATCAGGAGCCACCGCCCGCGCACACCGGGTTCCAGGTGCTGCGGCGCCGCTGGGCCGTCGAGCGCACGTTCGGCTGGTGAGGCCGGTGGCGCCACCTGAGCAAGGACGACGAGTATCTCCCGGCGACCGCCGCGTGCGGCAGCTACCTGGCGATGATTCGGGTGATGCTCCGCCGGCGTGCCGAAACCGAGGCGAGAAGACTTCTCAGACGCCCTCTAACCGTTGCCACTCGCCAAGCGCGACCCTGGACTGAGAGCTAGAGCTGAAGATTGCTGCCACGCGCTCCGAAGCGAGTTGACTGAGGAGCAATCGGCAGAATCATTCCAGTTGGTCGCGAACGTCGTATTCTGCCCTGCTCACCGCTTGACGCCAGAAAGCCCACTCCTCGGTTGACCGGATACTCGGCGCAAGTGCGTCTAACTGTCGAGCGGAGCGATCCAAATAGAACTGCGCTTGCTCCAGCCGGAGCCGTTCGATCTCGCCGTCCGAACTGAGCTCGCCGAGCGTCTGTAATCTCATCGCCTCGTCGAAGGCATCAAGCGCCTCCGAAAACGCTCCGGCGCGCGCGCTATCGCCATTGTTGCTCGTCCCACGCCAGCGGCGGGTGGGATCATCGCCTTTGTGACGCTGCTCGATCAGCCAGAGATACGCACTGTCTCGCACCTGCTCGGCAATCTGCCACGCTCGGTCCTCCGGCAGGTAGTAGAGGAGCTCCCGCTGCGTGCCAAGGGCGATCAGTCCCGCATAGATGCGGAGGCGCTCGTCTTCGGTCAGACGCAGACCGAAGACGATAGAGTTGATCTCGCCCTGGTTCAGCCCCGGCATGTTTGCGCTGTTGTGGAGCGAGGAGACGAGGCGTGCCACCCGCTTGCCTTCTAACGAGATGGGTACGCGACCCAGGTCGTCGAGATTCCGTCCGTGCGCCTCGAGGATCGCGGCCAGCGTCTGCGCGAAGATGCTGCGCCGAAAGTGCGGTGCCCGATCCTCCACTTGCACACCTCCATAGCCAGCAAATGACGCCGGTCCGCCCATGCGTCAGACCCGATTCCGAATGCCCAGCGCACGCTAGGCACATGTTCCGCGCATACTCTACGGGCGAGCAGCATATGAACTTTCGGCCTTCGCTTGGGATCGGAGAGTAGCATACCGCGTGTGAGGTCAAAATGGAAGGTCGAAGTACTTGCTTCAAGAGGCAAGTCAATGTGCTGCTGGCTGTAGATCGGCGCACTGCTACCGTACGTCAGACCTCATACGGTTTTGGCAATGCCAGAACTGCATCGCGAAGTACTCGGCCCCCTATACACTGGCAGTAGTATGGTGATTGACAGTGTCAGGTGTTTACCTTACAATGCGGACACCTGCCACGCCGTGAGTGTTCTGGGGGACAATAGATGCATTTATCGCTTGAGCTGGTCATGCGCCTGCTTTGATCCATAGTCCTTGGAAGGGCAGCATATGTTTCCATCCATTCGTCGGCCATTCTCGGACACAGAATCGCGCGCCGCGACGGAGGTGCTCGCGAGAGCGGTGATGGAGTATCTCAATGCCCTGGATCCCGACGATGCGAGTCGCATCCTGGGAAGACATCCCATTTTGCTCGACGACGAGACGCTCATCTTTCTGGATGGCATGATCGTTATGAGCCGGCGTGAGAGCGATGACGCCGCGCGTGGTCTGCTTGGGAACTGGGAGCGCCTGCGTGATCTGCTTGACGACGCGATTACGGACGGCATACCTGCGGCGGTGGCGCGCGCGAAGCAGCGCGGCGAGCGTGACGTGGAGCTCGTCCTTGGCTATTTCTCACTCCCAACTGTCGAGGTGCGCGACTTCGTGGAGCGGCGACGGAGTACCTTACTCGACGAAGATCGTATAGAGCGGATGCGCAAGGGGTTAGCGGTACTGACGGAGGTTGAAGGCACGACCCAAAGCGAGTACATCGAGTTGCGCATCTGGTTTCTCTCCGATGCGCGTACTCAGGGGATCGAAGCGGCATGGAACACCTTTCTCGCGCGTGCGGCCTGGTATTATGTGGCCAATGGCGCCTGGCGCGACAGCTCCGGGCGAGAGGAGTAGGCCATGTTGCGCAGGCTCTTTCGCCGCCCCGCATCCGTCAAACCGCCAGGTCTTCCCGCAAAGACCGTGCGGCTTCCACCGGCCACGTCCAATGGGGATGGGGATGCTCCACTAATGAGCGCACCGCCGCAAGATGCCCTGAAAGCCGAGGGCTCACCTCTGGCCTCAGCGGCTGATCCTGAGGTCAACGCCGCCCTCGACGCCTTCCTCGATGCCTCAACCTGGCAACAAGGCATCGCCGTGCTTAAGGAGCGACCGGCAATCTTGCTCTCGGACGCCGCGGTTCATGCGCTGGGCGAGCGCGTCGCCCAGCAGTCGGCCATCGGCGGAGCCGATGATCGTGCCGCCAAGCGACTGGAACGCCACCTGCGTTTCATCGAGCTGGCACGCCAGTTTGGCATTGACGAGGGCTATGCTCAGTTTCAGCTAGCAACTGTGCGCGTCGATCCCCGCATCGCCCTTCTCACGTCTGTGGCGTCGGCCCAGCCGGAGATGGAACAATTCGTCGATCATACGTTACTCACTGTCGTCGGCGATCCCACTTTGCTGGATGATCCTCTTCGCCTGACTCCCCTGCTCTTTCCGGATGATGCCGATATGGCCGAGTTGGCCGCGTTCGTGATGCAAACGTTGGCCACGCCACGAGAACGTGAGGACATCGTAACAGACCTCTCGTCTGTGTTCGCGGATATCGCCCCGGACCTGAGCGAAGTTCTCGCCAGTGACGAGATACTCGGCCCCAGTCCGGTCCAGATCGAGCTGCTCACCAACATTTATAGGCGCCTGAGTGCGGTCAACAACCCCCTGCTCACCGCCCTGTCAGGACAATTGCTGGCGGAAGCGCTGAGGCATAATCCGCTCGGAGACGCAATTCAGGATGCCCAACGCCGGGTCGAGCTACGGCTGAACGCCGTGCGCGCGCTCGATCGAGAGCAGGTTTCCCACACCTGGGCCCAGGCCCAGTATCGCCTTGGTGTGGAGTATGCCTCGCTCGCGCGAGCATTGGAGGAGGAAGACGAGTGGCAACGCGCGATTGCGGCCCAGGAACGCGGCATCAAGGCAAGCGAACGGGCGCTTGAAGTCTTTCGGCGGGATCGCGATGCGAGTGAATGGTCCACTATCACGGCCGATCTCGCCGTGGAGTATACACGGCGCCGCATTGGTGATCCAGCGAACAATACCGAGCGTGCCATCGAGCTTTTTGAGGCCGCGGCGGCTGCCATCTCGCGCGCGGACGCGGCGGGCACGTGGGCACGGATCCAATACAACCTCGGCAACGCATACGCCCAACGTGTGTTCGAGGACCACACGGAGAATCTCGAGCGTGCCCTTGAGTGCTTCGACCGGGCGCTTGAAGTCTTTACGCGCGATATGCTGCTTCTCTACGACGAGATCAACCTCAGCCGCGCCGCCGCCCTCGAACGCCTCGGCCGCTGGCATGAGGCCCATGAGGCACTCACTCGAGCGCGTGATATTGAGCGGTTGTGGGCCTACGGCGGCAACACCGAGCGTAAGCATACCACGATTATCGCCAGGCAGGCATACTCCGATGCCTGCCTGCGCGACGCATGGGCGATGCTGCGGTCGGGACACCCCGACAGGGAAGATATCGTCGTCGCGTTAGAGGAGGGGCGCGCAAAGGCTCTCCGCGGCGCCCTGGCGCTGGACGAGGTGAATATGGCGGCGAGCGATCCGGCCGCGCGCGCGCGGGCGGAGCGTTTCATTGCGGCCCGTGATACCTGGCGCGCGGCGCAGCGCGAGGCTGCCTCCCTGCCACAGGAACTTCATGGGATGGACGCGGCGCGCGAGTATGAGCGGCGACAAAAGCTCCTCTCCGCGGCATTCAATGCGTTCAAGGCCACGCGCGATGCCATCCGCGAACACGATGACCCGGACTTCCTGCGAGAGATGCCATCCGACTATAGCGACTTCACGAAGGAGACACGCACAACGAGTTTCCAGGAGATTGCGAGCGCCGTGGGCAGGCCTGACGAGGCTCTCGTGTATCTTGTGGCGGGGCCTGATCAAGGGCTTCGCCATGCTTGTCGTGCGCGCGGAAGACGGCGAGCCGCGTGCGGAGCTCCTGGCGCTGCCACGCTTCACCTCGGCGCGGGTTGAAGAGCTTAGCCTTGCCACCGTGAAGCGGAAGCATGGCCCGTTCTCCCAGCACGTCTACACAGGGGGACTCTTTCTGGCACAGGCGAGTTCCGCCTTCGCTGGGATGGTGACAGCATGGGGCACTGAGGCCGAGCACCATGCCGGTGCGGCGGACGTGCAGAAGGTGCGATTATTCGATCTCTTCAAGGTGTTGCCCCAAGGATGTGGCTTCGAATCGGCGGCGCGCTGGCTCACCGCGCGCTGGATCAGCGACCCCACCATGCACGATCTGCTCTACCAGCCCCTCCTCACATTGAGCGAGGATCAGCGCAATGCCATACTCGACGCATTTGACAAGGTGCTGCTGCGGGTGGAGCTAGAACGCTCTCTCAGCGCGCTCGGCGCGATTGCGTTGACCGAGCTTGCCCAAACGCTCGCCGACCGTCGTATTCGCAAGCTGACCTTGATCCCCTTTGATCGTCTCGGACTCTTCCCCTTGCCGAGTACGCCTGTGATCATAGATGGAGTACAGGAGCGCCTGGGCGAGCGGTACGAAGTGACCATCGCGCCCAACGCCCGCGCGGCTGAGATCGCGCATCGGCGAGCCACCGCACTTGATCGCGAGCGGCGTCCACTGCTGCTTGCCGCGGGCAATCCCCAACCATTGCCAGGCCGCGTGCCCGCATTGGAGTGGGCCGGAGCTGAAGCCGACACGGTGCGCCGTATCGCGCGCGATACGCTCCACTTCCCAGCGGAGCACATCCGCTATCTTGCGCCAGGGGTGAGCAGCCGCGAGCGTATCATGGATGCGCTTGGCCACGCCTGGTATGCTCACCTCGCGGTTCACGGTCAATATCAACCGCGCGATCCCCGCGCCTCACAGCTCCTCCTTGCCGGGGACGAGAGCACACCAGTAGCAGAACGAACGCTTACACTGGGTGAGGCGCTCGATGGGACAGTCAATCTCAGCGGCGTCCGCCTGCTCGTCCTCTCGGCGTGTGACACGGCACTGATCGACGTGCAGGAGGCGCCTGACGAAGTGATTGGGCTTGCGGCGGGGTTCTTGCAGGCCGGCGCCGCGGGAGTTATCGCTTCACTCTGGGCCGTGGATGACCGCGCCACCTACCTCCTGATGAGTCGCTTTGCTCAACTCTACCTCGACCCGTCCCGCGGTTGGTCTCCCGCTCGCGCGCTTGCTGCCGCGCAGCGCTGGCTCCGCTGTGAGGCCACCAACGCGCTCCTCGCATCATATGATCCCACTCAGCCAATACCGGTCACTGACGACATGCGAACCGCTAAGGAGGACAGCGTGCCCACGAGCAGTTGGCAGCTCGATGCGCTCATCAACTCCACGCGCCGGGGTTCGCGCCATACGCAAAAGACCGCACTCAGCGCGATCCACAGCCAGTCCGCGTCACTGGCTCTGACCCATCCCGTTGACCTGCCCTATGCTGATCCGTACTTCTGGGCTGGCTTTATCGTTACGGGATGCTAAGTCCCGTACCAAGACTGGAGGGCAACTGATGCCGCGGGAGCAGACATATCTCCCTACTATCCTGACCGCGCTCGACACCATGCTCCGCGAGATCCAGCGCAAGCTCGAGGCGGCGGGAGGCGCTCACTTGCCGCTGGGCGCTGACTCTACAACACGTGGCGGAGCGCCCACGCTGCCAACGGCGGCAACGGTCGCGAGCGAGCTGCGCGATCGCATGGCGCGCCTGGAGGAGGTACGCGACCTTGTCAATGAATACCCCGAACTGGTATCGGTGATCGACTCGGTAATCGGTAACCAAATTGCGGCAGCACAACGACGCCAACGCGTATGGTCCATCGCGGCGACGGTAGCGTCATTGATTGTCGGTTGGCTTCTCTCCTTGATCGGCACGCCCCAGACACTTGGGCGGCTCCTTCATCTCTGACCCGCGCCCGCTGATGACGCGCCTATGCTCCACTCCAGTGGTGCTGCCGCTCGCCCATCCTCGTTTGATCTCACTGATTGATAGCGATGCCTGGCACCGCGCCAGAATTCATGGCATGAGCGGAAGGAGAGCGTATCACATGGGAATGCTCCAACACTTTCACCACCAGAGAACCACCACATGGAGTAAAGCCGTGCTGGGTGACTGGCTGGAAATTGACACGACTGCCCGCGAGAAGCGCCAATTTCTGGAAGATCATCTGGAGCTGCTCGACGAGCGTAGCATGACAGCCCTCGAAGAGGGCATGGCGCACTTCGCGGACGAGCCGGACACTGTAGAGTGGTTGCGTGGTCATCACGAGATCATGCGGTATGCGCTGGCGCTTGGCGGCGACCAGCTCGTGGCGGCCCGCGAGGCCTGCATCAATCAGTTCGGCGGTATCACGCTCGATCCCCCGGGCTGGCTAGCGGCAGTCGAGGCAGAGCTTACCCTGCCCGAGACCTCCCAGCCGGAGCAGCGCAACTCGCGCGCGCGCATCCAACTCCTGCGCGAGGCCATTGCACGTGCGGAGAACGAGCGGCCGGCCATCGAGGCGACGATCGTGGCGGCGCTGCGTGTAGATCTGTTCGACGAGTTGCGTGCCGACGTCGCCGATGCCGGCAGCGCCCGCATTGATGAAGCTATCGCCGCCTTGCTGGCGGCGCTGCCGGCGTATCCCTGCGACCGCTACCCCTATCAGCACGCCAACCTCCAAACGGAGCTTGGCAACGCCTACGCGAGCCGCGAGATTGGTTCTCCCGCCGACAACCTGGAGCGCAGTTTCGAGGCGTTGCAGTGCGCGTTGGCGTGCTGTCCGCGCGAGCAGGATCCGCTCTTGTGGGGCCGAATCCAGCGCAGCCTGGCGTACACCCACTTCCTGCGACGGCTCTTCGATGATCCTGAGGGCGAGCTCCAGCACGGCATCACCCGCTGCGAATCCGCTTTCGAGGTCTTCAAGGAGGAGACGGATCCCGAGCAGTGGGCCTACACGATGATGGTGTCGGGTAATCTGCACCATGAGCGTGTCACTGGTGGGCGACTCGAAAACGTCGAGCGCGCCATTGATTGCTACCGGGCAGCCCTGCGCGTCTTCACCATCGAGGCCTATCCAACGGAATTCGCCCTGTTGCACACCCATCTGGGCATTGCCTACAGGAACCGACTGAGCCACGATCCAGTCGCCAACGCCGAGGTGGCGCTGATAGTGCATAGGGAAGCCTTACGCGTCTACACGCGGGCGGCTTACCCGGTTGATTACGCTATGACGCTGTGCTATATGGCGGATGCCTCGCTCGTGCGCCAGGCCATCAGCACGAGCGTGAACATCGAGAGCGCGCTGCTCGGCTACCAGGAGGCGCTGCGCATCCTCACGTTGGAGGATCACCCCCAACGCTACGCCATGGCCCAGAACGGCCTTGGCCTCGCCTACACCGATCGCCCGGGTGGCCGCGTCGAAGACGTCGAGCGCGCCATCGCCGCCTTCCGCGAGGCCCTCCGTGTGCGTACCGAGATCGAGTATCCGGTGGAGCACGTACAAACGAAGATCAATCTTGGCGGGGCTTATTTGAAGCGCCAGCTCGGCATCCGCGCGGATAACCTTGCTGACGCGCTGGCATGCTTTCACGACGCGGCGAGAATCTGCGTCCCCGAGATTTTCCCCGTCGAGCATCGCATGTGCCAGATCAGCATCGCCCAGGCGGAGGCGGAGCGTGGCAATTGGGCCGGCGCGCATGCCGGTTATGAGCGGGCAGAGGCCATCGAGCGGAACCTGTTGCGGCAGGAGGTGGGCGAGGAGGCTCGTGTCGCGCTGCTCCGCGAGGGCCGCGACACGACGATCCGCAATGGCTATGCGCTGGCGCGACTCGGTCGCGGTCCTGAAGCCGCGGTAGCTATCGAGCGCGGACGCGCACGTGGGCTGGCCGACTGGCTGGCGATGGATGCCATCAGTGCCGACTCCATCGCCGATGCCGACCTGCGCGCGCGTCTCACGGGCGCACGCGCACGCTTCACCGAGGCTCGCGCGACGCTCTATGCGCCGCTGCACCCCGTGCTCGATCAAAATGCCTATCAGCACGAGTGGCAAGAGCCAGAACGAGCGGCCGAAGTACGGCGGCACGAGGCCGAGCGTACCGCGGCCTTTCACGCAGCGCGGACCGCTCTCGACGACATCGTGGCCGAGGCTCGCGCGGCGGGCGCGGCCCCGGACTTCCTGGAGGAGACATCCAGCCCAGAGACGATCCTACGTGCCGCACAGGTAGCGCCCGGACATGCCATCATCTATATAGCCGCCACACCGTGGGGCGGTGTGGCGGTTGGGGCCTTCTCTGGCAGTTCCAGCTCGCGGGCCGAGGCAGGAGAGGCACATTTCGCGCATCTGGAGCTGCCTGAGCTGATCGTCGAACGTGTCTTCGGGTTGGTGCATGCGCTGCTGGCTGACGATGCCTTGCACATCATTGGCGGCTTTGAGTACGCACAGCGCGGCAGCGGGATGGCCGCGCTGACAGAGTCTACGCTGGCGCTGCAAGTCTGGCCTGGCGAGACCTTTCGTGCTCGCGCCCGCGCGATCTACGATGCCTGCCTTGGGGTAGGCAAGCCCAGCACCATCAGCGCGGCCGCGCAAACATCGCTCAAGCTCCCCACCGTCGCCACCCTGGCCGACCGCCCACTCACGTCTCTCTCGGCGGATGAGATGGCCGTGCTGGAGGGCACGATCAACCACCTGCATCTGCAACTCGAGCTACACAAATGCCTCAATTGGCTGGCTGAAACGGTGATGCGCCCATTGTGGGCCTGGCTCAAGCGTGAGGGTGCGCGCAGCGTTACGCTGATTCCCTGCGGTTTTCTGGAGGTGTTTCCGTTGCTCGCCGCTCCGCTCGCCGATGGGCGCCCCTTCGGCGGCGCAATCGCGGCGAGCGTGGCGCCAAGCGCTCACGCATTGCTGGCCGGCAGGTCCACTTCCGGCGTGCCCGCCCGTGAGGGCGTCTACACGCTTGGCGATCCTCGGCCGACGCACATGCCGCTGCGATGGGCAGAGGCTGAGGCACTGACATTAGCCAAGCTAGCACGCCTGCGTGGCCTACATGGCGAGGCACGCGTGCAGGCCGGCGCTACCCGCGAGTGGCTGATCGCCGCGCTCAACCAGGGGCAGATCGTAGATGCGTCGTGCCATGGCGCCTTCCATGCCCTCGACGTCTTGCGCTCCCTGCTGATCTTGGCCCACGGCGAAACGCTCACACTCGCCGACGTGCTGGGCGGCCAGGTCCATCTGGGTGGGCTCCGCTTGCTGATTCTCTCCGCCTGCCAGACGGCCATACCCGACGTCCGCTCTCAGACGGTGGAGGTGCGCAGTCTCGCCGCCGGCATGATTCAGGCGGGCGCTCAGGCCGTCCTGGCTTCTCTCTGGCCTGTCGATGACCGGGCCGCCTTTATTCTCGTCGTGCGCTTCGCACAGGAATGGCTGCCCCAAATGGACCGCGAGCCTCCCGCGGCGGCGCTGGCCCATGCGCAAGACTGGATACGCACGCTGTCGTATCGGAAACTCCGGGCCTGGACGACCACTTCCTTCGCCGATTCCACATCCAGCGAACTGATCGACACTGGCGCTGGGCAGGACTGGACGGCACCCTGGCGCGCGGAGCGCCCGGAGGAAGGTGACGGTGCGCGGAAGATTCCTGTGCGTGGAGGGCGCGGCACCCGGTTTTCCGTCTTTGGCGCCCAGCGCGAGCTGCGCCACAGTGACCGAGACGCACCAGACGATGTGCGGCCATTCGCCGATCCTATCTACTGGGCAGGCTTCCAGATTGTCGGCTGGTGAGGCGACCGAACCGTGCGGCGTCCACCCGGAAAGGCCCGCCAAAGGTGCTGTCCATGCCTCAGCACACTACTCCGCATGACAGCATTGAGCCGCAACCGGTAGTTAACCCGATGTGCAGGTTTTAGGAGAAGCAATCCAGGACCAAGGAACGTACCATCCTCAGAAATTGTTGCCACAGACCTGAGGAGGGCGCCGCGATGGACCTGGATGACTTCATTATCGCCGTCTTTTGTGTCGTTGACGAGGCCGTGCCGCAGGTCACGGACGGCCACCGCCTGCGCCAGCGCGGGCCGCAGCCGATCTTGGCGGATAGCGAGGTGGTGACGATGGAAGTGGTCGGCGAGTACTTGGGGCTGGAGCGGGAGAGTGCGCTCTTCGCCTCCTTCCGGCGACACTACGCCCACTTCTTCCCGGCGCTACGTACGTTGCATCGCACCACCTTCGTCCGCCAAGCGGCGAACCTGTGGCGCCTCAAAGAACGGCTCTGGCACTCTGGCAATACCTGCTGGAGCAGGTGCCGCACGATCCCACCTTCGCCATCCTCGACAGCTTCCCGCTGCCGGTCTGCCAGTTCGCCCGCGCCTATCGCTGCCGCCGCTTCCGCGGCGCGGCCGCTTTCGGCAAAGACACGCTGGTGCGCCAGACCTTCTACGGCTTCCGCGTGCATGTCCGCTTGGAGTGGCCGGGCCTGATCTGATCACGCGGTTCTGTGTCGCGCCGGCCAACACCCACGAACTGGCGGCGCTGCCGGCGTTGGCGGAGCACACCTGGGGCACCTTGGTCGGCGACCGCAACTCTTGGTCGCGGGCGACGACGGCTGAGTGGCACTCGCTGGGCGTCGAACTGCTGGTGCCCTATCGCTCCGCCAAGCGCGATCCGCACCCGCCCTGGAGCGCATTGCTCAGCCGCGTGCGCTATCGCATTGATACAGTCTTCGGTCAGCTCGTGGATCGCTGTAGGGTCAAGCGGGTCTGGGCGCGCGACTCCTGGCATTTGTGCAACCGCTTGCTGCGCAAAGTGCTGATGCATTCGCTGGCTGTCCTGCTCAACCGCGAACTCGGCAACCCACCGCTGCATCTCGCTCAGTTGGTTGCCTGAAAAACCTGCACATCGGGTGAGTTAGAATCCCATCGCAATCCGCAGTACTCACCCAGATTCGAGCAGGCGCCGCCCAGCAGGCTCTGGACGCGCCAGATGCCCTTCCCTACGCCAATCCCATCTTTCTGGGCAGCGTTCGTCGTGACCGGCTGCTGACACGCTATGCGCGGACACGAGGCAACGACTGTGAACGATGTACAAGAAGCCGGCTCATGCCCACTTGCAGTGACCCGCATACAGCAATGAGGTGATAGAACCGGGACGGTCAGCAGCTTCAGCGATCTGCGCAATCGCGCCACGAACGGCGCATGCGCGTGAAGGAATGATCAAGCGTGAAATTGCCCGCGTCGTCGGACTGGCCCGCGGCGCCGTCCGGCGCTACCTGCGTGCTGAGGAGTTTCCGGAGCAAGGACCGCGGCCACGTCCCAGCAAGCTGCACCCGTATGAGCCGTATCTGCGCGAGCAATGAGATGCCGGCGTCCAGGATGCGGCCGTGTATCGTTCACACCCACAGCTCAGGCGAAGGCGTGCAACTCTGCCTCGAAGACCGGGATCGAGACGCCCGATGCCCGGATCCAGGATGCCAGACGGTGCGCCCCGAGGCGGGATGGATGAAGCCGACCAGACAGCGCCAGCGGAAGAGGTATGGCGCTTCGGCATGCCGGCGACTACTATCCCCCTCTTCTGCCACTGAGCCGGCGCGGCGTTCCTCATCACCCCACCATACAAGCCGCCTCACCCATTGTGGGCCGCGGTACATCCATCCTCGATCCCCAAATGTACTTGGTACGTTCGCGCGTGTGCGGACACCAGCCGAGAAGAGAATCTAGAGCCAGCCCGAGATCGCTGCCAAACCGCCGCAAGGCTGAACCGAGCGATTCCGGTCCAGTTGTCGCGCGGCGAATGCTCCCGCGCACTGTGCGCCACTCGCCATTGCCGCGCCGGGATGCATGGTGAAGAGGCAAATTTTCAGTATACGCATAACTCAGCACTGAGTGTCAAGGGCAGGGCTGACCTCAAAAAGCGGCCTCACAACAGGCACACTTAACCTCAGAACCGCACCAGCGCAGCGGAAATTGGAGTCGCGCCCCGTCCCCGCGCCGGAACGCTTCGACTGATCCCTTGCTGTAGGCAATCAACGAGTGTGGAGGGAAAGAACGCGCGTACACTCCCGCGCCAAGAAACTAGACAAGCCCGAAGCGTTGTGCCTGAGCGGCCACCTCGGGCCTGCCCCCACAAAGCACCGTGTCGTGCCGCGCATGTGTCAGCATGCCGGCGCTGTCCCAGCCAGGCGTACCACGCCTGGCAAAGGAGAATGCTTCGTGTTCACTATACTGGAGCGTCCGGGCGATCGGCAAGACCTCCTCGTTCGCGCGTTCCCGCTCCGTCCCGCTCTAACGACATGGAGTCATCGTGCCTTGATGCTCCTCCCGCTGCTGCTTATGTTGAGCATGGCCGTGAGCGGGCACGTTCCGCTCCCTATACCCGCTGCCGCGTTCGCTCATCATGTCATGCTGGCGGACGGCCCTTCCGTACCATGTGGTGGGGTTGGTTGGCCTTGCTAACGAGCTGTTGACCTCTCTCCCGCGGGCTACCTGTTGATCCGCTGGCGCTGCTTGATCTGCTGACGCTGTTCAACAGACCCTGTAGGATGTCCCTCGATCGTCGATCCCCCCAGCCTCCACCGCGCTTGGGGGGATCCTGTTTGCTTCCTGGTTGTTCCTCGCTCTCTCCATTTCCCGGCATGTGGTACATTCTCCGGTATCGCCCGTCCCTTTCTTGCCTGGACGTTTGCTCTTCCGCCCTTCAGGGCCAGAGTCGAGGGGAATGCCCTATGCTTCCATTTTCCCTCCGCTTGCCGGATGATCCCGCCTGGCGCACTGACCAGGACTACTCAGCCGATGTAGCGGCCGCGCTGAAGGCCGCATATCGTCACCTGCGCCAAGGGGCTTGGCAAGCCAGAGCCTTCGTTACCGCGTTTGCGGATATTCGTCAGTTCCTAGATACGCGCATGGCGCGTCAACAACACCTTCGGGTGTTCTATGTGATCAGCCTCGCCACGGCTGCCATCGGTGACTTTGACACCACATTGAGTTGGCTCGATGAGGCCATGCTTCTTGCCCATGGCTTACACGATGTTGGGGCACTCGTGGATCTGCTCTACCTGCACGGGGCAGCCAATCGCGGCCGGAACCACATGGGCGAGGCCGCCAACGACTACGAAGTCTGCCTGACACTCCTCCGTAGCGAAAATCTGTTCTCTACACCCCTGGGTCCGACCGTTGAGCTGGAGTTGCTGACGCAGTTGGGGGGCTTCGCGTTCTACTCCGGCCGCTTTGATGCGGCCGAGCGATTATTGCATGAAGCGCGTACCCGTACCCTGCTCGGCTCCCAGATCGATAGTCCACGATTGACCCTGGCAACACTGGACTGGCTCCAGGCTCTGCTCTACCGTTGGCGTAACCAGCCCGAGCTCGCCCTTACCCCAGCCCAATCGGCCGCGGATGTCTATATCGAAATTGGGTCACCCCCCTCCGCGGCTAGGATTCGAGCGATCCTCGCCGACATCGAGCTCGATCTGGCTGAACGCCTGCCAGGAGGCACAGCTCGCCAGCGCCGCATCACGAGCGCGCAAGACCATCTTCATCTGGCGATACGCCTGGCCAGGGAAGCCCAGGATACGATTGGCAAGCAGTTCGTGCATCTACGCGCCATACGGCTGGACCGGCTCGTACAACGCGATCAGAGCCAATTGCGCAGGATCGAGCATGTGCTGCGCGCGGCGCGTCGCTTTCACGACGAAGCGGTGCTAGCCGAGGCACTAACCTGCCTTGGTGATGAGCTCATCACGCAAGGCCAGAGGGCATCGGCGCTCGACCAGTATCGCCAGGTGATCGATGTGCTGGCTGGGACCCAGATTCCCGCGGTTGGCGTGTGGGCCCAGCGCGCGCTCCACGACCACTTCGAGCAGTATCCGTAACGGGTTTGCCCAGCCGCACCTGATGGGCTTCACCTGCCGACCTTTTGAAAGCCAGTCTGGTAGATGGGGTTGACGCTGGTCGAGAGCGATTTGCGGCGTGCCACAGCCTCCAATCGCCCGCGCCGCCATTCGGCGCTCGACTATCGCTCGCCGGATGCCGTTGAACGGAGGTGGGCTACCCAAACACCAGTCGTCGCCTAACTCACCCGATGTGCAGGTTTTCATGAGCGAAGGAGTCCAGGACCACGAGGCGTACGATCCTCAGGAACCATTGCTTGTACCCTGAGGAGGCTGCCACCATGGACCTGGATGACTTCATTATCGCCGTCTTTTGTGTCGTTGACG
>JAICVS010000243.1 GCA_025935195.1 Ktedonobacterales bacterium
ACGAAGCGGGTTCCCATACGGCCGCAGCCTCCCTCTCACAGCAGGCGGAGCCGCTTGGTGCCCCCTGGCGTTCACCCTATCCAATATCCTCCAGGACGGTCAATCCAAACTGCGGAATGAGGGCAATAAGGCCCTATATGACATCGTGATGTGGGGATTCTCGAGGTATACCCAGTCGCAAATTGTGCCCGTTTCAGACGCTATATTTGAAGAACTGGTCAACCTTATGACGACAGACCGACAATTCGAAGATGCGATCACGTACGCTACTGCTGATCCCAACAAGGTGAAGCTCCGCTTCACACGTTGGCAGAACGCCCTCGACTCGATAGTAGGATTCAGCGGCCCAGAACCCAGGACCTTTTCTCTCAAGAAGAAGGAGCAACTGTTCGCGAGTAATCCTACATGCGCCATCTGTAATCAGCAGATAAGGTTGCTTGCCGATGCTCATGTTCACCATATCCAACACTATTGGCGTGGCGGAAGGACTGTACCCGAGAATGCCGCTTTGGCGCATCGATACTGCAATTTGGCAGAGGGCGGAGGAAGCGGAGGAAACTGATCAGAAATACCGTTCACATTCTGTCAATTAATCCCGCGTTACG
Organism: Ktedonobacterales bacterium; assembly: GCA_025935195.1. Taxonomy (GTDB): domain Bacteria; phylum Chloroflexota; class Ktedonobacteria; order Ktedonobacterales; family JADMIN01; genus JAICVS01. Next base: position 606 of record JAICVS010000243.1, read on the forward strand.
TAGCTCAGGTCAAGCCGGCGGCCATATGCAGATTGAACAGTTCCGTCGCCATCTTTGCCCATCGCATGCGCAGACATAGAATGATGATGAGATGAGACGAGCGAGCGTGACGCGAGAGGGGCACGTTGTGACAGATATGAGTGCGTGGGCAGCCTGGGAGCCGGCGACGGCCCTACTGCCGCCGATTCCCGCGCCGCCGCGTATCGTGCGCGTGCGCGGGCCGGCAACTAGTCAGCCGCCAGCACCCGCCGCGCCGCATCCGCCCGGCTCGAAGTATTACACGCTGCGCTATCTGCTGAACGCGCTGCTGGCGGACGGCGAGAGCGTCGTGCGCGGGCCAGCCCTCAGCGACGACACGGCCGTGCTCGTGCGGGCGTTGCGCGCGCTGGGCGCCGGCGTCGTCTGGGAGCGGCACGCGAGCGACCCATCCGACTGGCAGCTGCGTGTGCGCGGCACGGGTGGACGGCTGCGCGCGCCGCCGGATGGCGTCATCCAGGCGGGCAACGCCGGTGCGGTGCTGCGGCTGCTGCTCGGCATCGGCGCGCTGCTGCCGCGTGTGCGCTTCGAGACGGACCACCCCGGCTCGCTCGGCCGCCGCCCCAATGCCGATCTGCTGGCCGCGCTGGCCGCGCTCGGCCTCACTATTCAGGCGGGCGAGCCGGATGGGCGGCTGCCGATCACGCTGGCGGGTGGGCCGCCGCTGGGCGGCGCGGTTGCCGTCTCCGGCGCGCGCAGCTCGCAATACTTGAGTGCGCTGCTCTATCTGGCGCCGCTGCTGCCGCGCGGCCTCGATATCACCGTGATAGAGACGCTGCGCTCGGCGCCGCTCGTGCGCGCGACACTGCGCGCGCTGGATGAGGCGGGCATTGCCGTCGAGGCCGCACCCGACCTGATGCGCTTCCATGTGCCGGGCGGGCAGACATTCCAGCCGCGCGTCTACGATGTGCCCGGCGATGGGCCGTCCGCGGCGGCACTGGTGTGCGCGGCGCTGGCGCTCGGCACGCCACTGCGGCTGGGACGGCTGGACGCCGGGGCGGATGACGTGCGCGCGCTTGTGGATGCGCTACGCGCGCTGGGCGCCCCGCTCACCGCGACGCCGGATGATTCAGGCGGCGCGTTGGCGGTCGCGGGCGATGCGCGGCTCACCGGCGCGGTTGTGGACGGCGACGCCTGTATAGACAGCGTGCCGGCGCTGGTGGCGACGGCCTGCTCCGCGGCGGGCGCGAGCCGCTTCGAGAACGTCGCCACGTTGCGGCTCAAAGAATCGGACCGCATCAGCGATCTGGCCGCCGAGCTGAATCGCGCCGGCGGCGACGTGACGCCGCTCGCAGATGCCATCCTCGTACGTGGGCGGCCGGAGGGCATCGCCGGCGGCGCGACGGTGGACGCCCACGACGATCACCGGCTGGCGCAGGCACTTGCCATCGCGGCGCTGCGGGCGCGCGGTGGATTGACCATCACCGGCGCGGACGCCGTCGCCAAGAGCTATCCCTGGTTCTTCGACGATCTCGCGCGCATGGGCGCCCAGGTGACGGTGTTGGAAGAGTGAGCGGGAGATCAGGGCAGCACAAAGCCCTTCGCGGACCGAAAGCTTCTCGGTCGTCCACGAAGGGCTTGACTGTGCGTGTTCACGCTACCGTCACCGCGCGGCCCGCCAGCACCACCCCGCACCCCAGCGCCGCCGGTGAACGCCACCGCCGCATCCCCACCACCCCAGTACCGCGTTCACTTCAAGTAGTATATCCTATGGCTGCGTCATGCGCATGAATTTTGGGCCTTTTTCGATGACAGTTTGTTCATAGAAGTGTAGCCCAAAACTCCTGAGTTGCCGCCGTTTGCTGACAAAAATGTCATCCGAACGTGCGCGCCCCGGAAACGCCGCTTCGCGTGCGGCGCGACGGAATAGGATGGCGGGCGATCTCACGCCAGCGTGACCGTGTGGGAGTGAGTGGGAGCGACGCGGAGCGAGCGGGAGTATGTGGGAAGAAGGAGGAGCGCGATGTACATCGAGCGGCTGCGCCTGACCGACTTCCGCAACTACGCCGCGCTCGACCTTGCGCTGCCGCGCGGCCTCGTCGTCTTCACCGGCCGCAACGCGCAGGGCAAGTCCAACCTGCTCGAAGCCGTCATGCTCGCCGCCACCAGCCGCTCGTTCCGCACCACCAGTGAGCGCGAGGCGGTGCGCTGGGGCGCCCCCGGCCACTTCGCGCGTGTGGATACGACCGTCGCGCGCCGCACCGGCCCGCTGCACGTAGAAGTGATCGTCAGCGATGCCGGCCCTACCGCCGAGGGTACGCCGGCTCGCCCCACTGCCGCCGCTGCCGATCCCGCGCTGCCCACGCCGCCGCCCGCCGCCTTTCGCAAGCGCGTGCGCGTCAATGGCGCCCCGCGCCGCGCGCTGGACCTGCTCGGCCTCGTCACCGTCGTCGTCTTCGCGCCCACTGACCTCGACCTCGTGATCGGCTCGCCCGCGCAGCGCCGCCGCTTCCTCGACATGACGCTCTGCCAGGTGCGCCCCGCCTATTGCCGTGCGCTCAGCCAGTATCAGAAGGTGCTGGCGCAGCGCGCCGCCCTGCTGAGGCGCATCAAGGAGGGCGCCGAAAGCCCCCACGCGCTCAGTTATTGGGATGACCAGCTCGCCCGCCTGGCCGTGCCGATCATGCGCGAGCGCGCCGCCTTCCTGCGCGCCGCCGAGGCCAGTGCCGCCCGCGTCTACGCCGCGCTGGCCGGCGATGATACAGGAGAGGATACCGACGACGGCGAGCATGAAGATGAGGATGATAGTGACAGCGTCGGACATCCAGATCCCTCCACTGGTCTGCGACTGGTCTATCGCCCGGCTTATGATGGTCCCCTGGAAGGCGACGAGGCCGAGGTGGCGGCGGCGTTCAAGGCGCGGCTGGTCGAGCTGCGCAAGCGCGAGATCGCGCAGGGCGCCAACGTCATCGGCCCGCACCGTGACGACCTGACCTTCCTTTCCGGCGACGTGGACCTCTCCGCCTACGGCTCGCGCGGCCAGCAGCGCAGCGTGGCGCTGGCGCTCAAGCTGGCCGAGCTGGAGTACATCGAGCGTGAGACAGGCGACCAGCCGATCCTGCTGCTGGACGACGTGTTGAGCGAGTTGGACACCCAGCGCCGCGCCGACCTGCTCGCCGCCGTGCGCGACCTCGATCAGGTCTTGCTGACCACCACCGACGCCGCCAGCGTCCCCGCCGACGCCCTCGCCCACGCCCACATCTACCGTGTGCGTGGCGGCGCGGTACGCCCCGCCGCATGACACCGGCTTGCCCATCTGTAGATTCCCTTGCAGCAGTTGGCGCAACGACGGTATCCGTGAGGGAGGAGCCGCGACTACGCTGCGCACACACAAATACAAGAGCAGATGTTACCAGGATCACAGCCTTGTCGTTTATTCTTGTTTGCCGAACACGGTTGGATTTGAGTATCCAGTTACTTGGTGTTACACTGGCTCCTGTCGGATCGCTGGGATCATCGGCCGCAACTCTGCGTCGCCATGTATCGGTGGAGAGATATGTCGTCATCGTACGGGCATACACCCCGCATTTTTGTTAGAAGTCATCTCATAAATGCCCTTGGCGTTCGGCTACCCCGCAAGGGAAGCCAACTCCAAGAGGGTCGTACCCATTTATGAGATAGCTTCTAGCCATAGTCACCGAGACAATGCCTTCACTACACAGCTAGGTTGTGTTGACAATTGGGGAGGACCCGCTAGAATCGAGGGATGACGGATATCCGATTGAGCGACGCGGATTGGGGCAAGATTCGGGAGTTCTTGCGCCAGGAGTCGCGCGCCTA
>JAICVS010000270.1 GCA_025935195.1 Ktedonobacterales bacterium
ATCGTCGGCGGCGCCGGCAAGACCACCTTCGGCGACAGCCCCTGGACCTCCATCGCGGGCGACCCGCTGCCAGAGGCGCAGTGCGGCCCCGGCGTTGACCCCAGCGACCCCGCCGCCTACCAGCTCGTGCAGCCCAACCTGGGCGCCCACTGGGTGCGCGGCTTCACCAGCTGGCACAACGGCGTGGATATCGCGGCTCCGGCCGGCAACCCGATCCGTGCCGCGCAGGCTGGACAAGTCATCTGGGCTGGCTGGGACTTCTTCGGCCTGGGGTGGTCGGTCAAGATCAACCACTGCCACCACATCTCGACGGTCTACGGCCATATGATCCAGGCGCCGAGCGTCAAGGTCGGCGACAACGTCGAGGCGGGCGCCATCATCGGCCTGGAAGGCTCCACCGGCAACTCCACCGGTCCTCACCTGCACTTCATGGTCGAAGAAGACAACAACCCCGTGGACCCGCTCAAGTATTATGGTTGGAGCATCTGCGTCATCCTCAAGGCCTGTTAGGCCGCGCGCCATCCTTCATGTGCTGATCTATTCCGGCCGGCGCCCAGAGCGGGCGCCGGCCTTCGTCATCCCAGGCCATCCCAGGCTCCGGCGTGCGTATGCCGCGCGGCACAGCCGGTGCTATACTACCAGGTAGAGACGGGGGATGCTTCCGCGACGACTCTTGGGACGCCCGTTGGACGGATCTCATGGGACAGACACAGGCCACGCGCGGCGCGCTGGGGCTGCTACGCGCTCATCGCCACAACAGCGACGGCCACAATAATCATACGCACGACCTCACACGTGAGAAGCTGCGGCTGGGCTTCTTGCTCACGCTGGCGATCCTCGCCGTCGAGGTGGCGGGCGGACTGACCGCTGGCTCGCTGGCGCTGCTCTCCGATGCTGGCCACGTGCTGACGGACGCCACCGCGCTGGGGCTGGCCTGGTTCGCCGCCGCGCAGGCCGAGCGCCCCGCCAACGCGCGGCGCACCTTCGGCTATCATCGCGTCGGCATCCTCACGGCGCTCGCCAATGGCGCTACCCTCGTGCTGATCGCGCTCGGCATCGCCTTCGAGGCGGTGCGCCGCTTCGCCGCGCCGCAGGCCGTCGAGCCGGGCATCATGATCGGTGCGGCCGCCGTCGCCATCGCCGTCAACGGCTACATCGGCGCCGCGCTGCATCGCCACGGCGGCGAGAGCCTGAACACGCGCGCGGCCCTGCTTCACGTCGTCGGCGACCTCGGCGCCTCGTGCGCCGTCATCCTGGGCGCCGTCGCCATTCTGCTGACCGGCGCGAGCTGGGTGGACCCGCTGGTGAGCGTGCTGATCGCGCTGCTCATCGCCGTTGGCGCCGTGCGTCTCATCGCCGAGGCGACGCACATCCTGCTGGAGTCCGCGCCCAAGGACATCTCGGTGCCGGCGCTGCTGCGCGACATCCGCGCCATCCCCGACGTGCGCGATGTCCATGATCTCCACGTCTGGTCCATCGCCAGCGGTATGTCCGCCCTCTCCTGCCACGTCGTCATCGCGGACCTGCCGCCGAGCGAGAGCGCACCGATTCTGGATCGCATCTCGGCGATGCTCTGTGAGCAGTACCGCGTTGGCCACACGACGATCCAGTTCGAGAGCGAGCGCCACGGCGGCCACGAAGGCTATTGCGCCTGCCCACCGGAGTCCGGCTCGCTCTATTGTGAAGTCCGCCCCGGCGACACGCGCGAGCATGAGCACGCGCATACGAACGCATAGCTGCCGATACGCACCACCCGCAAAGAAGTACCAGCCGCCGCGCCGATACTGTGCATCACCGATGGGCGCTGCTACAATGGCTGGGGCGGGTGCGCCCGACGGACCAGACGGATCCGCGTGCGACTGGACGCGCGGATGGGCGCAGCCTCTAGGGGCGCATAGGAGAGGGGGCTGAGGCAAGCGTATGCGAAGAGGACGCCGCATCTCCTGGCTCGATGCGATCGCGTATCGGTTCCAGCATCGCTGGGAGACGAACCCGCAGTACCGCGCCATCACGTCCGGCGTCGTCGGAGTGCTGGTTCTGATTACGATCTGCGGCTGCATGGGCGTGGTGACGACCGGCGCACAGGTGGCGCTCGCCGGCCTCGGCGTCGGCACCACACGTGCGGCGGCCGATGGCGGCAGCCAGGACACCGGCTCGCACGCGGTCGGCGGCACGCAGAAGTTCGCCACACCGACGGTGCAGGTGCCCAGCTCCGTCAACCTCCCGCCGGCCAACCCGATCCCCAGCTCGCAGACGCCCGTGCCCGGCCCCACGCCCACTCCCTCGCCTTCCCCCGCGCCGACGGCCACGCCGGGCGGCAACGGCGGCGGCCCCGGCGGCGGTGGACAGCAATTCGCGTGCAGCGGCCGCAACTGGTCGATCAACCCCTGCCCCGTCTCGGCCGGCCAGCAGGTGACCATCTCGCTCGATTTCGGCAAGCGCAACGCCAACCAGCCCGTCTCCGCCGAGTTCAGCCTCTGCGCCGATGGCTCCGTCTGCACCTCCCTCTATCAGCCGCCCAACACAATCTCCACCGACGGCAATGGCGTCTGGTCCGTCACCGTTCCCGTTCCCGCTCAGGCCGCCAACAGCAGCGTGCCGATCAGCGGTAACGGCCGACTCCTCGGTGGCCCCGATACCGGACTTACCATCGTCTTCCTCGGGACACCCGTCCAGTAG
>JAICVS010000139.1 GCA_025935195.1 Ktedonobacterales bacterium
ATCCACGTTCAGCGCCTTCACATCCAGCGCGAGCAGCCCGCCCGCCTGCACCGCGTCGGTGTGGAAGGGGATGCGCCGCTCGCGGCAGAGCGCGCCGATCGCCGCGATGGGCTGGATCGTGCCGACCTCGTTGTTGGCGTACATCACCGTCACCAGCGCCGTCTGATCCGTCAGCGCCGCCGCCAGCGCATCCACGCTGACACGCCCGTCGCCATCCACCGGCAGGTACGTGACAGTGAATCCTTCGCGTTCGAGCTGCTGGCAGGTGTGCAGCACGGCATGGTGCTCGATGGCCGTCGTCACGATATGGTTGCCGCGCCGCCGCGCCGCCGCCGCGATGCCCTTGATGGCGAGGTTGTCCGCCTCGGAGCCGCCGCCAGTGAAGACGATCTCGGTCGGCCGGCAGTTCAGGATCGCCGCGACCGTCTCGTGCGCCTCGTCCAGCGCCGCCAGCGCCTCGCGTCCGAGCCCGTACACGCTGCTGGGATTGCCGAAGTGCTCGCTGAAAAACGGCAGCACGCGCTCGACCACCGCCGGGTCGGCTGGCGTGGTCGCGGCGTGATCCATGTAGATAATTCCATTGGCGAGCGGCATAGCTATCGCCTCCTTTGCCTCCTTGTCCCGTCGCCGCGGACCCGCAAAGGGGCCGGCGCATGCGGAACGTATCTTGCGGGCCGAGTGATATGGTGAACCGCTCGGACGCCATGATTCTAGCATCCGCGCCGGGCAGAGACAAGGAAAGAGCGGGAGGGCGCACGCGGCTGCCTTGACAAACGGCGTGCGCGCGTGCTATTCCTGTATACGGTACCCCGGTAGGGTAATAGACGAGGCGCAGGCTGTGTGTGAGTCCCAGGAGGAACGACATGTCCGACACATTGGTGCAGGTGAGTGATGCGAGCTTCAGCGAGTCCGTTTTGAAGTCCGACAAGCCCGTGGTCGTTGATTTCTGGGCGCCGTGGTGTCGGCCCTGCCTCATGATGGCCCCGGTCTTCGAGGAGCTTTCGCGCGAATACGACGGCAAGATGGTCTTCGCCAAGCTCAACACCGACGACAACCAGATGACGGCCTCGCGGCTGGGCATCCAGGGCATCCCCACGCTGATCTTCTTCCACAATGGCAAGGAGATCGACCGCGTGATCGGCTTCGAGCGCGGTGAGGCACTGCGCCGGCACATTGACTCCGCGCTGGCCGCCAGCGTCTAGCCACGACGAGCGGCGGCGCGCATGACGTCGCCCGCTGCTCCGGCGCGATGCCCACAGGGAAGTGGCAGATGAGGGCGGAAATGGCGACCACAACCGATAAAGCACAAAGCGATCTCCAGGTGCGGCTGCGCCGCGTCGAGGGGCAGATTCGCGGCATCATTGGCATGCTCGACGACGGCAAGCCCTGTGAAGAGGTGATTACCCAGATCCTCGCCGCCCGCGCCGGCATGGACCGTGTAGCGGCCGAGGTGCTCAAGTGCTCCGTCACCGACGCGCTCGAGGCTGGCACCAGCGACGCCGCGCGTGAGTCCGTGCTGCGGGCGATCACCCTGCTCACCCGCGTCTAGCGGGAGCTGTGCTCTTCTCAACTCCTCTCACCGGCGCGGCTCCAACCGCCAGCCAGGCTCCCCTCTCCATGCGAGGAGAGGGGTTGGCGGTGAGGAACCTCCCGGTGGCGAGACTTACCGCGGCATGAGCATTCTTGCTTGTGCCGCGGTTTATCATGTGCGCAGACATTCACGTTCCGGCACACGGGTGGGCGCGCCGGACACCAGGGCAGGAGAGGCATGTGGTGGGACGTGTGGAAGCATGGCGCGAGCCACTACTGCTGGAGGGCAGCCTGCATGAGACCATATGGGGCGGCCAGGGGTTGGAAATCGTCGGCAAGCGGCTGCCCGCTGGCGCCCGCGTCGGTGAATCCTGGGAGACCGCCGTGGAGAGCGTCGTGCGCGTGGGCGCGCACCGTGGTCGCACGCTCGGCGAGCTGGTGGACGAGTGGGGCGAACAGCTCATCGGCTGGCGCGCGCGCGCGGTCTACGGCCCGCGCTTCCCGCTGCTAACGAAGTTCATAGACGCGCACGAATGGCTCTCCGTGCAGGTGCATCCCGACGACGCCTACGCCGCGCGCCACGAAGGCGGTAAGCTCGGCAAGACGGAGATGTGGCTCGTGCTGCGCGCGGAGCCGGGCGCGCGGCTCGCTTACGGTCTGAAGCGCGCGGCCTCGCCCGCCGAGGTGCGTGCCGTCATCGCCGCGACACACCTCGAAGAGCTGCTCTGCACCTTCGAGCCACGTCCCGGCGATGTGGTCTTCGTCCCGGCGGGAACCATCCACGCCATTGGCGGCGGCATCCTGCTCTACGAGCTGCAAGAATACTCCGACGTGACCTACCGCCTCTACGACTACGGCCGCATCCAGGCCGACGGCCGCCCGCGCGCGCTGCACGTCGCGCGCGCGCTCGACGTCATGCGCTTCGCCCCACACGCCCCCGCCCGCGTCGTCACGCCGCCGTCCACCGCCTCGTCCGCAATCGCCCAGCGGCGCATCCTCAGCGCCTGCCGCTACTTCGTCGTCGAGGAGCTTCAGCTTGCCGGCAATCTCTCCACCGCCACCGATCCCGCGAGCTGCGCGATTCTGACGGTGCTGTCCGGTTCCTGCGCCATCCAGACCACGACTGGCGACTGGCCGCTGGCCCTGGGCGACACCGCTGTGCTGCCCGCGTCTCTCGGCCCCTACACGCTGGCCGGCCGTGAAGCGCGGCTGGTGCGCGCGTACGTGCCGCGTGAGGACGATCCGGCGCTGGATATCTGGCGTGCCGCTCAGCCCGCCGATCCCTTCGCGTAGCCGTCCCACAGCGCGCGCAGGCGCGTGTACTGCTCGGGATCATCCACGTCCAGCGCCGCCGCGTCGTCCGCGAGCTCCACCACCGCCACCTCCGCTGGGTGGCGCGCGATCACCGCGCGGCCGCCCTCGTCGCCCGTCACCGCCAGCAGCTCCGCGAAGAGCGCGCGCGCGAAATACACCGGCGTGCCGCGCCCGCCGCCGAAGCTCGCCGTCACGATTCCGCGCCCGCTCGCGCGGGCCTCCGCGATCACCCGCGCGACGATCTCGCCTGTGATGAGCGGCTGATCGGCCAGCAGCATTACCGCGCCCGCGACATCAATTGGCAGCGCGGCGATCCCCGCGCGCAGCGAGGTGGACATCCCGGCCGCATACTCCGCGTTTACGACGACCTGATAGCCTCCGGCTGGCAGCGCGGCGCGCACGTCATCCGCCCTATGGCCCAGCACGACCACCACCGGATCGGCGCCGCTTCCAAGCGCCGCATCGAGCGCGTACGCCGCTACCGGCCGCCCACCCAGCGGCAGCAGCAGCTTATGCGCGTCGCCCATCCGGCTGGAGCGCCCGCCCGCCAGCACGACCGCGCCGATCCGGCCGACTCCCATCCCTCGCTCCGCCATCGCCGCATCCCCTTTTGTCGCCCTCGTCTTTTGTCGCCCTCGTCTATCCCCTACGGTTCCGTGCGCATGTTGTACCATCACCCTATGCGGCCGCACCAGCGCATGGATGTGAGGGAGTTTGATGGCAGCGAACGAGGGCGCCACGCTTGATATCGCTTACGGTGACGACTGCATCCATCCATCGGCGGATGCCTGGCAACAGCGCTTCGCGGCCGCGCGCGCGCTGCTCGACGACACCGCGCGCGTCGCCGCGCTGGCGCGCATGCCGCGTGAGGGCTTTGAGCCAAGCGACACCAGCGCGCCATATGCGGACGTGTTCGCGGGTGCGGCCGATCTGCGCGCGGCCCAGAGTGTCGGCGTGCTGTCCGGCTCGTACAACCCGCTCACGCTTGCCCACCTCGCGCTGGCCGCCGCGGCGCTCACCCACGCCGGCCTGGATCTCGTCGTCTGGACGATGGCGGCCGTGACCGTGGACAAAGAGCGTGTCGAGCGCGCGGCCGTCGCGGACCGGCTCGCGCAGCTCGAAGCCTTGGCCGCCGCCTGCCCCAGCTCGGCCATCGCTCGCACCAACCACGGGCTATATGTGGATCAGGCCCGCGCTTTCCGCGCCTTGATCGCGCCCAGTGCGCGCCTCAGTTTCGTCGTCGGCTTCGACAAGATCGTCCAGATCTTCGACCCACGTTACTATACTGACCGCGACGCTACGCTGGCCGCGCTGTTCGCCCTCACGGACGTGCTGGTCGCGCCGCGCGCCGGCATGGGCGCCTCCGCGCTGGCCGCGCTGCTCGCCCAGCCGGAGAATGCCCGCTTCGCTCCCCATGTGCGTCTCCTCGCCTCCCCCGATGACTACGCCCAGGATTCCTCAACCGAGGTCCGTACGCTTGCAAACGAGGCGGGCACGGATACAGCCGCATCATCGGATCGAATACGCGCGCTGGCGCCGCCGGAGGGCATCGCGCTCATCGCCACTGGCGCGTACCGTGCGGTCGGTCCATCCACTGACCCCTATCTCTGGCGCGAGCGCTGGCTGCGCGCGCTCAGCCCGTGGGACGATGCGGCGCTGGCCGGTGCGCCGCCGCTCAGCCTGCTCACCGCCATCGCCACCGAATCCTCCGTACGCGGCGATCTGGCGCGTCGCTGGCTGGTTGCATCTGATGGTGCAACCGCTCGCGGCCTGCCTGCCACTCCACGCGCACTCTTCGCGGAGTTGACCTGAGCTTCGCGCCTCAGCGCCTGGAACCCTGATCATCCGGCCCGCCCATGCGCTCCCACTGCCCACGCAGCATCAGCGCCGCCACCAGCAGCGCCGTCGTCAGAAAAATGATGGACGCCAGGCCGAAGACCACGAAGATCATCACGATCCCTCACGATCCCTCACGATCCCTTTCGAATGACGCCCGCGCCGCCTCTGGCCCCCCTCCTCGCAAGGAGAGGGGCTGGGGGTGAGGACTCCCGCCCGGCGAGCATCCGCGTTCCGTCCCTGATTCTCGCACGCGCACGGGCATCCGGCAACAGGGAGCGCACATTTCGGCACGGCTTTTGCGTTAGGTGCCTTGGCGCCTGCCACGCCTGGCTGCAATCATCGTCAGGATGCGACGCGACGCCGAGCGGGCATGTGGAACACGTAGAACGCAGGGCAGTTGGGAGAGGACGACATGGACTTGATGGACATGCGCTTGGATCCGACGTTGGCGCCGCAACAGAACACTGTGATCTCACACCGCCAGATCGTGGCCGTGCGCCTGTTGCAGATGCCCAGCCAGGAGTTGGTCGCCGCCATTGCCCGCGAGCGCGACACCAACCCCGCCCTCGAAGCCTCCGAGCGCGAGACCTGTCACTTCTGCGGCGCCGGGCTGGACGCTCCCGGTCGCGCCTGCGCCGCCTGCGGCCGCGCACCCTCCCTCGCCGAGCGCCGCCACGACGACGGCGACAACGGCGACGACGTGAGCGGCGCCTACGTGGGCCTCGGCTCCGCCGGAGATGACGACCTCTCCGATCCCATGCTGCGCGTCGCCGCCGCCACCGGACGCGGCGATGGCCTGTTGCGCCTGCTCTGCGCCTCGCTCCCCGCGGACGACGCCGAGACCGCCGAATACCTGATCGGCAATCTGGATCACCATGGCTGGCTGCCGCTCACTATCGTCGAGGACGCCGCCACCGCCCTCGACCGTGCCGAGGCCGATGTGGAGCGTGTGCTGCGCGCGCTCCAGCGCATGGATCCGCCTGGCATCGGCGCCCGCGGCGCGCGCGAATGTCTGCTCATCCAGCTGTTCACTCTACGCGATGCTGGTGATGCCCACCCGCTGGCCGAGACGCTCGTGCGCGATCACCTCGCCTCGCTCGCCTTCCGCCGCTTCCGTGAGGTCGCGCGCGAGGTCGGCGAGACGCCCAGAGCCGTCGAAGCCGAATGGCAGTTCATCCGCACCCACCTGCACCCCTACCCCACCCATGGCTTCGACCCCGACGATGGTGATCTTGCCGCCCCCGCCGCTTCAATCCGCCCGGATGTCGTGCTGCGCCGCCGTGGCGACGGTTTCGAGGCCGAGGTCGTCGAGCGCCAACGCTACGATCTGCATGTCAACCGCGACTACCTCTGGGCGCGCAAGAACCTGAACGAGCTGGGCTGCGCCAATGGCGAGCGCCAGCATATTCGCGGCTATGTCGAGCAGGCGCAATCCTTCATCGCCGCGCTCAAACAGCGTTGGGACACCATGCAGCGTGTCTCCGACGCCCTCATCGAGCTGCAATTCGACTTCCTCGTCCACGGCCAGAGCGCGCTCAAGCCGCTGACGCGCGCCGATGTCGCCCGCCGCGTCGGTCTGCACGAATCCACCGTCAGCCGCGCCACCGACGGCAAGTTCGCCCTGCTGCCCAACGGCCGCACCGTTCCCTTCGACGACTTCTTCGACTCCTCGCTCCCCGTCAAGAAGGCGCTACGCGAGCTGATCGCCGCCGAAGACACGCGCCGGCCCTACAGTGACGAACAACTGGCCCGTATGCTTGCCCGGCGCGGCTTCGAGATCGCCCGCCGCACCATCGCCAAGTACCGTGAGGAAGAAGGCATCCTGCCCTCGCGCCTGCGCCGCTCCCGCACCGTCACCCATCCCGCCGCCGCATCCGAGCGCGTCCCCGCTCCCGCCCGCGTGCTGGTCGGCGCGCTGGCTCGTTAAAGAGGGCTGTCCCTCGCCCCGCGTGGCTGCCGCTCTGACTCCCCTCGCCCCGCGGGGCGAGGGGACGGGGGTGAGGTACCTCTACCACAGCCAGATCCACCGGCGCCGCACCACCGCCACGTCGCGCTTCACGCAATACTCATGGATGAACGCGCGCATCAGGTCGCGTTCCGCCGGCGGCAGCAGCCCCGGCCCCATGCACACGAAGCGCCCCACACCGTGCAGCCGTAGCAACCCCTGATCCGGCGTATGCTCCAAGAGCTGCACGTCATCCCACAGCACCGTCCAGCCGCCGCGCCGCAGCCAATGCCGCACGGTGATGCCACGCTCGTCCAGCACCACCTCTTGCGACAGCCACCACAGCGTGACGCCGGCGACCACGGCGGCGAGCAGCGCCGGCACGGCTGGAATCACGCCCACCTCGCGCGGCAGACCGGCCACCCCGCTCAGCGCCAGTCCACCTATCAGCAGCCCACCCACGCCGCAGGCCCCGGCCGCCACCCGCCAGCCCGTCATAGGCCGCCCATGCAGCGCCCCGGAGAACTGGCCGGAGACCTGAGCGCGCGCCTTCCCCGCCAGCCCGCCAAAGAACACCTGTTGTGGCAGGTGCAGCAAGAGCAACCGCTGCAGGCGCGCGCCCTCGTGCAGCAGCCCCGGCATGAAGCTCAGCCGCCGCCCATCGCCGCTAGTGATACGCAGCACCGGGCCAACTCGCTCCACCCGCTCGATGTCATTCCAGCCGAGCTCTACCCACGCGCGCCACGGCCGCCCCACCGCCAGTCCCTCCTGGCTGGTGCGCACGCTTTGCATGGCAAACCACAGCAGCGGCAGCAGCGGCCCCCACAGCAGCACGACGAACGGCAGCCACAGCGGCACCGTCCCCATCGTATTCAGCGCGATCGCCGCGCCGACCAGCACCACCAGCACCGGCGCCAGCAGCACGACCAGCGCGACGTGTGGTCCTGGGCGATATTCGTGAGTGTCGAGCATCGGTCTCGTCGTGGGAGCGGCGCGGCCGCGCTCCAGCGGGCGGCTCGTCGTCGGCGTCAACTGTGGCGGGCGATCCATGTGGTAGCGTCCTGATGGTGGTCCAGTGAGGCTCGATGTGGCCTGGCTGTGTCCACGCTGGACACGCCGATTGCTCCGCGTCGTGGCGCATTATAGGCGCTCGCCGCCCGCCACGCAACCGCTCTATGACCCGCACGCCCGTCTCGTCTCCACTCTCCTCGCGAGGAGAGGGGTTGGGGGTGAGGAATTCAACGAGCGCCTAACCCCTGAATAGTACCTTCACACGGGCCGCGGCTTGACGAAATCCCGGCGAGCCGCTACCCTGTAAGCCGAGCATGTGTTGATCACACTACTGAGGTGCGGGTGGCGGCGAGTGGCAGATCGAGGACAAGCGATACAGCAGCCGCCCCGGCGCCGCCGTGGCAGGCAGCCAATCCCCAGACTGAGCCATACCGACGTGATGGATCGGCTGGTGGATTACCATTTTGGCCGCCTCAGCCCGGAGATGAACGCGGCGGTCGAGATCCACGTGCGCGACTGCGACGTGTGCCAGCGGCAAGGGCTTGTCCATGCCCCAACCGAGAAGCGCCAGATCATGCGCCGGCTGCGCAGGGTCAGGCCCGCGCGGGCGTTGGTCTCGCGCCGCGGCCGCACCGTCCTGCTGCTGCTGATCGTGCTGCTGATCGTACAGATCGTCGTCTTCGAGATCGTCACCCAGGGCGCCCTCTTCGCACTCTTCTCCGGCGGCGCGTCTCGGCCTGGCGCACCAGCCCCCACCGCCGCCGCCACCGCACTGACCGCGACGCCCGCCCCCGCCGCGCTCGCATCCTCCCTCACCTTCGATACGGCATCCACTGGCGCCGCCGCTCTCGCCGTCTCGCCCGACGGCAAAATCGCCGCCTCCGCCGGCCCGAGCAACAGCGGCCGCACCATCCAGCTCTGGAGCGTCAGCACTGGCAAGCTGGTAGGCACGCTGGATTGGCCCGGCGACGCCGTCCCCGGCACCCTTGCCTGGTCCACCGATAGCACCCACCTCGCCGCCGCCGATGGCGGCATCGTCGTCGCCTGGACCGTCGCCACCGGCGGGCTGCTGTGGAATCTGCAACTGCCGGCCGCCCCGGCTGTGCGTGTCTACGATGTCCAGGCCGGCAGCGTGATTGACCGGCCCGACCCCGCCGCGACCTTCGCCAACGGCGCCGCGCGCGTCTTCGGCGCGGACGGCAAGCTCGCCCCCGCTCCCGCCAGCGCCGGCATCCCTGGTGTTGGCCAGTCCGCCGCCGTCGGCCTCTGGCAGGCCGCGGGCAGCCACGTTTTCGCGCCCACCAAAGGCAGCGCCGCCGTCGGCATCTCGTCCGACGACGCGGCGCACCGTCTCAGCCTGCTGAACTGGTCACGTGACGGCCGCTTCCTCCTGTGGGCAGCGGTCAGCCAGCCGGTTGTCGTCTCCGCCGACGCCGCGCACGGCGGCCCACCCAACGCGCTCGCCGCGCGCCTCGCCACTACCGTCGCCGGCGCTAGCTCCGCCGCTAGTGGCGATGGGCTGGCCTGGTTCTCACCTGATGGGCGTGACATGGTGATCTGCGACCGCACCGCCTCCTCCGCGCCGCTGCGCGTCTATGACATCGCGAGCCAGCGCGTGCTCGCCACGCTCGCCACGCTCGCCAGCGGCTGCGATGGGCTGACAACGGCATCGCTCGCCTGGCTGCCCGGCGCGACGGGCTTCGCGCTGGCTGCGCCCGGCAAGCCCGTCGCGCTCTACCCGCTTGCGCCGACCACCGGGTGAGCGAGTGGATGGGCAGCCCGCGCGGCCATGATCTGGCTCCCCCTCGCCGCGCACGGCGAGGGGGTTGGGGGGTGAGGAGCTTCTAAGCATGGCAAGCGTGGCAAATAGAGAGTCAATTACTGCCCAGGAGCCGTTGCTCCAGCCCTGGGCCGAGGGCGATTTCCCCGTGCGCGCCGGCTGTGCCGTCGAGCCGCTGATAGACGGGCGCGCGGCCATGTTCGCCATGTGCCAGGCATTCCTCGCCGCCAAACACACCATCCTGCTGGCCGGGTGGGACATCTCCGCCGAGCTGCCGATGGTGCGCGGCGATGATACACGCCTCGGCGCCGACGACAGCGCCTCACAACAGGCATTGGTCGCCAGCCTGCGCGACGTAGGCCTGGACGACGACGCCATCGCCCTGTGGACGAGCGGCCGCCTGCGTGTGGTGGATGTGCTTGGCTTCGCCGCCGCCCGTGGCGTGCGCGTCGGTGTGCTGCTGTGGGACGCCTATCACCTGGGCAGCCACCTCACCAACGACCCCGTGCGCCAGCGCGAACAGCTCGCCGCCGCCGGTGTGGACTGTCTGCTGGACGACAGCAGCCGGCACATTGCGCACATGACGCAGGCGCTGCACCAGAAGTGCGCCGTCGTGGACGGCGGCGTCGCTTTCGTCGGCGGCATTGACCTCACCGTGCAGGAGGGTGGCGACTACGACCGCTGGGACATGCACTCCCACCCCTGCGCCTGTGTTGAGCGCGCCGAGGACCGCGCGCCCGCCATGCACCCCTGGCACGATGTCCACGCGCGCATCCAGGGACCGGCCGTCGCCGACGTGCTCGCCAACATCGTCCAGCGCTGGACGGAAGTCGCCGCGCGCCACCACGCCCCCGACTGGCCCGCCGCGCTCACCGCTGATCCCGCTCCTCCAGCCGTGACGGACGGTCTATCCGCGCAGATCGTACGCACCATCCCGCCGCGCACCTACGCCTTCGCGCCCGACGGCATCGCTACCATCAAAGAGACCTACGTGCGCGCCTTCGAGCGCGCCCAGCGGTTCATCTACATCGAAAATCAGTATCTCTGGCCCGAAGTCTTCCTGGGGCTGGATTCGCTGCGCTGGGGTGAGCGCAGCCCCGATGCGATGGAAGTCTTGCTGGCGCTGGCCGGCGCGCTGGCGCGTGGCGTGCGTGTCGGCCTGACCCTGCCCGACCACCCTAACTGCGGCCGCCACTTCAGCGACGGCGGCGTGGCGTGGCTGCGCGCGCGCGCCGCCGAGGCCGGCATGGCCGACCGCCTGCATGTCTTCACGCTCGGCAGCGCCGAAGAAGGCCCCAGCGAGCCGGGCGGCATCTACTACCGGCCCATCTACACTCACGCCAAGGTCGCCATCGTGGATGACGCCTGGTGGACCGTTGGCTCCGCCAACCTCAACAGCCGCGGCATGCGCTCGGACGCCGAGATCAACCTCAGCGTGGCCGATCCCGTCTCGGCGCGCGCGCTGCGCCTGCGCCTCTGGAACGAGCACCTGCGCCGCGCTTTCCGCCACGTGTACGGCTTCGACGCCGCCGCCGCCGGGCTGGCGCATATGCAAGCGCTTGCCGATGCCAACCGTGAGCGCGTGCGCCGCCGCCATCCGCTCGCCGGCCATCTGCTCCCCTATCTGACCGCCGAAGACGGCGCGACGCTCGACCTCCCGGTTCACCCCGAACACGGCTGGCTGGACAACCTGCC
>JAICVS010000096.1 GCA_025935195.1 Ktedonobacterales bacterium
GCGAGATCAGCGACACGCTGCGCCGCGTCTTCGGTGAGCAGCACGACGAGCGGCGAATGGAATAGGCGCTCCACAACCTGACGAGACGCGAAAGCGCCACCCGCCAAACGCGTCGGTTGGGTGGCGCTTCGTCGCGCGGGCGCGCGACTACCGCCCGTGGCAGTTCTTGTACTTGCGGCCGCTGCCACAGTAGCAGGGGTCATTGCGCCCGATCTTACCGGACGCTGGGACGGCGCCGGGATTCGCCATCGCATGAGCGGTGACACGCTGCGCCGCGCGTTGCGGCGACCGCTGCCCCGCCGCGCGCGGGCGCTGCTGCCCGTGTGCCGCTGATCCCGCCTTTGATCCCGCCTTCTGCCCGTGGAGCGGGCGCGCGCCATTGCCGTTGTTCTGGCCGTTCGGCTGGCGGCCGTTCCCCTGGCCCATGCCATTCGCGCCATTGGCGGCGACCAACCCATTCGTCCCGTTCGCGCCGTCGCTCGTCGCCGCGGGCCTGGGAGCGGGCAGCGCGCCGGCGGCCTTCGCCTGGCCGGTGGCCTCGGCGATGGCGTCGGCATTGGTGCGCAGGTTTCGCGGCAGCGCCGGCTGCGGCTCCGGTGCCTGGATCTGGATCGATGCGCGGAACAACAACTCGACCACGTGATGCGCGATGTCCCCTTTGAGCTGCTCGAACGCCTGGAACCCCTCGCGCTTGAACTCGACGAGCGGATCGCGCTGGGCGATGCTGCGTAGGCCGATGCCGCTGCGCATCACGTCCAGATGGTCAATATGGTCCTGCCACAGCCCATCCACCACTTGCAAGATCACCATGCGCTCGAACTGGCGCATGAGGCCCTCGCCGGACTCAGCGAGGTTGTACTCCTTCACCTTCGCCGCCACCTCGGCCTCTTTCGCCGCGTAGGCGTCGAGCGCGGCGTCCGTCAGATCGCTGATCAGCGACTCGCGGCGCAGGCGGTTGATCGGATCGGGAAACACCTCGTCGGGCACGTGGACGCCCCAGGCATCGAAGACCTTGACCAGGCCATCCAGATCCCATTCTTCCGGCAGATTGGCAATCGTGTGGCCCTCGACGATGCGCCGCACCTCGGCCTCGATCATCGTGATGCAACGCTCGTGCATATCCTCGTGCTTGAGCACGGCTTCGCGGTCGGCGTAGATCACCTTGCGCTGCGCGGCGATCACGTCGTCGTACTCCACCACGTTCTTGCGGATGTCGAAGTTGAAGCCCTCGACCTTGGACTGCGACTGCTCGATGATGTTGCTGACGAGCTTGTTCTCCAGCGGCATGTCCTCTTCCATGCCGATGCGCGCCATCAGGCCCGAAACCCGGTCGCTGCCGAAGCGGCGCAGTAGCTCGTCTTGCAGCGAGAGGAAGAAGCGTGACTCACCGGGGTCGCCCTGGCGGCCGGAGCGGCCGCGTAGCTGGTTGTCAATGCGGCGCGAGTCGTGGCGCTCCGTGCCAATGATGTAGAGACCGCCCAAGCTCACCACCTTCGCACGGTCCGCGTCGCAGCGGCGCTTGGCCTCGGCCAGCGCCTCCTCGCGGTCTTCGGGCGTGGCGAATTCAGGTTCAATGTCGCGCTCGCGCAGAATCTCGTCCACAAAGCCGTCGGGGTCGCCACCGAGCTGAATGTCGGTGCCGCGGCCGGCCATGTTGGTGGCGATGGTCACGGAGCCGCTGCGCCCCGCCTGCGCGATCACCACCGCCTCACGCGCGTGCTGCTTGGCGTTCAGCACGTTGTGCGCGATGCCGTGCTGGTCCAGCAGCTCGGAGAGGCGCTCGGAGATTTCCACCGAGGTCGTGCCGACCAGCACCGGCTGGCCCAGCTCGTGGCGCTCTTGAATCTCGGCCACAACGGCGTCGAACTTGCCCTTCTCACTGCGGTAGATCAGGTCGCCCAGATCCGCGCGGACCATCGGCTTGTTGGTCGGGATGGTGACGACGTCGAGCTTGTAGATTTTGTGGAACTCTTCGGCCTCGGTCATGGCGGTGCCGGTCATGCCCGCCAGCTTCTCATACAGGCGGAAGTAGTTCTGGAAGGTGATGGTGGCGAGCGTCTTGTTCTCGCGCTGGATGGCGACGCCTTCCTTGGCCTCGATGGCCTGGTGCAGCCCCTCGCTATAGCGCCGGCCCACCAGCACGCGCCCAGTGAACTCGTCCACAATCAGCACCTCGCCGTCGCGCACGATATAGTCCTTGTCGAGCTTGAAGAGCGCGTGCGCCTTCAGCGCGTTTTCGAGATGGCGCGTCAGCTCCATATCGTCGTAGATGTTGGGAATGCCCAGCATGCGCTCCAGCTTGTCAATGCCCGGCTCGGTGATGGCGACGGTGCGGCCCTTCTCGTCAATCGTATAGTCGTCCTCGCGCTTCAGCCGCGGCACGATGCGCGCGAACTGCTTGTACAGCTCGGCGGACTCCTCCGCCTGCCCGGAGATGATCAGCGGCGTGCGCGCCTCGTCAATCAGGATGTTGTCCACCTCGTCCACGATGGCGTAGTTCAGCTCGCGCTGCGCGGCGTAGCGCAGATCGGGCACCATGTGGTCGCGCAGATAATCGAAGCCGAACTCATTGTTGGTGCCGTAGGTGATGTCGGCGGCGTAGGCGGCGCGACGCTCGGCGCTCTGCGGCTGCTGCGTGGTCAGCACGACGCCGACCGAGAGGCCGAGGAACTCGTGGATGCGCCCCATCCAGCCGCGGTCGCGGCTGGCGAGGTAGTCGTTGACGGTGATGACGTGAACGCCCTTGCCGGGCAGCGCGTTGAGGTACGACGGCAGCGTGGCGACGAGCGTCTTGCCCTCGCCGGTGCGCATCTCGGCGATCTTGCCTTGGTGCAGCACGATGCCGCCGATGAGCTGCACGTCGAAATGGCGCATGCCGAGCACGCGCCGCCCCGCCTCACGCACGACGGCGAAGGCCTCGGGCAAAATGTCGTCCAGGCTCGCCCCGTTCTCCAGCTCCTGCTTGAACTCGCCGGTCATGCCGCGCAGCTCGTCGTCGGAGAGGGCACGCATCTCGTCTTCGAGGGCGCTGATCTTGGCGGCAATCGGCCGGAGCTTCTTCAGCTCCTTCTCGTTCGGATCGCCGAGGACTTTGGTTATGAAACTCATGTGAGGACCGCTCTCTTCGGTGCTGTACGGGCGTCGGGCGCGGGGTGGAACTAGCCACACAATGTGCCTGGCCCACCGGCCCATTATACCACTGGCGCCCCACATGGGCAGGAAAGCGCGGTATCGCCGGCCAGTGGAGACACCGTTGCAAACATCTACGAGCGAGCCGCGCCAACGGCTACACCGCCGCCACACCCGGATAGCGCACGTCGTGAATTGCGCGCCGTTGCCCCTATGCAAAGCGTACATCCGTTCGATATAATGGATACCGATCCCTGTGGCGCTGGCTCCTCTCTGGCTCCCCTCTCCCCGCGGGGAGAGGGGTTGGGGGTGAGGCCTCCCCGGCCGCGATGAAAGGGCAACCCGCATGCTCGCGCTGCCGTACGACACCATCCCCAACATCCCCATGCGCCGGGTGATGCACTGCGACCTGGACTGCTTCTTCGCCGCCGTGGAAGAGCTGGATGATCCCGCGCTCGCCGGCCGGCCGGTGATCGTCGGCGGCGATCCCGACCGGCGCGGCGTCGTCAGCACCGCCAACTACGCCGCGCGCCGCTACGGCATCCACAGCGCGATGGCGGCGGCCCTCGCCCGCCGGCTCTGCCCACAGGCCGTCTTCCTGCGCCCGCGCTTCGACCGCTACCGCGAGCTGTCGCGCCGCGTGATGGCAATTCTGGACGACTACTTCCTGGTGCGCGAGCAGGTCTCCATTGACGAGGCGTACGGCGAGCTTCCCCCCGCCGAGCGCGGCTGCCGCCCCGCCGAACAGATCGCCCGCGCGATCAAGGCGCGCGTGCATGCGGAGACCGGGCTGACGATCTCCGTCGGCGTGGCGCGCGGCAAATCACTCGCCAAGCTGGCGAGCGACCTCTCGAAGCCGGATGGCTGTCTGATCGTGCGGCCGGGCAGCGAGCTGGCGTTCCTGCGCCCGCTACCCGTGGGCCGGCTCGGCGGCGTAGGGCCGCACACGCGCGAGCGGCTCGAGCGCATAGGCATCACCACCGTCGGCCAGTTAGCCGCGCGCGGCGAGCGTGAGTTAGTATCCGTGCTGGGCAAGCACGGCCGGCATTTGTGGCTGCTGGCGAACGCCCGCGACGACCGCCCGGTGGTGGGTGAGCATGGCCCGCCCAAAAGCATCTCCCGCGAGCGCACCTACGAGCGCGACATCGCGGACATCGCGCGCGCGGCGGAGCAGCTCCGCCTGCTGGCGGGCAAGGTGGCGCGCGACACGGCGGAAGAGTGCGTGCTGGCCCGCTCCGTCCACATCAAAATCAAGTGGTCCGATTTCCGCCTGATGACACGCCAGCGCTCGCTGGCAGCGCCAGTGGCGGACGAAGCGCCGATTGCCGCGGCGGCGCTGGCGCTGCTCTACGGCGAGGTGGCCCCGCTGCTGGACGGCACGACGGCGATCCGCCTGCTCGGCGTCGGCCTCGGCGGCATCGTACCGCTTGATGCGGAAACCCAGCGCGGCGGTATCGTGCAGCTTCCCCTCTGGGAGAGGTAGGATGGAGCCGAGGGGCGTACGCGGCGGCTGGTGGCGCGCGGGCCGCGGAAACAGCTCGCGGACACGACGAAGCATCGCGGAGGTGAAGACATGCGCGCGAACATCGCTGGCATCGAGATCGGCTACGACGAGGCGGGCGCGGGCGAGCGCACGTTGGTGCTGCTGCACGCCTTCCCGCTCAACCGCCAGCAATGGCGCGGCCAGTTGGATGACCTGCCGGCGCGGGCGCATCTGCGCGTGATCGCGCCGGACCTGCGCGGCTTCGGCGAGTCCGCCTTCGAGACCGGGCCGGCGACCATCGAGCAGTGGGCGGGCGACGTGCTGGCGCTGCTGGACACACTGCACGTTGAACGATTTGTGCTGGCGGGCGCCTCGATGGGCGGCTACGTCGCGTTCGAGCTGCTGCGCCGTGCGCCGCGGCGCGTGGAGCGGGTGATCCTGATTGACACGCGCGCGACGCCGGACACGGCCGAGGGCCGCCAGGCGCGCGAGGAGACGGCGCGGTTCGTCGAGCAGAACGACGCGACGGCACTCTTCGACCGCGAGGCGCCGAAACTCTTCTCTCACATGACACAGCAGGAGCGGCCCGAGATCGTCACCGCGGCGCGGCGCATCGCCGGGCTGAACACGCCGATCGGGCTGGCGGCGGCGGCGCGCGGGCTGGGCTTGCGCCCCGACTCGACCGGCGATCTGCCCGCGATCGCCTGCCCGGCGCTGGTGCTGGTCGGCGAGCAGGACACCATCGCCCCGGTCGCCGACGCACGCCTGTTGTTCGAGCGCATCCCCGACGCCAGGATGGAGATACTGACCGACGCGGGCCACCTGGCGAACCTGGAGCAGCCGGAACGCTTCAACCGTGTGGTAGCCGAATGGCTCACCAACTGAACGAACCCGCATTCTTCAGGGAAACGCTGCCCGTCCGGTGCGCCGTGACTCCCCCTCTCCCCGCGGGGTGGCTCCCCCTCGCCCTGCGGGGAGAGGGGGTTGGGGGGTGAGGACTCCCCCGCCTACACGCGGGCCGATGAAGAATCCAGGCTAAATTGACCGGGGTGTTAGGGTATCCACCACTCGCACCAAACCAGGATTACCCCCGGCATTCATGCCGGGGCGCCGGCACATGACAACGCACATCACAACGACTCAACCCAGTGAGGCCGCGCGGGATTTGCCGCCCAACATGGACTCTGGACTCCAGGGGGAATGCTCACGCCCGCGGCCGCCAGACCTGCGCGGTGCCATCCACACTGGCGGACGCGATGCGCGTCCCATCGGGTGACCACGCCAGCTTGAAGATGATCCCACTGTGGCCGCGATACTGCATCAGCGTCTTGCCCGTCGCCGCGTCCCACACCTGCACCGTGGTATCGTCGCCGCCCGACGCGATGCGCGTCCCATCAGGCGACCACGCCAGCGCGTACGTCTGCCCCGTGGCGCCACCGTACGTCAGAATGGTCTGTCCTGTCGCCGCGTCCCACACCCGCACGGAATTGCCGCTGGTGACGGGACCGTGCGCGCCGGCCGCGCCCGTGCCGGAGACGATGCGCTTGCCGTCCGGCGACCACGCCACCTCCCAGACGGGCGCCGCGTGCCCTTTGTAGGTCAGTACGGTTGTGCCGCTCGCCGCGTCCCACACCTGGACCGTGCCATCATAGCCGGCGGAGGCGATGTGCTTCCCATCGGGCGACCAGGCGATGCGCTCGACGGAGCCGATGTGCCCCGTGTACGTCACAACCGCTTTGCCAGACGCCACATCCCACACCTTCACCGTACCATCCTGGCTGCCGGACGCGAGGCGCTTGCCATCCGGCGACCACGCCAACCCCTCGATAGCGCCGGACTGGCTGGAGAACGTCGCGGTCTGGTTGCCCGTGGCGGCATCCAGGATGGCAACCGAGCCAGACGAGCCTGCCGCCGCGAGCGTACGCTCATCCGGCGCCCACGCCACCGCGAAAGCGAACGGCGCGACCGTGACATGCCAGAGCGTCGCTCCGCTCGCCGCGTCCCACACCTGCGCGGTGCCATCGTTGCCACAGGAGGCCAGGCGCTTGCCATCCGGCGACCAGGCGACGGCGACGACCGGCCCACTATGTCCCTTATAGCTCAGCTCCGGTGTGGAGACGGTTGGCACCGACGGCGTAGGCGTGGCGCGGGCGGTCGCCGTTGGGCCGGCGCCCGCGCCGGGGGAGGCGCACGCGGCGAGCATCAGGCACACCCCACACCACAGCGCATACCGCGCGGCACGACGCCCGCTCCATCCAACACCTGATCCATATCGCATGGTCATTCACCTCGCTCCGCTATCGGATGATTCAGTGTCTTCGCTGGCATCCAGCCTAGCGGCCGGGAGCGAGCATGTCATTCGCCAAAAGACGAATATCGGCGGAGCGGGGAAGCGTATCAGTCGAGCAGACGCAGCGCGCGGGCGGCGGCGAGCGCCGAGGTGCGGCTGCGCGCGTCGAGCTTCCCGTAGACGTGTTCGAGATGCTTCTTCACGGTGGCCTCAGTGACGACGAGGCGCGCGGCGATCTCGCGGTTGGCGAGGCCCGCGGCGACCAGGCGCAACACCTCATGCTCGCGCGCGCTCAGCGGCTCCGGCAGGCAGGTATGGGCAGTGGGGAGCGTAGGGGGCGCTACACGCTCGTCCGGCGTGCGCTCCACCAGCCGCGTCTCGTAGAAGCGGCGCCCGCGTTCGTGGATCGGCAGCCCGCCCATCTCGCCCGCGACCTCGGCCATGCGCCGGAACCGCGCGCGGGCATCGTCGTGCCGGCCCTGGCGGTAGGCGTACATGGCAGAGTCGAACAGCAGCGCGGCGACGGTATAGCGGTCGGCGAAGACCCGCGCCAGCTCGACCGCGCTCTGGGCGTACGCGCTGGCGCCGGCGTAGTCGCCACGCACGCGCGCCAGCTCCGCCTGCACCGTCAGCGTGAACACCTGCCGCTGGCCGGGGGCGAATGTGCCGGCGGCGTCGCCGCTGCCCGTCGCAATGAGCCGCAGGGAGTCGCACAGGTCGTCGTAGGCACGCTCCGGCTCGCGCCAGCCGGTGTGAAAAGCGCGGATGAAGAGCGCCACGGCGCGCGCGGCGGGATCGTCGCCCGCGTCGCTCTGACTCGCGAGGGCGAGGGGGTTCAGGTAACGCCCGGCTTCCGCGAAGCGCGCCAGGATATCGGAGGAGTGCGCGAAAGTGCCGAGCGGCCGCCAGAGATCGCATGCCGTCCCGCTCATCTCAGCCAGCTCCATGCCGTCGCGCCAGAGCCGCCATCCACGTGCCGCGCGACCGTATGCGAACTCCAGGCACCCCAGACAGTGCAGTAGGTGCGCCAGGCGTGGCCCATCCCCCAGGCGTTGTGCGGCCTCGATGCCAAGCCGCAGCGCGCGCTCGGCCGCACCCGGCTCGCGCAGCCTGCCCGCCACGTGCGCAAGCCCACTCGCCACGCGCACGACCACAGCGTCATCCTCGCGCCGCCACGCCTCGCACAGGACCGCCATGAGAAACTCGCTGGCAAGCTCGATCTGCGGCACATCGCCGGCGTAGCGTTCGACGAACGCGACGGCGAACGCGGGCGCCTCGCATACCGTCACACCGGCGGCCTCCGGCACGAGCGGCGCCAGCCGCTCCAGCTCGCGCGCCAGCCAGGCGGGATCGCTAGCAACGGCACCCCGGTTCACGCCACCACTCACACAACCACCTCATCCATCGTCCAGCCACCCACATCGCGCGTGACCGCTCACATCTGGAACTACGTCACCCCAGGCCGACCTCTCCCGCGAAGCTGGCGCCGCTCTCCAACGGCCCCACCCCAAACACGTCGGCGAGCGTCGCGCCCAGGTCCGCGAACGAAGCGCGCGCGCCCAAATTCACATTCGCGCGGATCGGTCCGCCCGCCGCCAGCAGCGGCACTGCCTCGCGCGTGTGGTCGCTGCCGCGATAGGTCGGATCGGTGCCGTGGTCGCCAGTGATGAACAGCGCGTCGCGCGGGCCGAGCAGCCGCAACATGCTTGGCAGCCAGGCGTCCACCTGCTCCAGCGCGCGCGCGTAGCCCCGCGCATCGCGCCGATGGCCGTAGAGCTGGTCGCAGTCCACCAGATTCACGAACAGCAGCCCATGGAACGGCCGCGCGAGCTCGTCCAGCGCCGCCGCCATGCCGGTCTCGTTCGTGCCGGTGTGGTTGCTCTTGGTCAGGCCGCGCAGAGCGAAAAGGTCTTCGATCTTGCCGATACCGATCACGTCGTAGCCAGCTTCCTTCAGCGTATCGAGCAGCGTCGGCGCGGGCGGCTCCAGCGAGAAGTCGCGCCGGTGCGGCGTGCGCGTGAAGTGGCCCGGCGTGCCGATGAACGGGCGCGCGATCACGCGGCCGACGGCATGCTCACCAACCAGCAGGCCGCGCGCGACCTCACACATGCGGTATAGCTCGTCCAGCGGGATAATCTCTTCGTGGGCGGCAAGCTGGAAAACGCTATCGGCCGAGGTGTAGAGAATCGGCTTGCCCGTGCGCAGATGCTCCGCGCCCAGCTCCTCGATGATCACCGTGCCAGAGGCGGGCCGGTTGCCGAGCGTGCCACGCCCAATCGCCGCCTCGAAGCGCGCGACCAGATCAGGCGGGAAGCCATGCGGATACGTCGGCAGCGCCCGCCGCAGCGTGACGCCCATCAGCTCCCAGTGGCCGGTGGTGCTGTCCTTGCCGGCCGCCGCTTCGTCCAGCCGGCCATACGCGCCGCGCGCCTGCTCCGTCGGCGGCGTGCCCTCGATAGGCGTGATGTTGCCGATGCCCAGGCTACCCATCACCGGCAGCGGCAGGCCCCCCACCGCGCGAGCGGTGTTGGTGAGGCAGTTGGCGCCGGCGTCGCCATAGCTGGCGGCATCGGGCGCGTGTCCGGCGCCCACACCATCCAGCACGATCACCACGGCGCGATCCAGCGCGGCCATCTCGACCACCTCTTTTCATGGCTACGTCTCATGGCTACGTCGCCTGTTCGCCGGCCATGATGCCCTTTGACACAGAGCTACGGACACCGCGCCGCTTCCGCGGTCCGCGACGGCGGACGTCGCGGCCACCGGCCCCCAGGCATGGTTTCAACCGCCTGCCGGCCCACGCGGGCGGTCAGTCTGTCCTGAATTGTCACTGTGCATCATAGCCGCGCGCCGGGCGCAGCCGCGCATACCGTGGCAGCGGCTCGCCCAGCAGCGGCAGCGCGTACTCGCGAAACGCCCGCGTCACGCCCCTGCCGTCGGGGGTGAGAAATTCCGGCGGCAGGGGACGACGCTCGTTGGCGACGCGCTCCAGGTCCGTCAGGCCCGTGTCGCAGGCGTACTCCGGGCCGGGGCGGCGCACCAGCGTGATCATCTTGCCGGTCGTCCCAGCCACCGCCTCACGCACCGCCGCCCAACCCACGCGCTCGGCCTCTTCGCGGTCAGTGACGGAGA
The DNA here is from genome assembly GCA_025935195.1 of Ktedonobacterales bacterium. Lineage (GTDB taxonomy): Bacteria > Chloroflexota > Ktedonobacteria > Ktedonobacterales > JADMIN01 > JAICVS01. The sequence continues at coordinate 10,035 of JAICVS010000096.1, forward strand.
CGGACGCGGAGGACATCCGTTGGAGATCGCCGGGCTTGTCGTAGCGGGAGCGCAGCCCCAGCTCGCCGCGTACCAGCCCCACCAGGTAGTGCGCCGCGCCGCCGAGCAGCGGATGGCCGAAGGCGTCCGTGCCTTGGTGGCCCAGCTCACCCAGCGGGCGGCCGTTCTCGTCGCGCACCGTCTCCGCCACGACGGCCACGACCATGCCATAGCCGTCGTACGCCGCCTGTACATCCGCCAGGAACTCACTGGCGGTCAGCGGGCGCTCTGGCAGGTAGAGCAGGTGCGGCGCATCCTCCTCACGCTCCTTGCCCAGCGCGGCGGCGGCGGCCAGCCAGCCGGCGTCACGGCCCATCACCTCGATGATCTTGACGGGATAGTGGGATGGCATCGCTTCGGTGCAGAGCGCCGAATCCATCGTGGCGAGCGCGATGAAGCGGGCGGCGCTGCCATAGCCGGGGCAATGGTCGGTGTCAGGCAGATCGTTGTCAATCGTCTTGGGAACGCAGACGACGCGCAGGTCGTAGTCGGCCGCGCGCGCGGCGGCGGCGAGCTGGAGCGCGGTGTCGGCGGAGTCATTGCCACCGATATAGATGAAATAGCGCACGCCGAGGGCGCGCAGCATGTCGAGCGCCCTCTCCGCGTCGCCCTCGCGCAGGCGATAGCGGCAGGAGCCGAGCGCCGCCGAGGGGGTGCCGCGCAGCGCGTCCCAGGTGGCGGCGGGCTGGGCGCGCAGATCGATCAGGTCGCGGTTCAAGACGCCCTCGATGCCATAGCGCGCACCATAGATGCCGTCAATCGCGTCCGTCTCCAGCGCGGCGCGCACCGCGCCCACCAGGCTCGCGTTGATAACAGCCGTCGCGCCGCCCGATTGCCCGATCACCAGATGCCCGCGCCCGCCCCTCGTCTGTGCCGTGGTCGCCATGCCGCCGCTCGCTCCTCGTCCGCTGGTGGCGCACGCCGCCTGACAGTAGACGATGCGCCGGAGAATCCGTCGCCAGATTATAGCAGCTTCGGCGGCCTCAGGCGTTGCGCCCGGACGCTCGCTGCCGTATAGTCCAGGCGGCGGGCCGGACGGGGCGATGACGCTTCGCGGCCCAGCACATCCGCTAGAGGAGAGACCGTACCGTGAAGAACGCGGCACTGCAAATTCATCAATTCGTCCCAACCCTGATCCTGATCGCGGGCGGCATCGCGCTGGTCTGCGGCATCGCGCTCTACGTGGCGCGCAGACGTACGGCCGGAGATGCCGTGACGAGCGGCGGGCCGCTCTTCGCGCTCAACCGTGTCTTCCGCGTCGCGCTGTGGAGCTCGGCCGGCCTGGGGGTGCTCCAGGCGCTGCTGGGCATCGTGCTCGTCACGCAGGGCTGCGCGCCGCGCGAGGGCTTGCATTACGTCTACGGGCTGATCGTGCTCGGCGCGGTGCCGGTCGCCTACGTCTATAGCGACCAGGCGAACGTGCGCCGCGACATCATCATCATGTCCATCGCCGCCGCCGCCGTGATCGGCGCGGCCATCCGCGGGCTGGCGACGGGACCGGGCGGCATCTGCTAAGGACGGGCGATCATCCCGCATGCGTCTTGGACGCGTGCTCGCGGCAGGCATTCACAAAGGCGGCGAAGAGGCGGGCGCTGGCCTGATTGTCCTCGGCGAGCGCCTCAGGGTGGTACTGCACGGCGAGGCCGAACGGGTAGCCGCGCAGCTCCATCGCCTCGGCCACACCATCCTCGGCCCACCCCACGATCTCCACATCCTCGCCCGGCTCCCACACCGCCTGGTGATGGAAGCTGTTGACGGTCTCGCGCTCGGCGCCCAGGATCGTCGCCGTGCGCGAGCCAGGGATGAGGCGCAGATCGTGGGCGAGATGCGTGCCGGGAAAGCCCACATACTGATGCTCGATCGTCTCCGGCCACTGCGCCGGCAGATCCTGATAGAGCGTACCGCCGCGCACGATGTTGAGCAGTTGCATGCCGCGGCAGATGCCCAGGATCGGCAGCTCGACGGCCAGCGCGGCGCGCGTCAGCGCCATCTCCATCGCGTCGCGCTCGCCGTCCGGCGCATCACACTCCGGCAGAGCTTGCTGGCCGTAATAGACGGGATCGACATCGCCGCCACCGCTGAGCAACAGCCCATCCATGCGCTCGAGGTACACCGCGATCAGCTCGGCGTCGTCCAGCGGGGGCAGCAGCAGCGGCGCCCCGCCGGCGCGGTACACGGCGCTCACGTAAGCCTGATTATTGCCGAAGAGCGGGCGCCGATTGCCCGCGCGCTCACCGGCGTAGCAAGGGATGCCGATGACAGGGCGCATGAAACCGCCTTCATAAGGGGGGAGACGACGTGAACTACTGGGGCTGCTCGCCATCGCTGGCGGGTGTAGTGTGTGCCGGTGCGCCCGTGATACCGCGCGCGGCAAAGGCGCCGGTCGAGCCGGGGCGCGCATCGGCCCCGGCATGGAACGTCATGATCGCTGTACAGAGCAGCCATGCCAGCAGCATCAACAGAGCAACAGTTCCCATGGACGACTCTACCTCATCTCACGACCTTACGACAGCGGCGGAAGCGGAGCGCGCTCATACGCCCACCCCGCCGCGACGCATCAACATCCTTCTTGACCCATGCGACGTGGGGATCGCCGCCCAGGTATCCAGCATAGCACGGAATGGCTGAGTAGCATATCCCCCATATGTCTAATGGCCGGACTTCCGGCCGTGGCCGCGCTTGCCACCACCGGAAGACGCGCCCCCGGAGCGACCGCCGGACTGGCCCCGGCTGGAACGAGTGGCATTCGTGCCAGTGCCCGCCCCCCGGCCGCCGCCCTCGGTGCGCGGCGACGGGCCGCGCGGCGCGGACCGTTGCGACTGTTGCGACTGTCGCGACCGTTGTGCCCCTCCCGCCGGGCGCACGCGCGGCAACGGCAGCGTCGGCTGCTCGCCGAGCGCCTCCGCCGGCTCCTCGGACGCGGGCACAACCTCGTCTGTGCGCCCAGTGGGCGCGGATGCGCCGCCGGCAGTGGGCGTCTCGACTATTTCGTCCGCCGTCTCGATCGCGCTCTCGCTGGTGGCGACCTCCGCTGGGGTGGCGACGGCAGTATCCGGCGTTTGCACCGTCTCGGCCAGCCCGGCCACCTCACCGCGCCCCTCCGGCTCGCCGCGCGCATGCGCGGCGGCGATGTCACGCCCGGCCGCCGTCACCTCGGCGATATTGTCCGCCGGCTCCAGCGGCGGGCTGACCCCCGCACGCGCGGCGCGATCCGCCGGCTCATCCGGTGCGGCCTCGCCGGCCTCAGGCAGCGCCGCCGCGATGCTCTCGTCCTGGGGATTGACGATCCCACCACCCATCTCCGCCGCCGGACCCAGCAGCGGCGCCTCTGCCCCCATCGTGCCGCTGGATGTGGCGCTGGTCGTCACGGCGGCGGGGCCATCCAGCCCCATGTCGCTCACTCCCGGCACCACATACCCCGGCTCACCGACGACTGGCTCGGTCGGCTCAGCTGGTTCGCTTGGCTCAGGCGTATCTAGCGACGGCAGCAGCGCGCTCTCGTCCAGCAGGTTGCGGCCGGTGGGTGCCCTCAGCCACTGCTGGATGGCGCCCATGAAGGCATCGGGCCGGTCCTCGAAGACCGCCTCGCCCGCGCCGGGAATCACATCCAGGTCGGCGCGCGGGTTGAGCACGGCCAGATCCTCCATCGCCTCGCGCGCCCGCCGCGGATCGCGCTCGCCACTGATGATCAGCACCGGCGGCTCAAGCAGTTGGAAGGCGTTGCGCACCGGCAGGTCCAGCTCGCCCGTCAGCACCGGCAGCAGCGCGTACTGGCCGCCGAATTGATGCGCGCTGGCGTAGAGGTGAGCCACATTCTCGCGGCTGCCCGCCCCCGCGCCCACCTCAGCGCCGCGACCATTCGAGAGCCAGCGCAGCGCCGGCTTCGTCGCCAGCAGCGCGTACGGCACCAGGCCGAGCGCCGTGCGCTGCACCGCGCGCGCCGCCACCTGCCCTAGCGTCGGCTCCAGGGCGACATCAGCCTCAGCATAGGGCGAGACGAGGATCAGCCGCTCGAAGAGCGCGGGCGTATCCGAGGCGGCGCGCACGGCGACGTTGGCGGCGCGGCCGTGCGCCAGCACCGTAGCCGGCCTGGCGATCACATCACGCAGGTAGCCGGTCAGCACCCCGGCGTAGAACTCGCCGGTATAGGCGACGTTGGGATGCTCCGACATGCCGTAGCCAAGCCAGTCCGGCGCGTAAACGCGGTAGCGCTCAGCCAGCGCGCCGAAGACGCGGCGGAACTCGAAGTTCGAGGCGCCGGGGTAGAAGTCGTGCAGCAGCACCAGCGGCGGCGCGTCTTGCCGACCGGCGACGTTGTAATAGATATCGCCGCCGTGGTCGCGGTCAATGCGCTCCTCGCCGGGGAGCAGGCTCTCCAGCGGCTGAGGGGTTTCCAGCAGGTGGCGGGCGGTCACGCCGACAGCCCCCGCCGCCGCGCCCAGCGCGACCACGGTGGCGCCGCGGCGCAGCACCCGGAACATACCCATCTTCTCTCTCCTCCCCGCATACGCTATCGTCACATCCCATGACGGTGATATGGCGTTGATCTGAGCTGTTGGCCTATCTTCCATCCGCGCCGGATACAGGATTACCCCCGGCATTCATGCCGGGAGCCAGCAAATGACAGCGCCTCAACTCCCCTCGGCATGAGCGTTCAGAACCATGGAAGGCGAGCGCAAGACGTGTACCATCTGGTGCGAGCGAAGCCGCGAATCCACCCGCCGCGCGCCCAATTGGTATCACCCGCCACAATGCAAGACGTATAGCACGGCCCACTGGTCTTGCCGGTCACGGAAAGCCAGGGGGTGAGGACTCCCCGCTACCCGACCCGCACGCGCACCATGCGCATCGGGAAGAGCGCGATCACCGCTGGCAGCAGCAGCGCGGCGGCGCCCGCCGCGAAGACGACGCCGGTCGCCACGAACGGCGCGCGTGGCGAGAGCGCGTACAGAAAGCCGGACGCGGTGGCGCCCACGAAGCTGCCGGCGGTCTGCGCGGCGCTGAAGTTCGCCTGCCCCTTGCCCCGCGCACCGGCCGGCAGCGCATCGGCGAGCAAGCCGTTGAGCGCGCCGCCGACAAACGCGGCGGCCACCCCCTCGACTCCAGAGAGCAGGACGAGCCAGAGCGGCGAGACGCCCAGGCCGAAGGCGACGTAGATCGCGGCGTAGCCGCACATGCCGATCAAGATCGGCTGGTAGCGCCCACGCCGATCCGAGAGGCGCCCGGCGATAGGGCCGAGCAGCCCCGCCGGCAGCGCGAAGACCGTATACGAGAGACCGATCAGCGGCAGCGAGGCGCCGGCGTCGGCCATGTAGATGCTCCAGATCGCCTGGATCACGCCGTTGGTGACGGCGTAGACCGCTCCCAGGCCATACGCCAGCAGCAGCGGCGACGTGAAGAGCGAAGCGGCGGGCGTGGCAAGCGCGCCGTCGGCGGCGGCATGCGCGGCGGCGCGGCCGGGCAGGAACAGCAGCGCGCAGGCGGCGCCGGTGAAGAGGGGGATGCTGGCGAGCAGGAAGGAAGGCGTATAGCCCACGCGGCTGGCGAGAATGGTGCCGGCGGTCGGACCCATCAGGATACCGGCCATCTGCGCCGAGCTGACCAGCGCCAGCGCCTCCCCCTGACGCGAGCGCGGCGCGAGCGTGTTCATCAGCGCCCGCGCTGGCGGCAGCACGCTGACGATGGCGATGCCCTCCAGCCCGCGCAGCCCGATCAACAGGACCGGATCGCCCACGGGGATGTACGCCAGCACCAGCAGCGCATGGGCCAGCACGCCGATCCAGAGGATGGTGCGGTGGCCGAAGCGGTCGGAGAGCCAGCCGATGCCGGGCGCGGCGAGGAAGCCCGTCAGCAGCGCCACCGAGGCCATCAGGCCGATCTCGCCGCTCGTCGCGCCGATCTGCCGGCCGTAGAGCGCGCGCAGCGGCATGACGAAGCCCAGGCCAAGAAACGAGACGCCGACGGTGGCGGCGAGCAGCAGCACCGGCGGCGTATAGATGCGCTCGCGCACCGCCACACTCTCTGCCGTAGAACGCCGAAAAGCCACACCATCCTGCTTTCACTGAGACGATGCCACGCGCAATGCCTCATAGTGTGCATCATGGATCCGGCGCCGCGCAACTGAACCGTACGCCGGACGAGAACGACCACACCTTATCCCCGCATCCCCTCGTATCCCCGCGCTCTTGACACTACTGAAACTCATGTTCCATAGTGCTCACGGTGAGACGGCGGCAGTGTATCGCTCGCGCTGCAAGCGGCGCCGGGATACGGCGCAGGTGGTGGCAATGGCAACCCTACATCACAGGGAAACGCGCAATGCGGCAACGCCGTCGAGCAAAAACGGCAAACATCCCTTGCCGTTTTTGCCACCCACCTTGCCGTTTCTTGCCGTTTTTGCCGCCCATAACACCAAATGTCAAGTGGCCGATCCCGGCAAACCGGCTTGAATTCAGACTGCGAGCTAGATCGGCACGCGCCACACCATCGAAAAGCGGCAAAAACGGCAATGTTGACTGCGGCGGTCAACAATTATGGGCAAGAATTCTCGCGTCCACGGAAAGGACAAACCCCGGATGATCTATCGAGTTCTAACCAACGGACAGCTCATCGGCACGGCGCGGCTTGAACAAGCCGATGCCTCCATGGGTGTGGCGCTGGGACGATTTGATCCGGCTCCAGCATTTGAGCTGGTCCGGCCTGTCTTTTTGATGCAAGTGGAGGCGATGGGCCATGCCCGGGATCCCTTAGACCAGACGGAGCTGGAGGAATACTGGCGGGCACGGGATGCGCTGCACCTCACGCTGCAAGCAGAGGACGGGCGGATCGTGCCAACAAGCTGGATCAACATCACTGACTGGAGCAACCTTGGCTTAGACGAGCCATGCGAGATCACAGCCCAGATTCCGGATGCCGCATTCTGGGAGCGGCGGAGCGGCCAGCAGAGGGCTGAGGGCAGTGAGTGAGAGCGATATCCTTTGCTATTTCTGCGCTATCCCGGCCGCGTCGGCGTGACGTCCGGCGCGCTGAGCAAGCCTTCGAGCGCGTCGCAGAGCGCGTGTACCCCATCCTCACGCGCGATCTGCTCGCGGATGGCGCGGGCGGCACTGGCGAAAGCGGGATCGTGGAGCAGGCGGGCGAGAGCGGCGGCGGCGCGGTCGGGGGTATAGCGGCGGCGCGCGAGCGCGAGGCCGGCGCGCAGGTGCGTCAGGCGGCCGCCCGTGTAGAACTGGTCCACCCCCCACGGCACGACCAGCGAGGGAACGCCATAACGCAGGCATTGCGCGGCCGTGCCGATCCCGCCGTGGTGAATCACCGCCGCGCAACGCGGGAAGATGTGCGAATATGGCGCGAACGGCAACGCGAGCGCGTCATCATCGGCATCGGCGCCGGCCGTGAGGCCATCCGGCGTAGCGCCCACCAGCAAAGTGCGAGCGCCGGCACGGCGGATGGCCGCGACGCTAGCGCGATAGAACGGCGCGAAGCTGGCGGCGACTGCTGGGGCAATGGAGCCGGCGGTCACGGCGACGATGGGGCCGGGGCGTCCCAGAAAGGCGGCCAACTCCGGCGTTGGCGTCCAGTCCGCCGGCGTATCCCAGAAGCAGAAGCCGGTGACGCGCACGAAGGGCGGCCAGTCCGGCGCCGGCGACTGGAAGGCGGGCGAGCAGGCGAGGCAGGTCAGTTGGGGGGAGGCGTTGCCCAGCCAGAAGACATCGCGCCGTGGCGGCAGGCCGAAGCCGGCGCGCACGCGGTTGACGGGAGCGTCGGCCATGCGCCGCAGGATCAGGCTGCCGAGCGTCCAGGTCAGGCGATTGCTGGCGCGCTGGAGCGCCGCCGGCAGCGGGAACGGCGC
>JAICVS010000236.1 GCA_025935195.1 Ktedonobacterales bacterium
AAACCACTCCTCAACACCTTGACGCACCACGCCCTTTGTGGTAAATGAGTTCCATGTACGGAATGCCACCCGCTGCCGCAAGCACCTGCACAATCGCATATCGCGCTGAACAGGCCAGCCTCATCGCATCCCATCGCATCCTATCCCATCGCATCGCAACCCCGCGTTTGGGGGCATGAAGGCGGTCGCAACCAGCCCGAACGTTGCCGGATCGCGGCGTTTGTGCCGCCGTTTCTTGCCGTTTCTTGCCGTTTCTTGCCGTTTTTGCCACCCAGAACACGAAACGGCACGGGGCCGCATCGCGGCACTGGGCTTGAATGCGGCTTTTGAGAGGAGGGTGATGCCGATCACACATCAAAAAGCGGCAAAAACGGCAATGTTGACCACAGCGGTCAACTTTTCGGCGGGCCGGCCACCGGCGGAGATATGCCATGAGATATGCCATCATGCGCACGCGTGATGGCAGACACACACGAGGGGAGCGAGCGCGATGAAAGCGGCGGTGGAGCGCGTGGTAGCGGCGTTGCGGGCGGCGGGCGTGACGAGCGAGATCACGGAGTTCGCGGAGAGCACACGCACAGCCGAGCAGGCCGCGGCGGCGGTCGGCTGCACGGTCGGCCAGATCGTCAAGTCGCTGGTCTTCCTGGCTGACGGCGCGTCAGTTCTGGCGCTCGTCTCCGGTGCGAACCGGCTGGACACAGCGAAGCTTGCCGCCGCCACCGGCGCGCGCATCACGCGGGCGGATGCGGACACGGTGCGCGCCGCGACGGGCTTTTCCATCGGCGGCGTGCCTCCCATCGCCCACGCCACCCCACTCACTACCTACCTGGACCGCGATCTCACCCAGTACGAGCAGGTCTGGGCGGCGGCCGGCACACCCAACGCCGTCTTCCCCATCACCCCCGCCGAGCTGGAGCGCATCGCTGGGGCGCGCGTGATCGATCTCGCGGCGGAATAAGCGCGCGGATCGCGATGCGGCGCCGCCACGTTAGGTGACATCAAACGGGCTGAGGTGGCGATGTTCTTCAACTTCCGGCTGCGGCCGATGGGCGAGATCGATCCGTGGGGTCCAATCCCGTCGCCCGACGCGAGAACGCCTGACTGGCCGCGGCGCCCGAACCTGAGTTGGTTCGGACTGACAGACGGCTGGTACTGGCTCGACGCCGGTGGCACGGAGTTGTTCCGCCACAGCCAGGCGCTTATGGAGATGGCAGCGCGCGAGCATGCGGGCGAGCCGTGGCTGGAGCGTATGAACGGCCTACCCTACGTGGACTACCAGGTCTCGCGCCTCTGGGAGGACGTGCTGGACATGCTCCCCGATGTGCTAGAGCCGGTTCCCCAACCGCTCGCAGGCGCACTCACTGACGGGCTGTGGGCAGTGTGGGAGCGAGAGGCTGAGGCCGCTTTGCTCCAAGCACTCCCGAAGGATGAGGCCTGGGACACACTTGAAGCTGCTGCTGGGTGGTGGTGGCATCGGGAGCTGGACTCACTCTATCTCCTATCCGGCCCCCGCATCTGGATCTGGACTGACACAGCGAATGCCCACATCCAGTGGGATAATCGCGATCAGTTGATTGAGGGGCTGCCGGCCTGGGAGGCGCTTCTCGGCCAGCACACAATGCCGGTTGAAGCGTATATCGCGGAGGTGCGATCCTTCGATGCCCGCTTCATAGGCCGCATGCGCGACCGCGTCGCGATGGCGCAGGTGGAGTGGGTGCGACCGGACGTGGCGCTCGATCTGCACCTGGCCGACGAGCAGCGGATGCGCGAGCGGTCGCTGAGCAAGCGGTTCGAGCCGGGCGCGCAGCGCGAGCCGATTGATTGGGATGACGTGTTGCGGGCCATCGCGCGCATCGAAGCGCTACCAGCATTCGCGTCGGGGGCCGCTAGCCGGCTGCTGTAGATAGTCGTCATACCGCTGATACCGGCGGTGCCATCAAGCGAGTGCAAATACGACTGGCGGTGTGTGCCGCCAGTCGAGTACGGGGAGGAGGAGCGGAGGCCACGCTCAGTGCGAGCGGGCGGTACGCCGCGAGAAGGCCAGCGCCAGCAGCGCGCACACGACCGTCCAGGCGAGCAGAATGAGCACGCTGGAGAAGTCAATCGTCCGCCCAGCGAGGATGCGCCAGCCCAGGTCCGCCGCACGGTAGGAGGGCAGCAGCTTGCCGATGGTCTGCAAGCCGCTGGGCAAGATCGACATCGGCATCCACAGCCCGCCCAGCGCCGCCAGCACCATGTACAGCCCGTAGACCAGGCCGAACGCGACCTCGGAGTCCGCCGCGTAGCCGATCACCATCCCCAGCGCACCGACGGGAACCACGCCGATCCAGAGCACCGCCAGCAGCGCGAGCCAGCGCCAGGCTTCCAACGAGACACCATGGGCGATCACGCCGGTGAGCAACACCAGTACGATAGCCGGGCCGGCGATCAGCAGCGCCGCGAGCAGCCGCCCCGTGAGAATGGCGGCGGCGGAGACGGGGAGCAGTTGGAGCTGGCGCAGCCAGCCGACGCTGCGCTCCTGGGCGATGCGCGGGCCGGTGGCCGAGAGCACCGCCCACATCGCGCCGAAGACCGCCATCGAGACGATCAGTGCCGTCTGGGTCTGGATGCCGCCAGCCCCCGTCTCCTGCCCGAACAGGGCGGAAAAGAGCAGGTAGAAGCCGATCGGAGCGACGATTGCCAGCATGATGTAGCGCGGGTCGCGCAGGGCGCTCAGCACCTGCAAGCGCAGATAGCCGGTCATCAGTGGCCTCCATTGGTGTTATGCGCGTCGTTGCCGACGAGCGACAGAAAGACATCGTCCAGGTTGGCGGTGCGGACTTCGAGGTCGCGCCAGTCCAGACTTCCAGCGGCCAGAGCGCGCACGGTGGCGTCGGCATCGCTGGTCTTCAGTGTGACGTACTCGCCCTGGCGTTCCGCCACATACACGCCGGGCAGATCGTCCAGCACGCCCGGCTGTGTGCCGTCGCCCATGCCATCGCCAGCGCGGAAGCGCACGGTGCGCGAGCCGGCGCCGCGCTTGAGCTCGGCCACCGTGCCATCGGCGACGATACGGCCGTGCGCGATGATGACGACACGCGAGGCGAACGCCTCGGCCTCTTCCAGGTAGTGCGTGGCGAAGAGCACGGTGCGGCCGGCGGCGGTGTACTGGCGCATGCTGGCCCAGAACTCGTGGCGGGCCTCCACGTCCATCGCGGCGGTCGGCTCGTCGAGCACCAGCACATCCGGCTGCCCAGCAATCGCCAGCGCGAAGCGCACGCGCTGAGTCTGCCCACCGGAGAGCCGGTCAACGCGGCGCCGCTCCAGCCCGGCCAGGCCGGCCGTCGCGATCAGCCGCTCACGCGCGAGCGGGGTGGCGGCCAGGCTGAGGGCGTAGTCGAGCAGTTCAGCGACGCGCACGCCCGGCATCAGGCTGCCGTCCTGGAGCATCGCGCCGATGCGCCCGCGCTGGATGGCCGCGGCGGGCGGCATGCCCAGCACACTGACTGTGCCGCCGTCGGGCGCCAGCAGCCCCAGCAACATCGAGACGGTGGTGGTCTTGCCGGCGCCGTTCGGCCCCAGCAGCGCGACCGTCTCGCCACGGCGGATGTCCAGGCTGAGGGCATCCACCGCGCGCAGCGCGCCGAAGCGCTTGGTGAGGCCCTGGATGCGTACGGCGTCGTCCGTGGAAACGCTCTGCTCATCCGCCGGCGCGGCATTGCCAGCCCCTGGGCGTGGCCGTTGGATCGCGATCATGTCCCGATTCTCCTCTCAGTTTCACTCGACCCCGCGGTCGCGTCGTTGTCGCGTCCGTTCATGCTTCGAGTGTACGGGCAGCGCGGCGCGGGCAGTAGTGAGGAGCATCAGCAAACGCGGATGACATTTGTCACTGGACGCGGGGCAGCGCATACGGTTAACTACCATCAGGTAGGCGCTCATCATGCGGGCGAGCGGGCGGGCGAACAGGAGCCAACGAGGGAGCGAGCGTATGCGCGGCATAGATCTCTTCGGCCTCGATGTGCCCGCGAGCGGCGGCAGCCGCCGCGCCGCCTTGCTCTGGTGGGTAATCTGGATCGCGTGGCTGCCACTGTTCATCCCCGTCGTGCTGGGCTTCGTTCAGGCGCATCCGCCGGTGCCGCGGCTCGTCCTCAGCTTTGCCGGCGCCGCGCTCTTCTTCGCCCTCTATCTACGCACCAACTGGCGCAGCGCGCGGAAGTTCGCCAGCCCGGCGCCGCGCCTCCCGCCGGCGGGAGCTACGCTGTGGGCGCCGATTGCCGTGATGATCGCCCTCAGCGTCGTGCTCACGCTCTGGAACGGGGATGCCTGGGGCGCACTATGCATCTATACGGCCGCGTGCGCGGGCGGCTGGCTGCCGACACGCCCAGCGGCGATCGTCATCGCCGCGCTGGCCGCGTTCGCGCTCCTCGGCGTGGGCCTGCGGGACGGCCTCGTCGCCGCGCTCTCGCCAGTGGTCTTCATTGTCATCCCCGGCTTCACCGTGATCGCTGTCGCCCGTTCCGTCACGGCGATCCAGCGGCTGCGGGCCGAGCGCGAGGAGCTGGCGCGGGCGGCGGCGGCGAGCGAAGAGCGGCTGCGCATCGCGCGCGACCTGCACGATCTACTTGGACATACGCTCTCGCTGATCGCGCTCAAGAGCGAGCTGGCGGGCCGGCTGGTGGTGGCGGCGCCGGAGCGGGCGGCGGCGGAGATCGGCGATGTGGAGGCGGCGGCACGGCGGGCGCTCCATGAGGTGCGCGAGGCGGTGGCGGGCTATCGGCGGCCGTCACTGGCGGGCGAGCTGGAGGCGGCGCGGCAACTCCTGGCGGCGGCGGGGATCGCCTTCACCCTGGAAGGTGAGGCGCTGGAGCTGCCGGCGGACGCCGAGGCGGCGCTCTC
>JAICVS010000165.1 GCA_025935195.1 Ktedonobacterales bacterium
AAGCCGTCAGCACGGTGATGGCGTCTCTCTGTGGGCTGGTGAAGAACACAATGGCGGCGAGCACGAGGAAGCCGAGGCCTCCGAGAAGGTCGAAGACCGAGAGGTCGAGACGGTCTCGCACTGTACCCTCCTGATAAGGCCGGGGATCGAAGGTCGAGTGGCGCGCTCACCGGCGCGGGCGAGTGAGCACGCGGACGTACTATACCAAAGGCTCGCCAGGGCGACAACCGGCATAGCTGCCGGCACAGATGAAGACACGATGACAGGATGACACGATGAAATAGGATAATAGTGTTGATGATGCGCTAAATGTCCACAGATCAACAGGTAATATGCGTATGCTGGCGGCACAACTTGCTGAACTGTATAATTGCAAGGTACAGATGGGCTAGTCCATCAGTCGCGTCCCTCCTGGTGAGGGCACTTGTCAGCCATGGTACGCTGAATGGAAGGTATTGCGTGGCGGTTTCACTCTCCCACGTATGGTCATCACCACTGGAGAGAGCCAGCATCACGCATCGCGTCTCACGCACGACTGGCGTAACTGGCTAGCCGCGATTTTGTGGTAAGCGCACCACCATCTGACGAACACCGACGTACAGCCTCAGTTGACGGAGCCGCCGTCACGAATGAGGCACTGGGAGGGCATGATGAATTACCCAACGATCCAGAGTGGCGTGCAGGGCAACCGCCGCGACGACGGGGTGGAGGTGGAGGAGGCGGGGCGGGTTGAGACGGAGCGGGACGATGAGATGAGGCAGCGTGAGGAGACGATGCAGCGCATGGGCGACCGCTTGCGCCAGATTCGCCTCATGCGCAACATGACGCAGGGAGAACTTGCTCACGGGCAATACAGTGTGAGCTATGTCTCCGCGCTGGAGCGCGGCCGTATTAGGCCCTCACTGAATGCGCTAGAACGTTTGGCCGATCGCTTACAGGTGCCAGTGGTGGACGTGTTGGGGGACGCCGACCTGGGTATGGCGTATGCCTCGACGGGATCAGCTGAGCGGCAGCGGCGCGAGGAGATCGCGGCCCGGCTGCGCGAGGCGGAGGCGCTGGTCTCGCAGGCGACACTGCGGGAGTTGCGGACGGCCGTAGACATGCTGCTGGAAATCGGCGGCGCGACGGAGCGCTCTGGTGTGTCCACGCGCGGGCAGGAGAGCGACGCGACGGCGCTCACTCCGCGGGAGCTGGCCGAGCGCGCGAGCCTGCTCGCGGGCGCCTATCGGCGGCTCGGGCGCGGGGCGGAGGCGTTGCGGGCGGCGGAGGATGGGCTCGCGGCGGCGGGAATGGCGGACGCGCCCGCGCTGGCGGCTCGCCTGCACTTCGAGGCGGGCAACGCGCTGGCGCTGCTAGGGGCCGACGCCTCCGCGGTGGACGCATACCGCCGCTGCGCGGAGACGCTGACCGCGGGCCGCTGGATTCCAGGCGACACCAGTAGAGAAGATGAACATGCGGGAGCGGCCGCCAGCAGTGGCAGCCTGGATCCCGCCCTGGAGGTGCGGGCGCTCTCGGCTTTGGGCAGTGCGTATCAGCGGCTGGGCGAGCCGGCTCGCGCCGTGGAGGCGTTGCACCGCGCGGCCGAGCGGGCCGGCATGGCAACAGACGGACAGTTGCTCGGGGCGATCCATTCAGAGCGGGCGCGGCAGCTTGCCGCGCGCGACGAGCCGATACCGGCCCGCTTCGAGACGCTGCGCTCCATCGCGGCGCTGGAAGAGGCGGGAGCGTGGCGCACGGCGGCAAGCGTCCACGCGCGACTAGGCCTCGCATACATCGAGGCGGGTGATGTGGCGGCGGCCGGCGCGCACGTGGCGACGGCGCGGGCACTGGCCGATGCCCAGGGCAATGCTGGTGCGCTGGCCGAGGTGGCGATCGCGTCCGGCCGGCTGGACCTGGGCGCGGGGCGCATCGAGGCGGCCGATGCCGCGGCGCGCGAGGCGCTGGACGCGCTGGACACAGCGGCGCGCGTGCGGCAGACGGCGGACATGGCGCAACGAGCGGAGGCGCTGCTCTTGCGGGCGGAGACACAGGAGCGATTGGCACAGCCGGAGGCGGCTGAACAGGCATACGGTGAGGCGATTGCGCTGCTGGAGCCGGCCGTAGCGGCGGATGCGCCGGAGGCGGCGGAGATGCTGCGCGAGGCCTACGCGCGCTTCTCCGAGTTCTTAGACGAGCGCGGTGAGAGCAAGCGCGCCCTGGAGCTGCTGCGCCATGCCTACCGCGTGCTGGCGGATCCGCACGCGCAATAGGGATAGCCTCCCACTTATCTCCCCTCCCCCTTTCCCCTCCCCCCACTTCTCGCCAGGAGGAGCGGGGGGAGGGAATGTCGGGGAATAGCGCCTCGCGCCTCTCTGTCCTCTTGAAACACTTGACGCCATGCCGCGTTCTTTTTATACTCTCTGTAACCGATACCGTAAACGGCTTCAAGGGCGCTCGCTGCGCCTTTGCTCGTCGTCGCGCCGACATGGCCGGGTGCGGCCGGACGGGACGGAGGTATGCGCATGACGAAAAAGCTGACCATCCGCGACATCGCCCAGCTTGCCAACGTCTCCACGGCGACGGTGTCGCGCGTGCTGAACCAGAAGCCGGATGTCGATCCAGAGACGCGCGAGCGGGTGATGCGCGTCGTGAACGCGCATCACTACGTGCCGAGCATGACGGCGTCGAGCCTGGCGGGCGGGCGGTCACGTCTGCTCGGCGTGCTCGTTCCCTCGCTGACCTGGCCCCTGATGCCCAACATCATGCAGGGCATCGCCGAGGTGATCGAGCAGACAGCGTACGAGCTGGTGCTGTACAGCATCAGCCATCGCACCGACCGCAGCGCCCTGATCGACCGCATCCTGGCGACACGCCTGATTGACGGCCTGATCGCGGTCTACCCGGATGGCGAGGCGCGGGCCGAGACGGCGGACCGCTCCGACCGCGACGCCTCGCGGCATCTGGTGGAGCTATACGAGCAGGGCTTTCCGGTGGTGATTCTGGACGATCAAAGCCTGCCGCTGGGCAGCGCGCCGTGGGTCGGACCGGACAATCGCGTCGGCGCATTCGCGGCGGTGCGCCATCTGGTGAGCCTGGGACACCGCCGCATCGCGCACGTGCAGGGGCCGCTGGAGTACCAGTGCTCGCACGACCGCTACGCGGGGTACGCGCAGGCGTTGGAGCGGTCGGGGGTGCGGGTCGCGCCGGAGCTGGTGGCGCGGGGAGACTTCACGACACCGGCCGGCTATGCCGCGGCGATGCGCCTGCTCGATCTGCCGGATCGACCGACGGCCGTGTTCGCGGCCAACGATCAGATGGCGTATGGGGTGCTGTCGGCGGCGAAGGAGCGCGGGCTGCGCCTGCCGGAGGAGCTTTCGGTGATCGGCTTCGACGACACAGTGCTCTCCGCGCACGTGCGGCCGGCGCTCACGACGGTGCGGCAGCCGTTCGACGAAATGGGCCGGCGCGCGGCGGAGCTGCTCTTGGCGCTAGTAGATGCGCCGCGGGTGATGGGGCCGGGGTGGCGCGATCAGGTGGCGCGGCTGACGCGGGCGCGCGGCGAGCCAGTCGGCGATGTGGTGCGCATCCAACTGCCCACGGAGCTGGTGCTGCGCGAGTCGTGCGGCGCGCGCGGCGTAGATCAAGGCGCGGAAGATGGCGCGGCGCGAACGCGCGCGGGCGTCGAGCTTCCGGTGGAGTAGACCGCTGGCCCGGCGCCGGTGCTGGACATCCTCACGAATTTTGCCGGCGCGCACAAAGATGCTTGACAAGGCGAAGGCGCATCCGTATACTCCCTGTAACCGGTTACGCAATCGGTGACGGCAGCGTATTCGGGCGGTTGGCGAAAGGAGCGCATCCACCCTTCTCCCGGCACGCCGTCCCCCCTCGCGCCCGCACCCGGCGGGATGGCCCATCATCCTCCCTCGCGGTCTCACGTCTCTCTCTCGTGTATCGGCTGGCGAACGGCCAGCACGCGGCCCGGCTGGGCGCTCCCGCTCGGCGTTCTCGCGTTCCCCCAGTCCGTTTCAACAGCGTACCCGTCCCAGCATCACGGTCACACGGTCAGTCGCTTCTCTTCAGGGTTTTCACAGCGTCACAGCGTCTTCACACGTTCTCAACGCGATTCTCGGGCACGAAGCGATGGGGCATGCGCTGTCGCATGTCCAGGCGCAACGCGACGCGCGGCCGCGCGGGCGACACGCCCCACGTGAGCATTGGATCCGCGTCGCGATCCACTCATCTGGTTATCTGGCGTCAGGAGGTGTATCGTGCGGAACTGGCGACATCGGGCTTCCCTCTGCCTGGCCCTCTTCCTCGGCGTGGCCAGCGTTCTCTCCGCGTGCAGTGGCGGCGGCGCCTCGTCGGGCGGCGTCGTGCAGCTCACGTTCTGGAGCTTCAACCAGCAGATCACGGAGCAGGCGGACCTCTTCAACAAGTCGCACCCCAACATCCACGTCACCGCGCTCAAGCAGCCGTCCGGGCCGAATCAGTACTACCCGAAGGTGCTGACGGCGGTCAAAGCCGGCAACGCGCCGGACGTGGCGCTGATCGAGTACCAGTACATCCCGACAATGGTGTCCAACGCCGCGCTGGTGGACGTCTCGAAGTACGGCGCGAACGGTGTGAAGGATCAATTCGTGGACTCGGCCTGGGCGCAGGTCACGCAGGGCAGGGCCGTCTACGGCTACCCGCAGGACACCGGGCCGATGGGCTTCTTCTACAACAGCGCGACCTTCAAGAAAGCCGGCATCACCCATCCGCCGGCCACCTGGGATGAGTTCGCGCAAGACGCCGTCAAGATCCACGCGCTGGGGCCGAACTACTACATCACCGCCTTCCCGCCGCAGAGCACGGGCTGGTTCCAGGGCTTGATGTGGCAGGCGGGGGCGACGTGGTTCTCGGTGGATACAGCCGCGAACGCCTGGAAGGTCTCCGTCAATGACGCGACCTCGAAGAAGGTGGCAAGCTACTGGCAAGCGCTGGTTGACAAGGGACTGGTCTCGACAGTGGCCGACTTCTCGAACGACTGGAACGCCGCGCTCAACAAGGGCACCATCGCGTCGTGGATCTCAGCGGTCTGGGGCCAGGGTGTGATCACCGGCAGCGCGGCCGACACGAAGGGCCAGTGGACGGCGGCGCCGATCCCGCAGTGGACGGCGGGCGCCAAAACCTCGGCGATGTGGGGCGGGTCCGCGATCTCGGTGATCGCGGGAACGAAGCACCCGCAGGAGGCCAACGAGTTCGCGCAGTGGTATCTGACCAACTCGGGCAGCCTTTCCATTGGCGTGAAGGAGATCGGCTGGTTCCCCTCCAACAAGACGGCGCAGCAGTCATCCGACGTCAATGCGCCGCAGGCGTTCTATGGCAATCAGGTGGTGGATACGGTGTTTGAGCAGGCGGAGATTCCCACGACCTGGACCTGGCCGCCCAACCTCACCGCCGTCAACCAGTTCATGGGCGATGATGTCAACGCGGCGGTGGCCAACAAGACGCCTATCGTGGACGCGCTCGACAAGCTGCAAGGCCAGATCGTTCAAGATATGAAGAGCAACGGCATCAACGTCGCTGGCGGCTAGCGCGGGAGATGTCCTCACGCACTTCCCCGTCCCCCTCTCCGCGCGTGGAGAGGGGGAGCCACCCCGGCGGCGGTGCCGGTCCTGCCCTGACATACCCGACCAGACACGAGGATGACGGCCATGAAGACGAAGACGGCGCCCGTCGCGGTGGACGTGGCGCGGCCACGGCCAGGCCCGCTCGCGCTGCTGGCCGGCGCACGGCGCGGCCGGCGCAAGCTGGGGCGCCGGGTCGTCCCGTATGTGTTCTCGCTGCCCTTCCTGACACTCTTCGCGGCGTTCTTCTTCCTGCCGTTCGCCTACGCCATCTCGCAGAGCGTCTTCAAGCAGCAGCGCAGCGGCCTGGGGCTTGGCCCGCCGACGACGATCTTCGTCGGCCTCGACAACTACGCCAAGGCGCTGCGCGATCCACAGTTCTGGGACGGCATCAAGCGCGTGCTGCTGTTCGGTGCCGTGCAGATTCCAGTGATGATGCTCGTCGCGCTGGCGTTGGCGCTGCTGATGGACTCGGCCGTCATCCGCTTCCGCCGCTTCTTCCGCCTGGCCTTCTTCATCCCCTACGCCGTGCCGGGAGTGATCGCGGGGATCATGTGGGGCTTCTTCTACAGCCCCAGCTTCAGCCCCATCCGCCAGCTCGCGACCACGACGGGCCTGCCGGCGCCCGATTTCCTGGGGCCAGGCCTGGTGCTCTGGTCAATCGCCAACATCGCGACCTGGGAGTTCACCGGCTACAACATGGTGATCTTCTTCTCCGCGCTGCAAGCGATCCCCCAGGAGATTTACGAGGCGGGACGGCTAGACGGGCTGAACGAGGTAGGGATCGCGCTGCGCCTCAAGCTGCCGATGATCCTGCCGGCGCTGGTGCTGGGGCTGCTCTTCTCGCTGATCGGCACCTTGCAGCTCTTCAATGAGCCGCTGATCCTCACGCGCCTCTCCGGCTCGATCACCTCGCATTACACGCCCAACATCTACGCCTACAACGTCGCCTTCGTGGACACGGACTATTACTACGGCGGCGCCATCGCCGTGATCCTCGGCCTGGTGACGTTCGCCTTCTCGTTCGGCTTCCTGCGCCTCACGCGCCGACAGTCAGGAGTGTAGCCATGGCGGACGTACCGGCTGTGCTGGAGGCGCGGCGGCGCGAGCACGACGAGCGCGAGCGGCGCGGCGTGGGCGTGGGCGTGCGTGCGCTCGGTCCGAAGAACCTGCTGGCGTATCTGGCGCTCGGCGCGGTCGCCGTCTATTGTCTGACGCCGATCTACTGGCTGGCGCTCTCGGCGACCAAGAACAACACCGATCTCTTCAGCTCGTTCGGGCTGTGGTTCGCGCACTTCAACCTGTGGCAGAACCTGCGCGACACCCTCACGCACAGCGACGGCGTGTACATCCGCTGGATCGGCAACACCGCGCTCTACGCCGGCGTCGGCGCGTTCGCGGGCACGCTGATCTCCGTCATGGCGGGCTACGCGCTCGCCAAGTACCGCTTCGTGGGGCGCGGGCTGATCTTCACGCTGGTGCTGGGGGCGGTGCTGGTGCCGCAGACGACGCTGGCGCTGCCGACCTACCTGCTGATGAGCAAGGTCAGCCTCACCAACACCTATTGGGCTGTGCTGCTGCCGTCGCTGCTGAATCCGGTCGGAGTGTATCTGGCGCGCGTCTACGCGACGGCGGGGGTGCCCGACGACCTGATTGACGCGGCGCGTGTGGACGGCGCCGGCGAGTTCCGCATCTTCACGCGCGTGGCGCTGCCGCTGCTGCGGCCAGGGATGGTGACGATCTTCCTCTTCCAGTTCGTGGCGATCTGGAACAACTTCTTCCTGCCGCTGGTGGTGCTGAGCGATCCGAATCTCTTCCCCATCAACCTGGGGCTGGCGACGTGGAACTTCGATCCGGCCTCGCACGAGCTGCTCTACAACCTGATCGTGACCGGGGCCTTCCTCTCCGTGCTGCCGCTGATCGCGATGTTCCTCGTCTTGCAACGCTACTGGCGCGCCGGGCTGGCGTTCGGCAGCGTCACCGGGTGAAGCGCGCCACGTGTTCCAGCGGCGCAACGTCCTGCGATGTGTTGAGAAAGTGACCAGTATGACATCCACGAGCTTTCCGCGCGATTTTCTCTGGGGCGCGGCCACATCCGCGTATCAGGTGGAGGGAGCGACCGGCGAAGATGGGCGCGGCCTCTCCATCTGGGATGCCTTCGCCGCGACGCCGGGGCGGACGCACGAGGGCGCGACCGGCGCAATCGCGGCCGATCACTATCACCGCATGCGCCAGGATGTCGCGCTGATGGCCGATCTCGGCCTGAACGCCTATCGCTTCTCCATCGCGTGGCCGCGCGTGCTGCCGGAGGGCCGGGGGCAGGTCAACCCAGCCGGGCTGGACTTCTATGAGGAGCTGGTGGACGCGCTGCTCGGTCACGGCATCACGCCAGTGGCCACGCTCTACCACTGGGATCTGCCGCTGGCGCTGGACGAACAGGGCGGCTGGCGCGCGCGCGCGACGGCGGAGGCCTTCGCCGACTACGCGGAGATCGTAGTGGAGCGCCTCGGCGACCGCATGCGCCACTGGGTGACGGTGAATGAGCCGTGGTGTTCCGCGTATCTGGGCTACTGCGAGGGCATGCATGCGCCGGGCATCCGCGACGACGCGCAGGGCGCCGTGGACGCGGGGCATCACCTGCTGCTGGCGCATGGCCTTGCCGCCCAGCGCATCCGGCAGGTGGGCGGCGCGTCGGCGCGCGTCGGCGCCGCGCTCAACCTCTTCCCGATCTTCGCCGGCGATGCTGGCGCGGCCACAGTGCGGGCGGTGGAGCGCGCGGATCGCTTCCACAATCGTTGGTTCCTGGACCCGCTCTATCGCGGGCGCTACCCCGACGGGCTGTTCGCGGAGCTGGGCGCGGCGCCGCCGCCGATCTGCGACGGCGACATGGAGCTGATCAGCGCGCCGACCGACTTCCTCGGCATCAACTACTACAACCGCTGGGTCGTGCGCGGCGCCTCGTCCAACGGGCACAATGGCGCGAGCGCGGGAATGGGCGCGGGCGCTGGACTCGAATACGTGACCAATCTGCCACGGGCCGCGCGCACCGCGATGGGCTGGGAGGTCTATCCCCACGGCCTGACGCTGCTGCTCGAAGACCTCACGCGCACCTACCATCCGCCCGCGCTGCTGGTGACGGAGAACGGCGCCGCCTATGAGGACAGCGTGACCGGCGCGGGGCGTGTCACCGATTCGCAGCGCCTGACCTACCTGCGCGAGCATCTGGATGCGCTCGGCCGCGCCGTCGAGCAGGGGGCCCCGGTCACCGGCTACTTCGTCTGGTCGCTGCTAGACAACTACGAATGGTCAGAGGGCTATAGCAAACGCTTCGGGCTGATCTACGTGGAGTACGCGACGCAGCGGCGCATCGTGAAAGACAGCGGCCGCTGGTACGCCGGCTTCATCGCCGCCCAGCGCGCCCTCCATGCCGGTGCCACGCCCGCCGATGCCGTGACAGAGTGATGCTCGCCTGGGCCGAGCCGTTGTCGTACACGCGAGGAGGGTGTGCCTGTGGCGGACGTTCGTTTCGCGCGCGTCTCGAAGAGCTTCACGCCGGGAACGCGCGTCATCCGCGACCTAAACCTGCACGTGCGCGACCACGAATTCCTCGTGCTGGTCGGCCCGTCGGGCTGTGGCAAATCCACGGCGTTGCGCATGATCGCCGGCCTGGAAGAGGTATCCGATGGCGATCTCTTCATCGGCGACCGCCGCGTCAACGACATCGCGCCCAAGGATCGCGACATCGCGATGGTCTTCCAGAACTACGCCCTTTACCCACACATGACCGTACAAGACAATCTCTCGTTCTCGCTGAAGCTGCGGCGCATGGGCGCGGCGGAGGTGGACGGGCGGGTGCGTCGGGCGGCGCGCATGCTCGGCATCGGTGAGTATCTGCGGCGGCGCCCGCGCGAGCTTTCCGGCGGGCAGCGCCAGCGCGTCGCCCTGGGCCGCGCGCTCGTGCGCGATCCCCAGGTCTACTTGCTCGACGAGCCGCTCTCCAATCTGGACGCGAAGCTGCGCGTGCAGATGCGCGCCGAGATCTCACGCCTGCACCAGACGACGGGAACCACCTTCGTCTACGTCACCCACGATCAGATCGAGGCGATGACCATGGGCGACCGCATCGCCGTCATGAACGCCGGCGTCATCCAGCAGCTCGGCACGCCGCGGGAGCTCTACGACGCGCCGGCCAATCTCTTCGTCGCCGGCTTCATCGGCAGCCCCGC
>JAICVS010000202.1 GCA_025935195.1 Ktedonobacterales bacterium
ATGACAACAGCCCAGAACACACCGGCAGCCTGCCGCTGGGCGACTGGGTGGCGCGCATCGCGGCGGGTGAGGCGGTGATCGGCCTGTTCATCGAGCTGATCCTGATCGCGACGTTCAGCAAGCGCTTTTTGGGGAATTGAGAGCGATTTGGGGTGGGTGCTCGCGGCACTGATACACGTTTACAATTTACGGTGGACATGCCGTCGTGCGGGCCAGCCGGCGATTGAAATCGCGCCTGGATGGCCGGTGGCCGCAAAGTCCACCTTCGTGGACTAGGATTCACGATAGGCGCATGCCGGCACGTCACAAACGCTGGGTGGGGTCAGCCAGCGAGGCGGGCGCGCACCTGATCCAGCGAGTCGGTTGCGACATGCGCCAGCACGTCGAACAACGCCTCGACGGATGCGCTCGCCACGGCGCGCTCGATGTCCTCAGGCAGCGCGCCAAAGCGGCCGCGCAGCGCGAGCAGCGCCGCCTCACGCGCGGTCTCGGACTTCTCCCGCGCTTTCGCTGCCTTGATGAAGACGGATTGGTCGAGCAGTTCTGTGGACACCTGGAGCCTCCTCATCAGCGCTTGAAGCACACCTTCATCTAGTCTACGCCCGGCGAAGAGGATGAGCAAGTTTGCGAGCTCGTTCACCTCCGCGGTTGGGGCACGCTCCCGCACCAATTGCGTCGCGCGCTCGACCGTGCCCAGGTCGCCGCCATCGGCTGTGAACGGCACCAGCGGCAGCAGGCCTGGCAGCCCCGGCGCGATCAACTGCTCGGCGGGCAGCTTGTAGACCTCGATGCCGAGAAAATGCCAGTGCGCGATCAGGCGGTCGGCCACACGCAGCTCGAAGGGCGAGGGCGGCGGTGCGCCGCCTGGCTCCAGCCAGAGCACGACCGAGAGCACCGGCAGCCCGGTGACGATGGTGGCGCGCACCGTATTCGAACAAGCGCCGCCCCATGTCGGGCCGCGCCCGCGCCTCCGCCTCCAGGTCCACCGCGCACTCGACGCCTTTGTAGCGGACACGCAGCAGCGTATCCAGCGCGAGCCGCGGCTCGGCCGCCACGTCCACGGGCAGCGTGCCGAGATAGTCGGCGCCCGGCAGTGTCAGCGCGAGCACGTCGGCTGGATGCGTCTGAATCAGCCGCTTGATGCCCTGATCCATGTCCGGCACGGCGCCACCTCCCGCCGCTAGCCTGGATGCTTCAGCGGCCCGCGGAAGTCCTCACCCCCCAACCCTCTCTCCCCACGGGGCGAGGGGGAGCCAGGCCGCGCCTACAAGCCGGTGTCTCCGTGAACAATCCAGGATAGAACGTGCGGGCAGTATAGCACCGCGCGTGCTACGATCGCTGGCCGGCATCCGCGGCCGGCTGCACGGGGCGGATTGCGCGGACGGGGCGGCGCGTGTCATCCACGGCTTCGAGGGCGCGGCCGAGGGCGAAGAGGCTGTCGAGGTTGTTGGCAGGCAGGAAGTCGTCCACGTAGGGCAGGGCGGCGCGCATGCCGGCGGTGACGGGGCGGTAGTCGTCCTGGCCGAGCAGCGGATTGAGCCACATCAGCCGATGGCAGTTGCGCTGTAAGCGCGCCATCTCCTCGCCCAGCACGCTCACGTCGCCACGGTCCCAGCCGTCGCTGATGATCAGCACGACCGCGCCGCGCCCCAGCACGCGCCGCGCCCAGCGGTAGTTGAACACGCGCAGCGCCTCGCCGATGCGCGTGCCGCCGGACCAGTCCTGCACGCTCTTGGTCACATCCTGGATGGCCTCGTCCACATCGCGGCGGGCGAGCTGGCGCGTGATGCGCGTCAGGCGCGTGGCGAAGACGAAGGTCTCCACATTCTCCAGCCCGTTCGAGACGGTGTGGACGAAGTGCAGCAGCAACCGCGAATAGAGGCTCATCGAGCCGCTGATGTCGCAGAGAATCACCAGCGGGCGCGGCTTGCGGCGGATGCTGCGCAGCTTGAGCTCGACCGGCTCGCCGCCGGTGCGCAGGCTGGCGCGCACGGTGCGGCGCAGATCGAGCCGGTGGCCGTGGTGGGCCGCCTTCAACCGGCGTGTCTGGCGCTCGCCCAGCTTCCAGCGCGCCCGCGCCATCAGCTCGCGCGCCTCCTGCATCTCATCCCAGCTGAACTGCTCGAAGTCCTTGCGGCGCAGCACCTCGTCGGCGCTGAACGTCTGCGTGCGGTCGCCCTCGTCGTGCTCGGTGTCGCGCTTGCGCCGGCGCGCGTCGGCCAGCCGCGAGGCGGGATGGCGCTGTTGCTGCTGGTGGCGCATGCTGATGCGCGTGGCGTTGTGCTCCTCGTCGCCCTGGCGGTGGCGTGGCAGCGCCAGCGTGCGCCGCGCCCGCTGCCGCTCCTCCTCGTCGCGATCGCGCGTGTTGGGATTCTCGCCGCGCCCGCGCCAGAAGTAGGCGAAGGCGGCGTCGAAGATCGCCTCCTGCTCGTGCTTGGAGACGAGATTCAACTTGAGGAAGGTGTAGAACTCCACGCGGTCGGCGACGTTGATGAGCGGCAGGCTGTCGGCCACTTCCACGATGCGCCCCGGCCCGACATCCAGCCCCAGCTCCCACAGCAGCCGCGCGAAGTCCACGATGCGCGCCAGCAGCAGCTCGCCCTGCGCGCGCTCGGCCGGCGTGATGTGTTCCTCGTCCACGGCGATCTACCCTTTTTGCTCAGTTGCCGGTGATGCGGGCCGGCCGGCGATTGAAATCGCGCCTGGGGGCGTACCGCCGCGAAGTCCGGCCAAGCCGGACTGGGAAGAGAGCGGCGCGGATTGGGATGTGGTAGGTACGCCCGTCGCCTAGCCTTTGCTACCCTTTGATGGTGCCGCGCACCTTCTCGATCAGCTTGCTCAGCAGGTTGCCGCTCGTGACTTTCTGGATGTCGTCCTGGTATTTGAGCAGCGCGCCCAGCGCGTCGCGCGCACCCGTCTCCGTCAGCTCCGCCTGCCCCAGCGTCACCAGCGCGGAGAGCCAGTCCAGCGTCTCCGCCACGCCCGGCGCCTTGAACAAGTCTTCCCCGCGCAGCGCCTGCACGAACGCCACCACCTGCCGCGCCAGCGCTACCGGCGCCTCCGGCACGCGCGCCAGCACGATGGCGAACTCTTTCTCCAGCGAGGGGTAGTCAATCCAATAGTAGAGGCAGCGGCGGCGCAGCGCGTCGTGGATGTCGCGCGTGCGGTTGGATGTGAGCACGACCACCGGCGGCGTCGCCGCGTGCAGCGTACCGATCTCGGGGATGGTGATCTGGTAGTCGCTCAGCAGCTCCAGCAGGTAGGCCTCGAACTCGGCGTCGGAGCGGTCCAGCTCGTCAATCAGCAGCACCGGCGCGCGCTGGTACGAGGCGTCGAGCGCCTGCAAGAGCGGGCGGCGGATGAGGAACTCCGGCCCGAAGACATCGCCCAGGCTGCCACTCGCCGCGGATGCATCCTCCCGCGTCGCGCCGTCGGGCGCGCTCGCGTGCGCCGCGTCCAGCAGGCGGATGTAGAGCAATTGCCGCGCGTAGTTCCACTCGTAGACCGCCGTGGACTGATCAATGCCCTCGTAGCACTGGAGCCGGATGAGCTGTGTGCCGAGCAGATCGGCCAGCACGCGCGCCACCTCGGTCTTGCCCACCCCCGGCTCGCCCTCCAAGAGCAGCGGCTTGTGGCGCTTCAAGGCGAGGAAGACGGCGGTCGCCAGGCCGCGATCGGCGATGTAGTGGCGCGAGGTCATCGCGCCCATCACGTCCTCGATGCTCTCCAGGCGCGGCATCGGCGCGGTCGGCGCGTGCGGCGGGCGTTCTACGTTCACGGGCGGCTCCTACGGGGAGAATGAGCGGAAGGGACAGACGGGACAGAAGGGACAGAAGGGACGGATCGAGCGGATCGCCGCGGCAGGACCAATGGGGGTACGAGGCACGAGGCGAATAGGCCGAAGCTTCCCGCATTGTAGCACGCGGCGGCGACCGGACGGCATCCGCCGCGAATATCCCGCGCAATTGCATCCCACACGCTCCCTTGTACGTACTACACAATGTATAGCGCCATCGCACGCCGGCACGCGAACCGGCACGCGGCATGCTGGCTATGCCGGGTGCGCGCCCCCGTACCGGATCACGGCGCGGATACGGTATAATGCGGATGCCGCCGGGTCTGCCCGCCGTGCGGGCGGCACCGTCGCCGGCCGGAGCGTTTCGCCCGTCTGCTTGTCTGTCTGACTGACTGTCTGCCGCGATATGCCGCCGGCGCCCTCGGCGCAAGAAAGCAGGTGCCTCTCACCATGTTTGGTCATCGAACGCTCCGCGCGCAGAAGCAGCGGGCGCCGCGCAAGGGCGGCAAGCCCATCTCTTCCGCCGCCGCGGACGCGCTGCGCAATAACGACGGCGGCCCTGCCCCGCGCCCGCCAATGGGGCCGGACCGCCCGCCGATGGGACCAGGCGGGCCGGGCCAACCGCGCCCCAACACCGGCATCGGCTGGGTCTCCCGCCTGTTCCTGCTCGTGCTGCTGATCGTCGTCGGCTACAACCTCTACGTCTTCTTCGCTCCCGGCGGCACGCAGTCCACCATTACCTACTCCTACAGCGACTTCATCGCGCAGGTGGATAGCGGCAACGTGGACTCTGTCGCCATCACCGACGAGAAGAGCATCACCGGCAAGCTGAAGTCGTCCGTGAACTGCGGCGGCGGCAGCAACGCGCAGTGTGACTCCTTCAAGACGACGTTCCCGTTCGCGGACGACCAGGCGCTGCAAACTGAGCTGAACAACCACAACGTCAAGCAAGAGGGTAAGTCCTCCAGCGGCAACGACTTCCTGATCGGGCTGCTGCTCAATCTGGTGCCGATCGCGATCATCGTGCTGCTCTTGGTCTGGCTCTCGCGCCGCGCCTCACAGAGCCAGCAGAGCATCTTCAACTTCGGCCGCAGCCGCGCCAAGCTGATCATGGAAGATCGCCCCAGCACCACCTTCGCGGACATCGCGGGCGTGGATGAGGCGAAATCCGAGCTGGAAGAGGTGGTCGAGTTCCTCAAGACGCCGCAAAAGTTCCAGCGCCTGGGCGGCAAGATTCCCAAGGGCGTGCTGCTGGTCGGCCCTCCCGGCACCGGCAAGACGCTGCTCGCCCGCGCGGTAGCCGGCGAGGCGGGCGTGCCGTTCTACTCGATGTCCGGCTCGGAGTTCGTCGAGGTGCTGGTCGGCGTCGGCGCCAGCCGTGTGCGCGACCTGTTCGATCAGGCCAAGAAGGCCGCGCCCAGCATCATCTTCATTGACGAGATTGACGCGGTGGGCCGCCAGCGCGGCACCAGCCTGACCACCAATGACGAGCGCGAGCAAACGCTGAACCAACTGCTGGTCGAGATGGACGGCTTCGACGCGCGCCAGGCCGTCGTCGTGGTCGCCGCCACTAACCGCCCCGACGGGCTGGATCAGGCGTTGCTGCGCCCCGGCCGCTTCGACCGCCGTGTGACGGTGGACCGGCCGGACTGGAAGGGGCGCCAGGCGATCCTGATGATCCACTCGCGCGGCGTGCCGCTGGCGCCGGACGTGGACTTGCAGCAGCTCGCGCGCACCACCACCGGCATGGTCGGCGCGGACCTCGCCAATCTGGTGAACGAGGCCGCTCTGCTCGCCGCGCGGCGCAACCTGGACCGCGTGAACATGGCCTGCTTCAACGACGCGCTGGATCGCATCCAGATCGGTGCGGAGCGGCCGCTCGTGCTGACCGAGGCGGACTTGCAGGTGGTGGCGGTCCACGAGGCCGGCCACGCGCTGATCGGCCTGCTGACGCCGCATTCCGATCCCGTCACCAAGGTGACGATCGTGCCGCGCGGGCAGGCGCTCGGTGTCACGCAGTACACGCCGCTGGACGACCGCTACAACTACTCGCGCGAGTATCTCTTCGGCCTGCTGATGACGGCGCTCGGCGGTCGCGCGGCGGAAGAAGTGGCGCTGGGCAGTATCACCAGCGGCGCGGAGAACGACCTGCAAAAGGTCACGCAGATCGCGCATACGATGGTGGCGCGCCTCGGCATGAGCACGCGGCTTGGCCTGATCTCGTTCAGCGACCGCACCAGCCCGTTCATCGGTGGCGGCGAGCTGGGCCAGCGCGACTATAGCGACGCGACGGCGGCGCTGATTGACGAGGAGACGCGCGACCTCGTGCAGCAGGCGTACCAGCAGGTGAAGCAATTGCTCACCGAGCACAAGGTGACGCTGGAGCGCATCGCGGCCGAGCTGCGCAAGCACGAGACGCTCGACGCCAAGCAGCTCAGCCAGATCTTGATTGGGACGGGTATCAGCCTGGCCGAGGTGGCGCCCATCCCCAACGCCGAGACGGTGGGCCTGCATCCCCCGGCCGGCGAGATGGACGCTCCCGCCGCGCCCAATGGATCGAACGGATCGAACGGGACCAATGGGACCGGCGCTCCCGCGCCAAGCACGTTCCCCGACGGCTTCGGGCCGTTCGCGAACTAACGCCGTAGCGCGAGGCAACATGACGGGCCGGGTGTCCAGACGGGCATCCGGCCTGTTCTTTAGCTGCTTTCTGACTGCGGTTCAGCCGTGGTCACTGATACCAAATCCGTTTGGATGGTGGTAGATGGCGCTCGCGGCACTGAAGGGCGGCCTCGAAGAGTGGCGCACCCAGCTGCGGGTGGAGCGCTCCACGGACATCGAGAACTACAAGCGGCTGTACACCGACGCGAAGAGCCAGCTGGACGAGGTCAAGCTGAAGCTGGCGCTCTACGAGAAGGAGTACGGCCCCATCCGCATCGCGAGTGGCGGATGAGCGTCTACGTTGACGGCCTGACCGAAGTGGCGCAGGAGCAGTACC